>NZ_JAHSPD010000001.1:1972500-2310592 GCF_020141465.1 Roseovarius carneus | reverse complement strand
CTGCAAGGCTGGTGCCGAGACGGCCCAGAACCACATTGGCGTCCGAGTTGGTGGCCACCTCATTGCCGTTGGAATAACACGCAGGGCCGGGCATCGCGCCCGCGGATTGCGGTCCGTTGCGCAAGGACCCACCTTCATCGCGCCACGCGAGCGATCCACCGCCCGCGCCGATGGTCAGAACCTCGATCGACGGGAAGCGGATAGGATAGCCGTATTCAATATACCAATCCTTCGTCACCGTACTTTCGCCCTGATAGGCCAGCGAGACATCCGTGCTGGTCCCGCCCATGTCAAACCCGATGGAATTCTCATGGCCGCAGAGATTGCCGATAAACCGGCTCGCAATCGCCCCCGCCGCAATGCCCGAGCCAGCCAGACGCGCGGCAAAATCCTTGACGCTTGCGGGCGTCATCACGCCGCCGCCGGTGTGCAGGAGCAAAAGGTCGCGCGTATAGCCCCCGTCCGAGAGCTTATCGCTCAGCCGCGAGACGTAATCGACCACCACGGGCGACACGCAGGCATTGACCATCGTGGTCGAGAACCGCTCATGCTCGAAAATCTCGGGCATGATCTGGCTTGAGATCGAGATATGCACATCCGGCATCACCTCGCGCAGGATTTCCTTCATCCGCCGCTCATGCGCGCCGTTGACATAAGAGTTGATGAAACAAACGGCGATGGCCTTCACATCACGTTTCTTGAGGATCGCGGCCACCCGGCGGGCATCTGCCTCGTCCAGCTCGGCGATCACCTTGCCTGCAGCGTCGATCCGTTCCTTGACGCACAAACGGTCCCGGCGCGGGATATAGGGCTTGGCCACGTCCTTATAGGTGTCCCAAAGGTCTTCCTTGTTGGAGCGGCGTATCTCCACCACATCGCGGAACCCTTCGGTGCAGACCATCGCCGTGCGTGGCAATTGCCGCATGATAAGCGCGTTCGTAGCCACCGTGGTGCCATGCGAGAACATGGTGACATCCGCAAGATCCACCTTTGCATCCGCCACACCGGTCATGATGGCGCGCATCGGATCATCGGGGGTGGAGGGGGTCTTTTCAATGCGGATCTGCCCGCTTGCCTCATCCATGATGACCACGTCGGTGAACGTGCCCCCCACATCGACTGCAACCCGTGTTTTTGTCATTTTGCGTTCCTGTCTTTTTATGTCTGCGCACCCCGTGAGGGGTCATGCCCCTTTATTCGGGGCCATGCTTCATTTGGTATCTTTGTGTGGCGGGCCGCTCTCAGCCCTCGCGCGCCGCCTCCAGGCGGATCTGTCTGCGTGTGTCGGTGGGGGTGCAGCCAAAGCGCTTGCGGTAATGTTTGCAAAACTGCGCTTGGTCGTAGAACCCCCATTTATAGGCGATATTGGCCACGGTAGAGGTCTCGCCCACCATCCGAAGCGCCTCGTCACAGCGCGTGAGCCGCTTGTCGCGGATATAACCTACGATGGAGTTGTCCGTCTCCGCAAAGAGACGCTGAAGATAGCGCAGCGAGATGCCACAGCTTTCGGCGACCAGTTGCGAACTGAGGTTGGGATTGGCAAGGTTATCGCGGATATATTGCTCGGCACGTTGAAGATGAGCTGCACGGATGGTCGAGGAATTGCTGTCCAGAATACGGTCATCGCTGCGCATCGATAGGCACAGAAGGTCCAGCAGATGTTGCCCCGCCATATCGCGCCCGGCATCGGCGATCATATCAATACACTCGATCGTGTTGCGCACAGCCCCCACGAAATAAGACCCGACACCGCCCGTGGCATCAAAGGTCAGTGAGCCCAGCCGATCCGTCGCCCCAAGGCGCGAGCGGACGCTGGCGGTGGGCACTTTGAGCACCCATAGCCGATTGCGCTTGGCGTGCCAGAACTCATAAGGCATGTCGCCTCGCTCCACCAAAAACGCACCGGGGCCGCATTTGGTATCGCGCGCGGCCTGCTTGAAATGCACATCTCCCTTGTGCGGGATAGTGATCAGGAGGCTTGCGTCTTGTTCCTTGGCAAAATGTTCGCGGCGGCGATGGTAAAGGACCCCGTCACATTCCATCTCTGACAGGCCCATGACGCCCAACGACCAAGATTTCAGCTCGCCCTGAAACTCCGCCGCATTATGGCATTCGGCCTCAAGCGAGAAATAGGTCTCAGACAGTTTACGAGCCCAGACATCGCTCTTGTCGGGCGCGGTGAACTCAGCTGTCGAAAAATACATGATCTCCCCCTCGCAAAGCGCTCCATCCCAGTGCCGCTATTGTGGCAAGTATCTCCCAAGGCTTCGGCCAAGACTTGGTGAAATACGCATAAACCTTTGCCCAAGGCCGTTCTACGGCCCGGATCAGCCCTTGGTACGGTCCTAAGCGCCGCCCGCAGCGCTATCCTTGAACTCCACCTCCATGAAGGCAAACTCGAAGTCATTCCCGTTTACCACATCATGCTCAACGCCCAAATTTTTAAAATAGGGCACGCCTGTCTTCAGCTCGGCGCGGGTCATTTTCCCATCCGGGTCAGTCAGTTCCAAAAAGCCATCCTGCACCGGCACCACGACATAATCATACTCATGCCTGTGCCAGCCCGTGTTGTCCCCGCGCGCGGCAAAACGCCATTCGGTCACGCGTGTGCGCTCGTTGTCGATAAACACCTTCGGCACCGCTGTGCCCGCTCCGCTTCCCTTACACATGGCTGCCTCCTACCGCCCGCGATTGCGCAGCGCATCAAGTGCTGCTCCAAAAATCAAGATTGCCCCGATCACCACAGGTTGCAATGCCCCGTGGATCTGCTCAAGGTTCATGCCGACCGAGAGGCACGTGATCAGCAAAGCGCCATAGATTGGCGCCGAAATGCCGCCCGCCCCGCCGCGCAAGGACGCGCCGCCAATCACTGCCGCCGCGATACTGCCCAGCACCAACGACGTCCCGAGGTTCGGCTCGCCAGACCCGGTCTGCGCGGTCATCAGAATGCCGGCGATGGAGGCCAAGACCCCTGCGCTGACATATGCGAAGAAAAGATGCTCTTTCACGCGCCGCCCGCCGACATGGGCCACGGCGTTGCTGTCGCCCAGCACATAGAGCACGCGCCCATGCACCGTCCGCGTCAGCGTGAAATGGATGCCCCATGCGACCAGCCCCGCAATCACCACAGGGATCGGCAGCAAGAGGATCAACATCTGATTGAAACCGAAATTGAACGCATCAGGCAGATTGAAAATAGGAAAACCGCCCGAAATCGTGGTCGCAAATCCGGTGAAAATACTCATCGTGGCCAGTGTCGCGATAAACGGGTTAATCCGCGCATAAGCCACAAGAGCGCCGTTCACAGCCCCGATCCCCACTCCGATCAGCAGCCCGCACACCACCCCTGCCGCGATCCCCGCACCCGCCCCCATCGTGGGGATAAGCGCTGTCATCACCATGGAGGACGCGACCGACACCAGCGAGACGTTGGCCCCCACCGACAGATCAAACCCCCGCGTGATGATCACCATCAATTGCGCGCAGGCCACGAAGAAAAACAGCGACGATTGCTTGAGGATATTGACCACATTGCCGCCCGACACCATCGCCGGTTGTAGCAGGGCAAAGACCAGCACGACCGCCACAATCGCGAGCGGCAACAAGAGATGCGTCCCCATGCTGCGCAGATCGAAACCCGGTGTTTGCGTTTGATCAGACATGACGGCCCTTTCTGCTCTCGCGGAAGCTCTCAGCGGCCACGGCGATAATGATCACCAGACCTATGATGATGATGTGATACTTGCTGTCGATCCGCGCGAGGCTCATCCCGTTGCTGAGCACCGATAGGAAGAGGGCGGCCATCACCACCATCCCGATCCGCCCCACGCCGCCCTTGAGGGCCACACCGCCAATCACCGCGACCGATATACTCTCCAACATCAGGTTGCTGCCCAGCGTCGCCTCGCCCGACCCCACCCGCGCAGTGAGGAAAAGCCCGACAATCCCGGCCAGAAGCGCGCTGAACACATAAGCCAGCCAGATATATTTGCGTGTGTTGAGCCCCGACAGGCGGGACGCTTTCTCATTGCCACCGACCGCATAAAAATAGCGGCCCATCCGCGTCTGGTTCTGGATATACCAGATCACCAGCACCACAATCATGGCCGCATAAACGATGTATGGCAGGCCAAAAACCTTGCCGCGCCCGATCTCGCGGGTGAAAAGCTCGGGCATGTCATAAATCGGCGTACCCCCCGTGACATAGCCCGCAATCCCCAGCGCAATCGTCATCGTGCCAATGGTCACCATGAAGGGCGAGATTTTCATCACGCTCACGAAAAAGCCATTGGCGATGCCTACGATGATCGCCGGGATCAGCCCCATGAGACACCCCAAAAGGACGATCATCCCGACGCTCTCGACCCCCATCTCCGACAGCCCCGCCATGGACAAGGCCGCACTGACCGAGGTCAGCGCGACAATGGCCCCGACGGAGATGTCAAAACCGCCGACGATGATGACAAGCATCTGCCCGGCCGAGATGATCGTGAGAAACGACGCATTGCGCAGCACGTTGATCAGATTGTTGGTCCGCACAAACCGTGGCTCATAAAGCGCCAGAAACACGCATGTCAGCACCAGAACGATGGGCAAAATGCCCACCACACGGAGGATGCGGCCCATTTGGCTCTCGCGGGTCAGGCTTGCATCGCTCATTGTGCCGCCTCCCCGCCCGTTGTTTCTCCGCTCGTTGCCTGCCCACTCGTCGTGACCTCGTGATCGAAGAAAAGCGACAAGAGCGCATCTTCCGTGACCGCCTCACCGTCAAGCTCACCCACGATGGCACCCTCGCGCATGACCAGAACCCGGTGCGACATATGCATGACCTCGGCCAGCTCGGATGAGGCGATGACCACCGCCTTACCGTCCTCGGTCAGTGTCTTGATCACGTCATAAATCTCCAGCTTGGCTTGGATATCGACACCCACTGTGGGCTCGTCGAATAAAAATACATCAAAATCGCGCGACAAACCCCTGGCAATCATCAGTTTTTGCTTGTTGCCACCCGATAGTTGATCCGCCTTCGCGCCAAGGCCCGGCGTGCGGATTTTCAGCTTGTCGATCATGGATTGGGTAAAGCTTGTCTCGGCTTTGCGCTTCAGCAATGTCTTACTGCGCGAAAAGGCCGGATCATCCAACGCGGCGATGGTACCGTTGAAGACCATGCTTTGGTGCATCGCCAACCCTTCAGTCGCGCGATCGGACGGAAAATAACAGATGCGCGCCTTGAGCGCCTTTCGTGGGTTATGATGCGTCAACGCCACCCCGCTTGCCGTGATCCGGCCCCGCGCGGCGGTCTCCAGCCCAAAGGCCGCGCGCAGCACCTCGGATTTGCCACAGCCCGCAAGGCCCGCAAAGCCCAGAACCTCGCCCCGGCGCACGGCAAAGCTCACATGCTCGGCCAGACCGCTTTGCAGCGTCACATCCTCAAACCGCAAAACCTCTTCGCCCACATTGCGCGCGACATGCGGGAAAAACTCGTCAAAAGTCCGCCCCGTCATCAGTTGCACAAGCTCCTTCTCGCTTGTGTCCTCATTGCGCACCGTGGCGATAAACTTGCCGTCGCGCAGCACCGTGATCCGGTCCGCAAGGCGCTGAATTTCTGGCATCCGGTGCGAGACATAGACGATCCCAAGACCGTCCGCACGCAACTGTTCTATGATATCGAAAAGCTGCGCGGCCTCCTGATCGGTGAGCGACGCTGTCGGCTCATCCAGGATCAGGACCTTGCAATCCCACAAGAGCGCCTTGGCGATCTCAACCATCTGCTGATGGGCGCGCCGCAGGCTGCTGACCTGCGCGGCAGGATCAAGTGCAAAGCCCAGCCGGTCCAGCACAGACGCCACGCGCGCGCGCATCGCCGCCTTATCAAGCCGCGCGCCACGCATCACCTCATGGCCGAGAAAGAGGTTCTCCTCGACCGTCATATCGGGGATCAGGCTGAATTCCTGAAAAACGATGCTCACACCCTTTTTATGCGCGATCGCGGGGCTGAGCGTACCAGCCGGGGCGCCAAAGAGATCGTATGTCCCTTCGTCAAAGCCCTGAACGCCGCAAATGATCTGAATAAGGGTGGATTTGCCCGCGCCGTTTTCGCCAAAAAGCACATGCACCTCGCCCGCGCGCAGCTCAAACTGCATGTCGTCCAGCGCCTTGAACGCGCCATAGGATTTATGCAACCCCTCGATCTTGATCAGGGGGAGCGAGACAAAGCCGGGCGCTGCTTGAGCGCCCGGTGTATTTGTTGCGATTGTCATCAAGACTTACTCGACCGAGTAGACCGGCTCCCAATCCGCCGGAGCGAAGGACCGGCTCAGATCAAGATCGGCGATATTGTCCTGGGTCACAACAGTCATCGAGGGGAAGAGATGTGTCATATGCTCTTTGCCCTCAAGGATGCGCACGGCCATGTCCATGGCGATCCGCGCCTCCATAACCGGCGATTCGGTCACCGTGGCGGTCACGGCACCAGACTTGACCATATCGACCATACCCTCGTTCGAGTAATAGGCCGCAACCATCGCATTTTCGATGCCCGCCTCTTCCAGAGCCTGGCCCGCGACTTCTGCTGTCACGGCCGTGCCGAAGATGATGTTCACGCCGTCATGGGCCTGAAGCGCATCTTCCACGAGCTGAAGCTGAATGCTCTTGCCGGTGTCACCGTATTTGGATTCGAGCAGTTCGATGGAACTGCCTTCCAGAGCGCGCGTCACGCCCTCAGTGGACGCCTCAGCCCAGCCGGAACCTTGGGGCCCGGGGAAGTGCACCATGCGCATGGGCGTGTCGCCCGCAAGCTCGATCAGGTAGTTCGCACCCGCCTCAGCCGCATCGTCGTAATTGGCAAAGATGCGCGCATCGGCCACATCGCTCATCGGGTTGATCACGCCAACCTGCACGATGCCCGCTTCGCGGCCCTCTTCCATGCTCTTGGCCAGACCCGCCTCGGAAATCGCGCCAATCACGATCGCATCAACACCCAGCGCCACACAGTCATTATACTGCGCTACCTGCTTGGCAGCTTCGGTGTAGCCGCCTGCCTCAAGGATGGTGGCTTTCACACCCAGCTTGCGCGCCTGATCCACGATGCCGTAGTTCACGCCGACCCAGTAGCTGTCTTTCATGTGCGGAAAGAGCACGCAGATGTGCCAAGGCTGCTCGGCCGCCTCCAGACCGACATAAGACACGACCTCGGCCCCGCCGCCTTCGGCGTTGATCACGTCAAAAGGCCAGATATCAGCGGCAGATGCCGTTGTTGCCACGGACGACGCTAGCAGCGTCGAGATCGACAGGCTGGTAATGAGTTTTTTCATGTTTGAACCTCCAAGTTCGTAGTTTTTTATCATGTGCCGCGTGCTGTTGCCGCGTCTCAGGCTTGTCCCAGCCGCGCTTGATGCGGAGTATGTTGGGTGCAAGCGGCCTATTATTGGTCGTCAGCGGCCTAATTGGGCTGAAATAGCGCACAAGCAGGCAAAGCATGCCTCTAATCCAACCCAGACCACGGCCAAATATAGTGTAGTGATAGAGGCTTTATATTGTAAAATACGATTTTCAGCGATGCGTAATCGGTATTTCTGATACCTTGGGCCGCGCGAATATGCAAATAATCCGCCTACGGAGGCGCTTATTCCGCGCAGCAACAAAGACGTAAGGGGCCCAGACTTGCCCCCAGCGCGCGCCACGAATGGCGCTTGATCCTGCCCGCGCTTTGGGGCAAACCTTCACTCAGCGGCGGGTATGGTGAAAAGGTATCACGGCAGCTTCCCAAGCTTTAGTTACGAGTTCGATTCTCGTTACCCGCTCCAGCTTTGCTCAGATAAATTGAGTGCCGCCACGTGCCTTGATCAGGCGCGCTGCTTAGGACGCTTCGGCCTTCTCGGCCAGCACCATCCACTCTTCCTCCGCCGCCGCCAAGGCCGCCTGCCGGGTGGTCAAAGCCTCGCTCGCCTTGCGGAACTTCACAGGCTCACGGGTGTAAAGCTCTGGGTCAGCCATCAGCCCTTCAAGCTTGCCAATCTCCGCCTCCAGCCGCGCGATCTCGGCAGGCAGGGCCTCCAGACGGTGGGTCTCAGTGAAGCTCAGCTTCACCGCAGGTTTTGCCGCAGGCGCCGCCTTCGCGTTGGATTTGCGGGGTTTTGCCTGCGTCTCCTCCGCCGGATCACTGCCCCTTTGCGCGCGGTAGTCACTCCACCCGCCCGCATAGACAACGGCGCGGCCATCGCCTTCCATCGCAATGGTGGTCGCCGCAACCCGGTCGATAAAATCACGGTCGTGGCTGACAAGGATCAGCGTGCCGTCATAATCATCGAGCAACTCCTGAAGCAGGTCCAGCGTCTCGATATCGAGGTCATTCGTCGGCTCATCAAGCACCAGAAGGTTGCTCTCCTTGGCCATCAGCTTGGCCAGCAAAAGCCGCGCTTTTTCGCCACCAGACAGCGACCGCACAGGCGCACGCGCCTGCCGCTCGTCAAACAAAAAATCTTTAAGGTATCCAATCACATGGCGCGGCATCCCGCGCACCAGAACCTGATCGGCCTTGCCCGACACGCGCATGTCGGGATCACCAGTTAAGCTGTCCCAAAGGCTCATGTCCGGATCAAGCTGCGCGCGGCTTTGATCAAACACAGCAGGCGCGAGATTGGTGCCCAAACGCAGGCTGCCGCTGTCCGGTGCCTCTTGGCCCAAAAGCATCCGCAGCAAGGTGGTTTTGCCCACGCCATTAGGACCAACAAGCGCGATCCGGTCGCCGCGTTGGATCTTAATGGAGAAGTCTTGCAAGATCACCTTGTCGCCGTAAGCCTTTGATATAACTTCAGCCTCGGCCACCAGCTTGCCTGATTTCGGCCCCGACTCCAGTGCCATGGACGCCGCCCCCTGACGGCGGATCTGGCTTGAACGTTCGGCGCGCAACTCTTGCAAGGCGCGCACCCGGCCCTGATTGCGCTTGCGCCGTGCGCTGATGCCTTCCACGGCCCAACGGCCTTCGGACTTGATCTTGCGATCCAGCTTGTGGCGCTGCATGTCCTCATCGTCCCAGACCTTGTCGCGCCACGCCTCGAACGCGTCAAACCCCTTCTCCTGCCGCCGCGACATTCCCCTGTCGATCCAGAGTGTTGCGCGCGACAGCTCTCGCAGGAAGGCGCGGTCGTGGCTGATCAGCACATAGCCTGCCTTGGTCTCCTTGAGCGTCCGCTCAAGCCAGCCGATCGCCTCGATATCCAAGTGGTTGGTTGGCTCATCCAGCAGCATCAGCTCCGGCGCCTCGGCCATCAAACGCGCCAGCGCCGCGCGCCGCCGTTCCCCGCCCGAGGCAGTGGACACATCGCCCTCGGGGTTGAACTTCAGCCCCTCGGCGGCCATCTCGACCTTGTAATGCTCCGCAGGGTCCAGCGTGGCGGTGGCATAATCCCCCAGCGTGGCAAACCCGGCCATATCAGGGTCTTGTTCCATATATCCAACGCTCGCACCCGGTGCGATGACCAGCGATCCTGCATCCGCCTCGACCAGCCCCGCCATAACCTTCATCAACGTGGATTTACCCGACCCGTTGCGCCCCACAAGGGCGAGCTTGTCACCCGGCTGCACCACCAAGGAGAGGTTGGAAAATATTGGATCACCGCCAAAGGTCAGGGCGATGTCGCTCAGCTGTAAAAGGGGGGGACGGGCTGCCATATCGGGCAGCTAACCCGCCCGCACGGCCCCGTCAAGAAGGCTTGGGCGCACGGGTCTCGGCATCGGCCCGCAAAAGCCGCTTGCGGGCCTCGGGGATCGTTGCAATCTCAAGCCCGGTGAAGACATGCAGCGTGTTCATCGCCCGGTCCACCACCGCGTGATCGCTAACCCAGCCTCCCATCAAAAGATAGGTGCGCAGCAAGGGCGGCATGAGGTCGGACGCGCGGCGCAGATCAGGACGCTGACCAGCGCGCAGAGTAGACAGGGCGACAATTTCAGGCGCTTTGATCCCTGGCATCCACGCCTCTGGCGCACGGTGCCGCGCCGCAAGAATGGCAAAGGAATCTGCATAACGCGCCGCCTCAATCCCTTGAAACGAGGAACACCCAAAGAGAAGTTCCACCCCATTGGCATCCACGTATGCCGTAAGTGCGCCCCATGCGGCGCGCAAGATATCGGGGTCTTGGACCTCTGGATGGGTGCAAAAGCGGCCAATCTCGACCACCGGGCCGGGAAAGGCGGCGAGCCGCGCGAGATCATAGAATTGCGCCGAATAGCTGCGCGCAATGGTCGGGCCTGTCAGGGGGAATATCCGGTAGCAGCAGACAAGCCCGCCGCTGCGCCGGTCCTCCACCAGAAAATGCAAGCAATCGGCGTCAAACCCGTCGCAATCGGCCCCGGCCCGCCCAAAGCTGAGCGCGCGAAGCGCCTGCGCACGTGCCAAATCATCCGGGCCGTGGGCCAGCCGCGCCACGTAGCGTGGCCCCGCGTATGGACTGGCAACCGGATCGACCGTCGGGCCTGTGAGTGATGTCATAACTGGCGCTACCGCCTCATGCTGCGGGGCGACGCGCCCTGCCCGACTCTATCATAGCACTTTGCGAGCACGAATGCCCGACCTGGCTCAGAAAAAGTCGGCCGGGTTGATATTGCCGATATTACCCAAGATCTGCCGCAAGAACCCCTGCCCCTCGACCGAAGAGTTGGTAGCCCGCCGCGACAGCGCAACAATCTTGCCATCGCTGAGGTCGAACCGCTCAATATTGGCGATCGTGTCGGAGCCATCAAAGCTGATGGCGAGTACTTGGCGCTCAATCACTTCGGGGCGACGGATGCCGTAATTGCGGATGCGGCTGCGGACATAATAATAATCCCCGCCGCTGAGCACACCCGAAGCCGAGGGTGGCCCGATCAGATCATCCACCGTGGCGCGCGAATCCACACCAACCACAAGCTGTTGCAAGTCTTCGTCCAGCGGGACATAGCCATGATTGTTGAAGGTGGCGCTGCACGCTGTCATAAAGCACAAAGCGCCTGCCGCGAGGATCGCACGAAAGGAAAGTTGGTGTCCGAACATGTCTGACCTCTTGATACTGCCACGCGGTGCCTTTCATCCCGCTTACAACACTCCCCCCCTCGGGTTCAAGGCCGCGTTAACCTGTCTCGCCCCGACAAGGACACGCATCGCTCATGGCTGATACGACCAAAACCCCCGAAGTTCTGCGCGCGGCGGACCTCTCGCCAAGTCGCGGCCTCACGCTCGACCTTGTGGCGGATGCGCCTATGCGCGCGCAGATGGCCAAGGATCTGGATCTGCCAAGCGTGCGCAAGCTGAGCTTTCGCGGCACGCTGACCGGCATAGGCAAACGCGACTGGGAGTTGCGCGGAGACCTGGGCGCCACCGCGGAGCAAAGCTGCGTGATCACGCTGGAGCCCATTACCACGCGTATCGACGTGCCCCTCAGACGGCAGTTTTTGGAAAATATGCCTGCCCCCTCTACTGATGAGGAAATGGAAATGCCCGAGGATGAAAGCAGCGAACCGCTCGCTGAGTTCATCGACATACCCCGCATCCTGATGGAGGCGCTCGCGCTGGCCCTGCCCGACTATCCACGCAAGGACGGGGCCACACTGACGCAGACCGCCTTCACCACCCCCGGCAGCACCCCGATGAGTGACGAGGACGCCAAGCCCTTCGCAGGCCTCGCGGCTCTGAAGCAAAACCTTGACAAGAACGACACGTAACGCGCGAGAAACTGCTTGCTAAAAGCCCCTTTGCCTGTATTTTCGCGCTTTCATCGGAATTTGGGGTTGAACCGACGGCTCACTCGGAAGTATGAGCCGCGTGAACCCATGAAACCGGGCCAGATATGAGGCCCCAAGGAATTTAGGATCGCACCATGGCCGTCCAGCAGAACAAAGTCTCCAAGTCGCGTCGCAACAATCGCCGCGCGCACGATTCTCTTTCGAGTGCAAACCCGAACGAGTGCCCGAATTGCGGTGAGCTGAAACGCCCCCACCACGTATGCTCGGCTTGCGGCCATTACGCAGACCGCGAAGTCGTGGCGATGACAGACGACATCGACCTGGACGAAGACGCAGCCTGAGGCCCCTCCCGGCCTGAATACGGATAGGACACCCCCATGACAGCGCAGCAGGACACGGCTCCGGTGCGGCATGGGCGGACGGTTATATCCATAGATGCGATGGGTGGCGATCTTGGCCCGGCTGTGGTTGTGGCCGGGATTGCAAAATCCGCGTCGCTTAATCCCGATATCGGTTTTATCCTGCACGGCCCCCGCGCCGAACTGGAGCCGTTGGTCGCTCGCAAGCGGGTTCTGGCAAATATCTGCGAGATTCGCGACGCCCCCGATATCGTGTCGATGGATGACAAACCCAGCCACGTTATGCGCCACGGCAAGAACACCTCCATGTGGTCGGCCCTCGAATCGGTCCGCGCGGGCGAGGCGACCGTCTGCGTGTCATGCGGCAATACCGGGGCGCTGATGATGATGAGCGTTCTGCGCCTGCGCCGCCTACCCGGCATTTATCGCCCTGCGATTGGCGTGCTCTGGCCCTCGCGCAATCCCCAAGGCTTCAACGTCCTGCTGGACGGGGGCGCGGATATTCGCGCCGATGCCAAAGATCTCATGCAATATGCGCTTATGGGCGTGAGCTATGCGCGCAATGGCTTTGACGTGGCGCGGCCTCGCGTGGGCCTGCTGAATGTCGGCACCGAGGAACATAAAGGCCGCTCGGAACTGAAAGAGGCGCATGAGCTTATCTCCTCCAATGCCCGCCATGCGGATTTCGACTTCATCGGCTTTGTCGAAGGCCGCGATCTGCCCGGCGATATTTGCGATGTGATCGTCACCGACGGGTTCACCGGCAATGTCGCGCTCAAAACCGGCGAGGGCACGGCAAACCTGATTGCAGAGCTTTTGCGCGAGGCGTTCAAATATACGCCCCTGTCGCGGCTCGCCTCGCTGCTCGCCTATACATCCCTGCGTCGCCTCAAAAAGCGGATCGATCCGCGTCAGGTCAATGGCGGCGTATTCTTGGGCCTCAACGGCACGGTCGTAAAATCGCACGGCGCGGCGGATGCCACGGGCGTTTCGGCGGCTGTGAAGCTTGCCTTTCAACTGGCCCAGAGCGGGTTTTCTGAAAAGCTGGCCGCGCGGGTTGCATCCGCCTCCCTGCCCGCCGAAGATGCGGGCTCCGAAGCAGACGGTGAAAACACATGACAAGACGCGCCGTGGCCCGCGGTATTGGGCATTACCTGCCGGACAGGATCGTTCCGAACAGCCATTTCGAGGGTCTCATCGACACTACGGATGAGTGGATTCGCACCCGCTCCGGCATTGAGCGGCGGCATTTCGCCGCCGAGGGTCAAACCACATCAGATCTGGCGACCCGCGCGGCGGAGGCCGCCCTGGCCCATGCAGGTCTGACGGCGCAGGACATTGACGGGATCATCATCGCGACGTCCACGCCGGACCTCACATTTCCCTCTGTGGGCACGATGGTGCAACACGCGCTGGGGATGACACGCGGATTTGCCTTTGACGTTCAGGCCGTCTGCGCGGGCTTCATCTATGCGCTCTGTAATGCCAACGCGCTTATCGTGGCGGGTCAGGCAGACAGGTTGCTGGTGATCGGCGCGGAGACGTTCAGCCGCATCATGGATTGGGAGGATCGCAGCACCTGCGTCCTCTTTGGCGATGGCGCGGGCGCACTGATCCTTGAGGCGCGCGAAGATGCAGAGGATCGCGGTATTCTGGCGACGGACCTCAATTCTGACGGGCGCTACCGCGACATGCTCTATGTCGATGGCGGCGTCAGCACCACAGGCACGTCCGGCAAGCTGCGGATGCAGGGTAACCCCTTGTTTCGGCAGGCGGTGGACAAGCTGGCGAGCACCGCTGTGACGGCTCTGGAGCGCGCCGGTCTTTCGGGTGCCGATGTTGATTGGGTCGTACCGCATCAGGCCAATATCCGCATTATCGCAGGCACCGCAAAGAAGCTTGGCCTACCAATGGACCGCGTGATCCTTACGGTGCAGGACCACGGAAATACCTCGGCCGCCTCCATCCCGCTGGCCTTGTCCATCGGTGTAGCGGACGGGCGGATTACGACAGGTGATCTGATCCTCAGCGAGGCGATCGGCGGTGGATTGGCATGGGGTGCCGTGGTGATGCGCTGGTAATGGCCGCAAACCTGAGTAAACTTGGCAGACCAAGCCGTTGATATTGACTTTCAAATTTTATTGGCTCTAACCTTACAAAACAATCCGGGGGACAGGATGAGTGATAAGACACTGACGCGCATGGACCTGAGCGAAGCTATTTTTCGCGAAGTGGGCCTCTCACGCAACGACTCCGCACAGTTGGTCGAAAGCGTTCTGGAGCATATGTCGGATGCTCTGGTACGCGGCGAGCAGGTGAAAATTTCTTCGTTTGGCACCTTTTCCGTGCGCGAGAAATCTGCCCGCGTGGGCCGCAATCCGAAAACCGGCGAAGAAGTCCCTATCAACCCGCGCCGCGTGCTCACCTTCCGACCTTCGCACCTGATGAAGGATCGCGTGGCCGACGGCAACAAGCGCTAAGCCCGGCATATGTCCAAATCCGCAGACGCCTTTCGCACGATCAGCGAAGTCGCCGACTGGCTGGGTATTCCCGCTCATGTCCTGCGGTTCTGGGAAAGCAAATTCACCCAAGTGAAACCCGTGAAACGCGCGGGCGGCAGGCGGTATTACCGCCCCGCCGACATGCAGCTTCTGGGCGGCATTCGCAAACTTTTGCATGATGAAGGCATGACGATAAAGGGCGTACAAAAGATCATGCGCGAACAAGGCGTTAAACACGTCATGGCCCTGTCTCCGCCGATGGATATCGATGATTCTCTGGGTATGGATGAGATCACTCTTGAGGTGGCGCCCGAGGCCGAAGAAGAGCGTGGGCAAGTGCTGAGTTTTGGTCGATCGGGCGGTGAAAAACCCACCGAAAGAGCCGTGAGAAAGCCTGAGCCTGTGTCAGAGCCTGACCTTGAGCCTGAGGCCGCAGCGGATGAGATGCAGGACGCCACGGCCCCTATCGAGGATGAACCAGCGCCCGAGCCTGTACCTGAGACCACGCCCTCCAGTGAGCCTGACCGCACATTAGCCAAGGACGTGCCTGAGGTGGATAGCGCGGATAATGCGCCCGAATCCCCCCCCGCCGAAGCGGCCACGCCAGAAGAACCGAAACACCAAGACCCCCCCGTCCTTCCCAGCGCGCGCCCGATCACCACGCCGGATGATCCGCCCGATACAATCACAGCCCCTGCGGGAACACTCACCGCTTTGGCGGGTCTCTCAGCGCCAGTTTCCCCCTCCAAGGCAGATGCGCTCAGCGCGCTGGCCTCGCGTTTGCGCGATCTGCGAGTGCCCGGATCGACGGGCACCACCCCTTAGGTGGAAAACTTGTCTGCCCCCCCTTGTTCTGCGCCGCAAAACAGGTATGAAGCATCCATCGTCGGGCTATGGCGCAGTCTGGTAGCGCGTCCGTCTGGGGGACGGAAGGTCGCAGGTTCGAGTCCTGCTAGCCCGACCATTTACACCCTTCCCGCAGACCCGCTACCACGCAAGATAAAGGCGGACATCATATGACCGGTGTTCTCGCCTCTCAACAGCTTCGCAAAATGGCCAAAACGGGCCAGATTACTGCGAATCCTGCGATCAAAGACGACCAAATCCAACCTTCAAGCATTGATCTGCGCCTCGGGCAGACCGCCTACCGCGTCCGCGCCTCGTTTCTTGCGGGCGCAGGCACCCCAGTGGCAGATCGCATTGCCGAGTTCGAGATGCACCGCATTGACCTTGGCCCCGGCGCAGTGTTGGAAAAGGGCTGTGTCTACGTCGTCCCCCTGATGGAGCAGTTGGCCCTGCCCGCCGGGCTTCAGGCTGTGGCGAATGCCAAATCCTCCACCGGGCGGCTGGATCTGCTGACACGGCTCATCACCGATGGCGGCACCGAGTTTGACCGTATTCCCGAAGGCTATACCGGCCCGCTTTATGCCGAGATTTGCCCCCGCTCCTTTTCGGTCCTCGTGCGCCCGGGCATGCGCCTCAACCAAATCCGCTTTCGCGCGGGCCAAGCGGTGCTGAGCGACGCGGAGCTACACGCCCTTCACAAAGCCGAACGTCTGGTGGACAGCCCTGCCGAGATCAACGAGGGGCTTGGCTTCAGCGTCGATCTCAAACCCAGCGCCGGCACATTGGTCGGCTACCGCGCCAAGCCGCATACCGGGCTGATTGATCTGGAGCGGATCGGGCATTACGATCCGGCGGAGTTTTGGGAAGAGGTCCATAGTAACGAGGGCCGCATCATTCTGGACCCCGGCGCGTTCTATATTCTAGTGAGTCGCGAGGCTGTGCATATCCCGCCAAGCTATGCCGCAGAAATGGCGCCTTACGTGGCGATGGTAGGCGAGTTTCGGGTGCATTACGCGGGGTTCTTTGACCCCGGTTTCGGCCATGACGCGGCGGGCGGTGCAGGCTCGCGCGGAGTTCTTGAGGTACGCTGTCATGAAGCGCCCTTCGTGCTGGAGCACGGGCAAAGCGTGGGGCGTCTGATCTATGAGCGCATGGACGAAATCCCCGCGCAGCTCTACGGCGCGGAGCTTAAATCAAATTATCAGGGGCAAGGTCTGAAGCTGTCGAAACACTTCAAGACCTGAGCAGACCTTACATCCGGCCGATCTTGCGCGCCATCCGCATGGTTTGCTTTGCGCGTTTTTGCGTTGGGGCGGCATCGACCTGTGCGCCCTCGGGGCGACCCTTCGACATGCGGTTCGTCGCCGCATCCATGCCGGCATTTATCCCTTTGCTCATAACACGGCGCATAACCATGCGCACAACCATGTTAACCATTGAGTTGACGTTCATAGCGCCCTCCTGTTTTACTGCCTGATGGAGAATATAGTGTCGAACTATGCCATTTTGATGGCAACATAACCTATTCTTCAAACAATTCCGATTGATCGCCCTCTTCCAGCAGCATCTCGCCGTCCTCATCCTCGCCCGAGGGCGCACCGGGCATGGAGGATGGCGGCAGACGGCTGTCGAGAAGCCCCGCCTGCCGAAGCTCCTTGAGGCCCGGAAGATCGCGCGCACTCTCCAGCCCGAAATGGCTGAGGAACGTCGCGGTGACCACGAATGTCACAGGGCGTCCGGGTGTCATCTTGCGCCGCCCAAGCCGGACCCATTCCATCTCCAAAAGCTGATCCACCGTACCCCGGCTGACCGACACACCGCGAATTTCCTCGATCTCGGCCCGTGTTACAGGCTGGTGATAGGCGATGATCGCCAATGTCTCGATCGCGGCCCGGCTAAGCTTGCGGGTCTCCATCGTCTCGCGCTGCATCAGGAATCCCAGATCAGGTGCCGTGCGCATCGCATAGGCATCGCCGGTTTTCATCAGCGTCACGCCGCGCCCCTCATAGCGTTTGCGCAAGTAAACAAGCGCCTCGGCGGCATCGCTGCCATGGGGCATCCGGTCGTTAAGCTCGCGCACCGTGACAGGCTCAGCGCTCGCAAAGAGGATGGCTTCGACCATACGCTCCTGCTCGCCTATCGGCGGCGCTTCAAAGAGGCTTTCTTCTTTGGTTTCAGGCTCTTCACTCATACAGTTATTCCTTCCGCCTCAGCTCGATTGGCGCGAAATGTTCGCCCTGCCGAATCTCGATCCGCCCCTCTTTGGCAAGCTCAAGCGAGGCCGCAAAGGTCGAGGCCGTGGCCGAGCGGCGGCGTGCAGGGTCGGTGCCGAACCCATCGGGCAGATAGGTCACGATATCCGTCCAACCACCCGCAAACCCGATCAGGCCCCGCATCCGGTCCAGCGCGGCCTCCAGCGGGTAAATCGCATCACGGTCCCACGCATAGGGGCGAAACTCATCCTTCGTGCGGGTGCGCGCATAGCCCTGCATCAGGTCCAGAAGCGAGGCGGTGTAAGTGATCTTGCGCGAGCGTGTGATCTCCTCGGGCACGCCACGCGCAAAGAAATCCCGGCCCAGCCGGTCACGCCCCATAAGACGTGCGGCCACATCGCGCATCGCCTGAAGGCGCTCAAGCTGAAACGCGAGATGTGCGGCCAACTCCTCGCCTGAGGGGCCTTCCTCTGTGGGATCGGGCGGCAGCAGCAGGCGGGATTTGAGAAAGGCGAGCCACGCCGCCATGACGAGGTAATCCGCAGCCAGCTCCAGCCGGAGCTTGCGGGCTTTCTCTACAAAGGCCAGATATTGCCGCGCAAGTTGCAGCACGGAAATACGGCGCAAATCCACTTTTTGAGTGCGGCTGAGCATCAAGAGCACGTCGAGCGGCCCCTCAAACCCATCTACATCCACGATCAGCGCCTCTGCCGCGAGCCTTTCGGCCACGTTATCCGCCGCACCGCGATCAAAATCCTCGTCCGTCTCAGACATATCCTACCCGCCCATGATGGCAGACAGCTTTGCCTCCAGCGCGGCAATGTCAACCTCATCGGGCGGTCTGCGTGCGGCCAGGGCGGCCTCGGCGCGGGTCTGTGCGGCGGGGCTCATCGCGCCTGAGGCCTCGGCAACGGCCCGGCGCGTGTCCAGATCGGCGTTACAGAGAAGCGCCACATCACAGCCCGCCTCAAGCGAGGCGCGTGCAATATCGGCGGGCGCGCCGGTCAGCGCCTTCATTGATATATCGTCGGTCATGATAAGCCCGCCAAAGCCAATCTCATCGCGAATGATCCGCATCATCTTAGCCGATACCGTGGCCGGAACCGGGTCAATCGCACTGTAGCTCAGATGCGCGGTCATCCCCATCGGCAGGTCGCTCAGCGCCTTGAAAGGTGCGAAATCGCATGCGGTGAGTGCGGCATGATCCGCGTCCACCACGGGCAGGTCAAGATGGCTGTCGGCGGTGGCGCGGCCATGACCGGGGATGTGTTTCACAACCGGCAAGACGCCACCCGCCAGATGCCCCTCCGCCACCGCCCGGCCCAAGGCCGCAACGCGCGCAGAGTCCGTACCATAGCACCGATCGCGGAGAAAATCATGGGTCTCGGGGCCCGCCACATCCACCAAGGGCGCGCAATTGCTGTCGATCCCAAGCGCGCGCAGTTCATGCGCAATCAAGCGATAGCGCAGGTACATCGCCTCCTCGGCCTGCGCGCCTGCCTGCTCCACAAATGCCAAAGGTGCGGGCCAAACCCGCCAAGGTGCGCGCAGCCGTTGGACCCGACCGCCCTCTTGGTCGATGGTTATCGGGGCCTCGCGCCCCACCGCCTCGCGCATATCATCACAGAGCGCGCGGATTTGGTCAGCATCCGCAATATTGCGGCCAAAGAGAATAAATCCAAACGGATTGGCCTCGCGAAAAAACGCCTTTTCCTCAGCGCTCAGGCGAAGTCCTTCTGCGTCGAGGATCGTCGCGCCAAATCGGCTCACCGCGTGACCACTGGGATGCACTCGGCCCGCTCGGCCACCAAAGCCGAGCAGAAACGGCGCGCATCGGCCAGATCCTCAAACCCTATGGCGCGCAAACGGTAGAAGGTCCGCCCACCGCTTTCGGCGCGCTGAATAACGCGGCCCTTGCCGCTCAGAACATCCTCAAACCGCGCCTCAAGCCGCGCCCATTCCTCAAGAGCAATCGCCTCACTTTTGAATGCGCCAAGCTGCGCCAGCCGCGTGCCTACCGGGATATCAGCGGCGGCCACATCTTGGCGTGCGCTTTGCGCGGAACTCGGCGCACCATTGGAGAGCGACGCGGCTTGCACCCCAGAGGGGCGCGCTTTGGGGCGCAGAGAGCTGCCAATACCGCCCGAAATCGGTGTGGAAATGCGCAGATTGGCCTCAGGCACCACCTCACTCAAAGGGGGCACATCTTGCGACAGGGCTTCGGCCAAAGCCAGCATCGCGGCCTCCTCATCGGTGGCAGGCGCTGTGGCCTGAGACATTTCAGGCGCCGCTTGGGTGACGTCTGAAGGCGCTGTCTCGGGCGTTGTTGCGGTTTGCAGGGAAGTCGTCTGAACCCGCTCCAGCGTCGGATCATCCTCCAGCGTCAGGTCAAGCGGGGCCGGAGCGAGGATCAACTCATCTGGAGCCGAGGCCGCCGTTCCGGTCGCGGCCACACCATTGACCGATAGTCCCTGATTGGCCGCTTGTTGTCCGCCGGGTTCTTCGGGCTGGACCCGCATCGGGCCTTCGGCGGCGCGGATCACAGGCACACCGCTCACGTCGCGCGCCATCAGCTTGTAACCCCAAACCCCAAGGCCAATCATCAACCCCAAAGAGATCGCAGACGCGACCCAATATGTCAGTTTTGAAAGCGTGCTTACCTGATCTTGGCCGCGGGTTCCGCGCGCCTCACCGGACCAGTGTCCGTCTGCCTGCATCTGTGCCATATCTCGCCTCTTTGCCGCCGGCCAGCATGTGCCGGGGATGAATTTCTGCCTCATATATCCCCGGACTGTCGCGATTTTTATCGCAATTCTTGCGCCGGAGTGACTCCCAAGATACCAAGACCTGCGGAAATAACAACGGCTGCGGCCCGCGCGAGGGCAATTTTCGCGCTGGATGTGGCCGGATCGCCCTCCTGAAGAAAGCGCAGCTCGGGCACGTCATGGCCACGGTTCCAAAGACTGTGCAGATCGCTGGCCAAATCAAAGAGATAGAAGGCCACGCGGTGCGGCTCATTCGTGCGCCCGGCGATCTCAACTTGGCGCGGCCACTCGGCGATCTTGCGCGCCAGCGCCAGCTCTGCCTCATGGGTGAGGATGCTGAGATCGGCCGCGCGCAAAGCCCCGTCCGACACGTCAATCCCCGCCCCTTGCGCCTTGGCCAGAACCGAGCAGACGCGCGCATGGGCGTATTGCACGTAAAAGACCGGATTTTCCTTGGATTGCTCCAGAACCTTGTCAAAATCAAAGTCCAAAGGCGCGTCGTTCTTACGCGTAAGCATGACAAACCGCGTCGCATCCGCGCCCACCTGATCGACCACATCGCGCAAGGTGACGAACGTGCCCGCCCGCTTGGACATCTTGAAGGGTTCGCCATTTTTGTAGAGCTTCACAAGCTGTGCAAGCTTCACATCAAGGCTCACCTGCCCATCCGACAGGGCCGACACCGCCGCCTTCATCCGTTTCACATAGCCGCCATGATCGGCCCCGAATACATCAATGAGCGCGTCATAGCCCCGCTCGATCTTGTCGAAGTGATAGGCAATGTCGGGCGCGAAATAGGTCCATGCACCATCCGATTTCTTGACGGGCCGGTCCACGTCATCGCCATGCGCGGTGGATTTGAAGAGCGTCTGCTCACGCGGCTCCCAATCTTCGGGCTTCTTGCCCTTGGGTGGCTCCAGCACGCCTTGATAAATAAGCCCCTTGGCATAAAGCGCTTCCAGCGCCGCCTCAATGCGGCCTGTGCCGTAGAGCGATTTCTCCGAATAAAACGCATCCATCTCGATCCCGAGCGCCTTTAAGTCCGCTCGGATCAGGTCCATCATCGCATCGGTGGAATAGTCGCGGATCTCTTCGAGCCAAACGCTCTCGGGTTGGTCGATATAGACCGCACCCACCTTGTCTTTAAGCGCTTGGCCCACCGCGATCAGGTAATCGCCGGGATATGTGCCATCCTCAAACGCCACGGCCTGCCCATGCGCCTCCAGATAGCGCAGGTAGACCGAGCGCGCGAGCACGTCGACCTGCGCGCCACCGTCGTTGATATAATATTCGCGGGTCACGTCATGGCCTGTGAAATCCAAAAGGCTCGCCAGCGCATCCCCAAACACCGCACCCCGCGTATGCCCCACATGCAAAGGCCCCGTGGGGTTGGCCGAGACGAACTCCACATTCACCCGCCGCCCCTGCCCCATATCCGAGCGGCCAAAATCAGCACCCGCGGCCAATGCAGCCAGAACGACCTCATGCCAAAGGCCCGGCGCGAGACGCAGGTTCAGGAACCCCGGCCCCGCCACCTCAGCGCCCTCGATGCGCGGATCGGCGGCGAGACGCGCGGCCAGCGCGTCGGCAATGTCGCGCGGCTTCAGGCCCGCAGGCTTCGCCAGCACCATCGCGGCATTGGTGGCCATATCGCCATGGGCCGGATCGCGCGGCGGCTCGACGGTCACATTGTCCATCGAGAGACCCTCGGGAAGCTGCCCGGCGGCAACCATCTCGGCCAGCGCATCCAGAACAGCGGTGCGTAACGTGGTGAAAAGGTTCATGTGCCCCATCCTTTGCGGTTTGGGCCTCGGTTTACCACTGCCAGAGCGGGCGTCAATGCGGCGCAGGCACAGCCACGCCAGCCCATGATCCCGCACCGCCCGGCCCGCCCAGATGGCGTGCATGTTCGGCCAGCGCAAAGCGGTCGGTCATCCCCGCGATATAGTCGCTCACCAGCCGCGCCAGAGCGGGCGCGCCCTCTGCCGCCGCCACATCCGCCTGCCAGCGGCGCGGCAAAAGCGCGGGGCGCTCCATATAGAACGGGAAAAGCTCCGCCACAGTGCGCGTGGCTGTCTCACGCATTTCCATGATCACCGGCGCGCGGTACATGCGCGCGAAAAGAAACGCGCGGATCTCGCGCAGATCGCGCCAGAGCGCGGGCGAGAACTGCACCAAGGGGCGGCCCAGATGCCGCACGGCCTGCGCATCCGCAACGCCCGCCTCGGCGATCAGGGCGCGCGATGTGTCGATCACATCGCCCACCATCACGCCAAAGACCCGGCGCAAAGCCTCATGCCTGCGCCGATAAGGATCAAGGCCGGGATGGGCCGCGTCCACCTCGGCGTAGCACGCGCCGAGGATGGGCAGCGCGCTGACCTCTTGCTCAGAGAACAGCCCCGCGCGCAGCCCGTCATGCAGATCGTGGTTGTTATAGGCAATGTCATCGGCCAAGGCCGCCACCTGCGCTTCGGCGCTGGCATGGGTGTGCAACTCCAGATCATGCAGCGCGTTATACTCGGCCAATGCCTCGGGCAATACGCCCGTGACCGGCCCGTTATGCTTGGCCAGCCCCTCAAGCGTTTCCCAAGTGAGGTTCAGCCCGTCGAACCGCGCGTAATGCCGCTCCAGCCGGGTCACGATGCGGATCGCTTGGGCGTTGTGATCAAAACCGCCATACGGTGCCATCAGAGCCGCAAGCGCATCCTCGCCCGTATGGCCAAAGGGCGTGTGCCCAAGATCATGGGCGAGTGCGACCGCCTCGGTCAACTCGCCATTCAGGCCAAGCGCGCCTGAAATGGTGCGCGCCACCTGCGCCACCTCGATGGAATGGGTCAGCCGCGTGCGGAAATAATCGCCCTCATGGGCCACAAACACCTGCGTCTTGTGCTTGAGCCTGCGAAAGGCGCTGGAATGGATGATCCGGTCACGGTCACGCTGAAAGCACGAGCGATGCGCGCTTTCCTCTTCGCAAACGCGGCGCCCACGTGTCTGGGCCGGATCGCAGGCGATGGGGGCTGTTGGCTGGACCATGTAGCACTCTGCTCCTTGCTCGATGCAGTAGCACAGCTTATATTGCACCAAACGCCCAAACGAAACCGATGAGATTGCCATGAACCTGCCCCCCACAGTGACCCCCCGCGCCTTTGAGCGTCTGAGCGAAATCGGCGCCTCCGATCAGGGGCAGGCCCTGCGCGTGGCGGTTGAGGGCGGCGGCTGTTCGGGGTTTCAGTATGAGATCAAGCTAGACGCGCCAGACGCGGATGATCTGATCCTTGAGGGCAATGGTGAGCGCGTCGTGGTTGATCAGGTATCGCTGCCATTTCTGGCCAATGCGGTGATTGACTTCACCGAAGAGCTTATCGGCGCGCGTTTCGTGATTGAGAACCCAAACGCCAGCAGCTCTTGCGGATGCGGGACATCCTTTTCGATGTAAGCGTGCCCTGCGCGGCGGATTACTCTGCCGCTAATGTGGCCGCCTTACGCTCGGCCCGGCGCACCGCGATATGCGGTGCGGCCTGATCGTAGACGAGCCAAGCCCCCGCCGTGATCACAAGACCCGCGCCGAGAAACACCACCATCCCAGGCACCTCTCCAAAGACAACCGCGCCAATCACCACCATCCAGATGAACTGCAGGTTCATGAGCGGCGTGACCACATAGGCGGGCATCGCCTTGAACGCCGCCACCAGAACCCAGCGCGCGCCAAATAGCAGCCCCGCATAGAGACAGGCCAAGCCGAAATCGGCCATGCCCATCGGCTGCCAGACAAACGGGAGCGCCGCAGCCATGATGATGGCGAGCGCGAGATTGGGATAAAAAACCTGCGGCAGAAGATTGTCGTCGCGGGTGCCGATATACCGAGAGGCCATCATCGACACCGTGCCCAAAAGCACCGCAGCCAACGCCACGCCATGCCCCACCTGAACCGAGCTGAGCCCCTCCGGCGCGAGGCACAAAAGCCCCACAAGGCCGAGCATCAAGGCAGCCCATGCTTGCGGGCGCACAGGCTCATTCAGCACCGGGCCGCTCAAAAGCCCCGTGAAGAGCGGGATCAAGGCGATAAAGAGAAACACTTCGGCAAAGGGCAAAAGGCGGAAGGCATAAAAGAAACACACCGCCCCAAGGACGGTCGCGGCGCTACGCACGGCCATGGCGCGCGGGCATTTGGTGCGCATCCCGCGCCGCGCCGGGCTCAGACGTCCGGCAGTCAGCGCGAGGAGCGCGACAATTGCACCGGAAAGGGCAAAAAGCTGAGGGGCTGCGTAGGTCGCCGCGAACATCTTGGTGATCCCATCAGCGGAGGCGATAAGCAGCGTATAAAGCGCCGTCATCGCCACCCCGGCGATCAGACCATAGCGCGCCACGATCATGCCAAGGCCTCCTGTGGTGTCGGGCTGGAATGCAACCCCACCCGTGCGAACCCGGCGAAAAACGCCCCAAACTCAGCCGTTGACGCTTCGGCTGCCATCAAAGCTGCCTGCGTCTGATCCGACACACGGTTCGACACGGCCTCGCGCATCACCTCCCAATCATCCGACCGGTGCGCGCCCATCGCATACATTGTCTCGGAGAGTTCACGCAGTGGGCCTATTTGCGGGCGCACACGCGAAAACGTCACGCGACCCAACGGCACTTGTGCTGCAAATCCATCATGGCCAGACTGATCCAAAAACCAATTCAGCATAAGATATTCGTGATAGTCATCCTGCAACCCTGCGTTGTTACGTGACGAGAGCCTAAAGCAGTTCAACTGCTGTGTCAGCCACAATTCCCAAGGGGGTGGCGGGGCCTTGCGCGCAAAACAGAGGGCGATGCAAATCTCGGCCAGAAGGTCGGCGTTATAATCCAGAAACGCGAGCGTTCCGGCGAAGAGAAGGCTCTGGTGAATGGCGGCGCAAATCTGCGGATCATGCGTGCCATATTCCGACAGGTAGAAAACGATATGCGTAAGCTCATATGCCGCCTTCTTGTTGGGCAGCGCGAATGTCTCTGCACGGCCCGCAAACTGGCGCAGCCGCGCCTCAAGCGCGTGGTCCTGCGGCAAGGCCTCAACGCCCCGGCGCGCACAAAGACGCCGCGCCTCGGCCCGTTGCAGATCTGAAAGCTCGGCCTCCGCAAGCCTCTGCTCTGCGGCCCAAGCGGTCAGCGCGGCCCCTTTGGAACCAGGCATCCCGAGATCTTCCAGATCGAGACAGATCGACAGTAAGAAGCGGTAATATTGCGGGAAAAACTCCACACGCGTCTCGATCTGATCGTAAAACGCATCAAAGGTCGAGAGCGCCTCCCGCCCCAGTTTTTGCCCGGTACTTTGAAGGATGTTGAGCATTTCGGCGTTTTCCTTGAGCCAGAAAACATCATCCTTGCTGCGGCGGGCATGGGCGAAGGTGCTCAGCAGGGCTGCTTGACGGGCGGCCTTGCTGTGTTGGCGAAACGGGATGTTCAGTTGGACGATGTTGTGCATGGCAATGCTCCTCATGGTCAGGTGCTGCGCGCCCCGTTTCGCTTATCGCTTAGAGGCTGGACGTGAAGATTTCAGTCGCATCGCCATCATCCGCCTTAGCCGTAGCCATCACCAGCGACGAGGTGAAAGCCCCAGTTGCCTCACCGGCCACCGCACGTGGCGCCAGCGACGAGGTGAAGGCCTGAACCGCATCCCCATCCGAGAGCTTTGCCGTGGTCGCAGGGCTGAGCGAGGAGGTAAACGCCTCTGTCGCCTCACCCGCAGAGACGCTGGAGCCTTGCGCGATCAACGAAGAGGTGAACGCGCCGGTCACGTCGCCCGATGCGATATGGGTCGCATTTGGCGCCAACGACGAGGTGAACATCTCAAGTCCTTCGCCAGTCTCAGCCGCGCCCGACATGGCCGGGCCAAGCGAGGAGGTGAACGCCTCCACGGAGCCACCATCAAACAGGCTCGCACCAAAATCGGACGCCGTCTCGGTTGCGGTGGATGTGATCATATTTTCTTCTTTAAGTTGTGCGGACATGGCATTCTTCCCTATATTGAAATTTACAATAGCCTCAGGATTACACCTAAGGTTGAAGCTGCCAAGCCTATTTCACCTAAAAATAGATTCAAAAAACCTCATAAAACTGGCGATTTATTCCTAAAGTGCTCTGGAATAAGCACTTTTCTTACGGCCCTTTTTTGCCGCAAAAAATTTATCCCTGACTTAACCACAAACTTACCCACAGAATTTGATCATACCACTTATGCGAGCATTTCACTTCACCCACTCAATTCATACAAAGACGATTCGCATGCACGATGAATTCCGCCTCACCCGCCCGCTTGCACTGCCCTGCGACGCGCGCCATAGAGGAGGGACGCAGCAGAGAGGTCCGCCGATGAAGATCGCGAGTTTCAACATCAATGGCATCAAGGCCCGCATCAACGCCCTGCCCGCTTGGCTGGATGAGGCCGCCCCAGACGTGGCCCTACTTCAGGAAATCAAATCCGTAGACGAGGGTTTCCCCCGCGAACTTTTCGAGGATCGCGGATACACGGTCGAGACACATGGGCAGAAGGGCTTCAACGGCGTCGCAATTCTCAGCAAGCTGCCGCTGGAAGATGTGACACGCGGCCTGCCCGGCGACGACAGTGACGAACAGGCCCGCTGGATTGAGGCCACTGTGATGGGCGACACGCCGGTGCGCGTCTGTGGTCTTTACCTACCAAACGGGAACCCCGCACCAGGGCCGAAATACGACTACAAGCTCGCATGGATGGAGCGTCTGCACGCCCGCGCCGAGGCCCTTTTGGCGCTGGAGGAACCTTTCTTGATGGCTGGAGATTATAATATCATCCCGCAAGATGAGGATGCCAAGCGCCCCGAGGTCTGGCAAGAGGACGCCCTCGCCCGTCCCGAAAGCCGCGCGGCTTTCCGCCGTCTCATGGCGCTGGGCTTCACCGAGGCGTTCCGGGCCCGCACCCAAGGGCCGGGCCACTATACGTTCTGGGATTACCAGGCCGGCGCATGGAACCGCGATGACGGCATCCGCATTGATCATTTCCTGCTCAGCCCCGCCTGCGCCGATCTGCTAGAAGATTGCCAAATCGACAAGATGACCCGCGCGGGTGACAAACCATCGGATCACGTGCCGATCTGGGTGAAGCTCAGGGCATGATCGCGTCAGACAATCTGCGCGGGGCGGCGCTTATGACGCTGGCCATGGCCGGATTTGCGCTTGAGGATACGTTTCTCAAAATCCTGTCGGGCACATTGCCCATCGGGCAGATTTTTGTGATGCTTGGCAGCGGCGGCGCGATCTGTTTTGCCTGCCTTGCGCGCCTCAAAGGGCAGGCTATTTTCTTCACAGGGGCGTTGTCACGCCCCGTTCTGATCCGCAACTTGGGCGAATTGATCGCCGCCGTGGGCTGGCTCGCAGCCATCGCCCTCACACCGCTTTCCTCCGCCGCCGCGATCCTTCAGGCGACGCCGCTCGCGGTCACACTGGGGGCGGCTCTCTTTATGGGGGCCGAGGTGGGTTGGCGGCGCTGGGCCGCGATCCTTGTGGGTTTTCTTGGGGTTTTGATGATCATCCGCCCCGGCCTGTCGGGATTTGAGCCTGCCTCGCTCTTTGCAGTGCTCGGTGTCATTGGTCTGGCGATCCGGGATCTGGCCACCCGTGCGGTCCCGGCGCATATCTCCTCGCTTCAGCTTTCGGCCCATGCGTTTGCCATCGTCGTTCCGGTCGGGGCGCTTATGCTGCTGGTGGGCGGCGGTGGCGTAATGCCCACCCCGCTGATCTGGGTCAATCTTGCCGCCGCATTGTTTTTCGGCGTCGTGGCCTATTACTGGATCGTAGGGGCCATGCGCGTGGGTGAAGTGGCCGTGGTCACGCCATTTCGCTACACGCGGCTCATCTTTGCGCTGCTCATTGGCGTACTGATTTTTGGTGAGCGCCCCGATCTGATGACCCTGCTTGGCGCGGGCATCATCATCGCCTCGGGCCTTTATACCTTCCTGCGCGAACGTGCGCTGGGCCGTCGCGCCGCCACTCTGATCTGAGCGGTTCCCCTTGGCGCGCAGGTTTGCTAGAGAATTGCGCAATGCCACTTGCAGCCCCGAAGGACATAGCCGCCATGAGCACCATCATCGACATCCACGCCCGCGAAATCCTCGATAGCCGGGGCAACCCGACGGTGGAGGTGGACGTGATCCTTGAGGACGGCACAATGGGCCGTGCCGCCGTCCCGTCTGGTGCCTCAACCGGAGCGCATGAGGCGGTTGAGCGGCGCGACGGAGATGCGGCCCGCTATCTCGGCAAAGGCGTGCTGGAGGCGGTTGAGGCCGTGAACGGCGAGATTACCGAGGCGCTTCTGGGCATGGACGCGACCGAGCAGGTCGGTATTGATATGACGATGATTGAGCTGGACGGCACGCCCAACAAGGCGCGCCTCGGGGCCAATGCGATCCTCGGCGTGAGCCTTGCCGCGGCCAAGGCGGCGGCCGCATATTGTGAGCAACCGCTCTATCGCTATGTCGGTGGCGCCTCCGCGCGCACCCTGCCCGTGCCGATGATGAACATCATCAATGGCGGGGAACATGCTGATAACCCTATTGACATTCAAGAATTCATGATCATGCCGATCAGCGCGGCGAATATCCGCGAGGCTGTACGCATGGGGGCTGAAGTTTTCCATACCCTCAAAAAGGAGCTGACAGCGGCGGGCCTCAGCACCGGGATCGGCGATGAGGGTGGGTTCGCGCCCAACATCGCCTCCACCCGTGAAGCGCTTGATTTCGTGCTGCGCAGCGTGGAGAAGGCTGGCTATGTGCCAGGCGAAGATATCTGCCTGGCACTTGATTGTGCGGCGACGGAATACTTCAAGGATGGCAAATATGTGCTTGCTGGAGAAGGGAAAACCCTCAGCAGCGAAGAGAACGCCACCTATCTTGCCGCGCTGGTCAACGACTATCCGATCATCTCGATCGAGGACGGTATGGATGAAGATGATTGGGACGGCTGGAAGATGCTGACCGAAGCTCTGGGCGACCGGTGCCAGCTTGTGGGCGACGATCTCTTTGTGACCAACCCGGTGCGCCTTGCCGATGGGATCACGCGCGGTTGCGCCAACTCCATGCTGGTAAAAGTCAATCAAATCGGTACGTTGACGGAAACTCTTCAAGCGGTGGAGATGGCGCACCGCGCGCGCTACACCAACGTGATGTCCCACCGCTCGGGCGAGACGGAGGATGCCACCATCGCCGATCTGGCCGTGGCCACGAATTGCGGACAGATCAAGACCGGCAGCCTCGCGCGCTCCGACCGGCTGGCCAAGTATAACCAATTGATCCGTATCGAGGAAATGCTGGGCGAGAGCGCGATTTATGCGGGTCGGTCGATCCTGCGCAGCTAAGAGACGGCGACGGGCCTGAGCAGCGCCCGCCCCTCAGCCTTGTTTGTCGCGGTAGAACCGCAACAGGGCTTGAGTTGAGCCATCCTTGTGCTGCGCGTCCGCACCCGCCATCAAAGGGTCCAGCTCAACCGCCAATTCCTTGCCCAGCTCGACCCCCCATTGATCAAACGAATTGATCCCTAGGATCACGCCCTCGACAAAAACACGGTGCTCATAAAGCGCCACAATCTGCCCCAACCGATAGGGCGTAAGCCGGTCATAGATCAGCGTGCTGGAGGGCCGCCCGCCCGGAAAGACCCGGTGGCGCGCGTGCCGCTCAAGGGCTGCCCCGCTCAGCCCGCTTGCGGCCATTAATGCGCGCGCCTCGTCAAGGCTGCGTCCGCGCATCAGCGCCTCGGATTGCGCAAGGCAATTGGCCACAAGAAGCCTGTGGTGATGGGGCAAGTCCGGCTCATGCCCTTGGGCAGCCACGATAAATTCACAAGGCACGATCTGCGTGCCTTGATGCAGAAGCTGGTAGAACGCGTGCTGCCCATTGGTGCCCGCCTCCCCCCAGACAATAGGCCCGCTGGCCCCGTCCAAGGTGGTCCCGTCGCGCGCCACGCGCTTGCCGTTCGATTCCATCTCAAGCTGTTGCAGATAGGCCGGAAGCCGCCCCAGCCGTTGATCATAGGGCAGCACGGCACGGGTCGGAAACCCGCACGCACGGCTGTGCCAAAGCCCAAGCAGCGCCAACATCACAGGCATGTTCGCATCCATCGGCGCGCTGCGGAAATGGTGGTCCATCACCTCGCCTCCACGCAGCATCTCCTCAAACGCGTCCGGCCCGATGGCGATCATCAACGACAGCCCAATTGGCCCCCAGAGCGAATAGCGCCCGCCGACCCAATCCTCAAACCCAAACACCCGCTCGGGCGGTATACCAAAGGCGGCGGCCCGTTCCTCAGAAGAGGATAGCGCCACGAATTGCGCGCCCGTATCCGCGCGCGCGCGCGCCATCCATACACGGGCGGTTTCGGCATTGGTCATCGTCTCAACCGTGGTGAATGTCTTGGAGGCGACGATTACCAAAGTTGTTTCGGGATCAATCTCTTGCAGCACGCCTTGAATGTCGGCCCCATCCACGTTGGACACGAAATGGCACCGCGGCCCATCGTGAAACGGGCCAAGCGCGCGCGTCGCCATTTCAGGGCCAAGATGCGAGCCGCCAATCCCGATATTGACCACATCGGTGATCGCCCCGCCCGCCCCTTGAAACCGCCCGCCGCGCACAGCCTCGGCAAAGGCGCGCATCCGCGCCAGCGTCTCGCGCACGCCCGGCATCACATCCGCACCGTCCACCATAACAGGCCCGCCCGAGAGGCCGCGCAGGGCCGTGTGCAGCACCGGGCGCCCTTCGGTCTCGTTGATTTTGGCACCCGAGAACATCGCCGCGCGCCGCGCCGCGACACCGCTCTCCTCTACCAGCGCCAGCAAGGCGGCCCGCGCAGCCGTATCGAGGTGGGTCTTGGAATAATCAAAGAGCATCCCATCCGCCCAGATCGAAAACGCCTCGGCCCGCCCGGCATCCTCAAAGAGCGGCGTGATACCGCGCGCCAGCGCAGCCTCGGCCTGGGCTTTGAGCCCTTCCCACATATCGCTCACGCCTCTGCCCAATGCACGGTCGCATCGCCCAAGATCGCGGCCACAGGCGCTTCACGCGGATGCAGGCCCCGCGCGGCCTCAATCGCGCGCCGCTTGGCCGCTCCGGTGATCACGATATGCTTGGACATAGCCCCATTGAGCACCGCCGCACTGAGCGAGATCCGCGGCTCTGGCGCGTCCGGCATCTCAACAGGCACAAGGATCGGCGCATGCGGATCAAGCGCGGCCTCAAGCCCCGGCGCGCGCGGAAAAAGCGAGGCCGTGTGCATATCCGTGCCCATCCCCAAGAGCATCACCGAGATCGGCAAATGCCCCGCGATCCGCCCCGCAAGCTGCGGCGCCGCCTCCGCAGGGGTGCGCCCCTTCATGTAGAGCGGCAACAGATTGGCCGCCGCCGCCCGCCCCACCAAAAGCCGCTCGCGGATCAGCCGTGTGTTGGAGCGCACATGCTCTTCGGGCCGCCAGCGCTCATCACTGAGCAAAACATCAACGCGCGCCCAGTCGAGATTGGCGGCACATAAGCTGTCGAAAATCGGCCCCGGCGTGCTGCCCCCCGGCACCACCAAAAGCGCGCGGTCCTGATGGCGCAGCACCGCGCCCAACTCACCCACCAGCACATTGGCCAGATCCATCGCCATCATCTCGGCATCTGCGTATTCAATGAAATTCATGCCCGTATCTCCCGCCAGCGGCGTCCATCGCGATGCATCAACATGAGCGCATCATCGGGGCCGGAACTGCCCGAGGCGTAAAGGATTGGGGCCACGCTTGAATTTTGCCACCCCTCGATGATCGGGTCGGTCCAGCGCCATGCCGCCTCCACCTCATCGCCACGCATGAAAAGCGTCTGATCCCCGCGCACCACGTCCATGATGAGCCGCTCATAGGCATCGGGAAAATCGGCTGTATCGGGCCCCAGCGCCTCGGCAAATGTCATGTCCAGCGGCACATCCACAAGGCGCATCCCCCCCGGCCCCGGTTCCTTAATGGTCACGCCCAGCTCAATCCCCTCATTGGGCTGAAGGCGGATCGTGAGGATATTGGCATGATGCCCTGCTTGCGTGCCGAAGATCGAGTGCGGCGCCTCCTTCAACACGACGGCAATCTCGCTCGCGCGCGCCTTCAGCCTCTTGCCGGTGCGCAGATAAAACGGCGTGCCCGACCAGCGCCAGTTGCCGATATGGGCGCGCAGGGCCACAAAGCTCTCGGTATGGGTGTCGCGGTTTTCCACCTGATTGCGGTATCCCGGCCGCTCCTTGGTGCCCTCATACTGCCCCCGCACCACATCGTCCGCGCCGACCGGGTCCAGCGCGCGGATCACCTTCAGCTTCTCGTCGCGCACCGCATCTGGGTCAAATTTCGCAGGTGGCTCCATCGCAATGAGGCACAAAAGCTGCATCATATGGTTCTGCACCATATCGCGCAGCGCGCCGGATTTGTCGTAATACCCGCCGCGCGACCCCACGCCGCGCGCCTCGGCCACGGTGATCTGGATATGATCCACATATTGCGCATTCCACAGCGGCTCAAAGAGCATGTTGCCAAAGCGGATCGCCATCAGGTTCTGCACCGTCTCCTTGCCCAAATAATGATCAATCCGGTAGATTTGTGTCTCATCAAAATGCTGCGCCAGCCCTTGGTTGAGTGCGCGCGCCGACGCCAGATCGCGGCCAAAGGGCTTCTCCACCACAATCCGGCTCTCTGCATCCGCCATGCCATATGAATGCAGCCGCTCGGCCAAATCCCCGAAAAGGCCCGGTCCGACCGAGAAGTAAAATGCCCGGATGCGCCCCTCAACCATCAGAGCCGAGAGCGCATCCCAGCCCGTCTCGCCACGCGCATCCAGCGTGACATAATGGAGCTGCTCCAGAAATCCGCTGAGATTTTCTTCGGCGCAGACCGTATCATCGTCGAATTCCAAAATCGCCGACCGGGCAAAATCACGATAGGCAGCCGTGTCCATTTCGCTCCGCGCGGCCCCAATGACCCGCGCCTCCGGCCCCATCTGCCCGGCACAAAACCGCCGGAACAGCGCCGGCAGGATCTTGCGCCGCGCCAGATCACCCGTGCCGCCAAAAATAACCAGATCAAACGGCTCAACCGGAATGACACGCGATACCATGAGAGCCTCCTTACTGGGCGAACCTGCCCGCCACTGTGCAGTCTATCAGCCACGCCCGCGTTCACAACTATGTCAAATCCCACCGCACGGGTTTTCTCACGGGCCCGGACAGGCTAGGGCATGTCGCAAGCGTAACATGCAAGAGGCGATGATCATGAAAGACGGGACCGAAGCCCCCGCGAATATGGGCAAATTCCAAGATCCCGCGCGCACCGCCAAGGGCGAAGATCGCGCCACGGTCGCGCTCACCAATCCTGAGACGCTGTGGTTCAACACCGGCACGCTCTGCAACATCACCTGCGCCAATTGCTACATCGAAAGCTCTCCCGAGAATGACCGTCTGGTCTATTTCACAGACGCCGATCTGCGTGACTACCTTGCCCAGATCGCAGAGCGTGCATGGCCCATCCGCGAAATTGCCTTCACCGGCGGTGAGCCTTTCATGAACCCCGAGATGAACACAATGGCCCGCAGCGCGCTTGAGGCGGGGTTTGACGTGCTCATCCTCACCAACGCCATGCGCCCAATGATGCGCAAAACCGTGCAAACCGGGCTTGCAGCACTGGTGGAGGAGTTCGGCGACCGTCTCACGCTGCGCATCTCCGTCGATCACTGGTCCGAGGGGCTGCATGACGAAGAGCGTGGGCTGGGCGCCTTTGCACGCACGCTTGAAGGCATGGATTGGCTCAAATCCATCGGCGCGCGCATGGCCGTTGCGGGCCGCACCGTCTGGGGCGACAGCGACGCCACCAGCCGCGCAGGCTACGCCGCCCTTTTTGCCGCCCGCGGCTATGCGATCGACGCCACAAATCCCGGCGAGACAGTGCTTTTCCCAGAGATGGACGAAAATGTCGACGTGCCCGAAATCACCACCGCATGCTGGAGCATCTTGGGCAAATCCCCGAATGACGTGATGTGCGCCTCGTCGCGCATGGTGGTCAAACGTAAAGGCGCGGACGCCCCCGCCGTGCTCGCCTGCACTCTGCTGCCCTATGCGCCAGAATTTGAGCTGGGCCGCACGCTGCAAGAAGCCGAGCGCGACGTAGCCCTCAACCACCCCCACTGCGCCAAATTCTGCGTCCTCGGCGGGGCCAGCTGCTCCGCATAGATCGCAATAGCGCTTGCGCCCCCGCTTCTTCTTGCCTCAAATATCCCCGCCGGAGGCAGGTTAGCGAGGATACCCCATGCCCATCCATTTCGAGCGACCCGAATTCGACGCGCGCCAAGCCCGTGCCACCGCCGCCTTACGCGCGGCAGGTCTTGATGCCATCCTCCTCTTCGCCCCCGAAAGCCATCTCTGGCTCACAGGATATGACACGTTCGGTTTCGCGATGTTTCAGACCATGGTGCTCAGCGCCGATGGCGAGATCAACTTGATGACGCGGATGCCCGATCTACGCCAGGCGCGCCACACCTCCACCTTGGCCGAGGATCAGATCACCATCTGGCCCGAGCATGAAGGCAGCAATCCCGCCACACATCTCAAAGACCTGCTCGCGCGCATGGGCCTTACCGGCAAGCGCATCGGCTTTGAAAGCCAGACCGCCGGTCTCACCGATTACAACGGACAGCTTTTGCGCGCCGCCCTGCCCAGCCTCATTGATGCGTCGGACCTCATCCGCGCGCTGCGCCGGATCAAATCCCCGGCAGAGATCACGATGCACCGCCGCGCCGCGGCGCTGTCGGATGATGCGCTCGACGCCGCCATCGACACCACCCATGCCGGTGCCTTCGAGGGCGACATCCTCGCCGCCATGCAAGGCGCGGTCTTCAAAGGCGGTGGCGATTACGCGGGCAATGAGTTCATCCTCGGCTCTGGCCCCGGCGCGCTTCTCTGCCGCTATTATTCGGGCCGCCGCACTCTGGACGCCCAGGATCAGCTCACTCTTGAGTGGTCTGGCGCCTATGCTCGCTATCACGCGGCGATGATGCGCACTGTCGTGATCGGCGCGCCAAACGCCAGCCAGACCCATATGTTCGACGCCGCCAAAGAGGCGATTGAGGCCTGCGAAGATGCCATCCGCCCCGGTGATCCCATGGGAAACGTCTTCGATGCCCATGCCAAGGTCTTCGACGCGCGCGGCCTTGGGCACGCACGGCTTCAGGCCTGCGGATACGGCATGGGCGCGGTTTACAATCCGATCTGGGTGGATTTTCCGATGTTCTACGAGGGCAATCCCCTGCCAATGCAAGCGGGTCAGGTGTTCTTCCTGCACATGATCCTGATGGATAGCGACGCGGGCCTTGCCATGACATTGGGCCATTCGGTGCTTGTCACGGAAACCGGCGTGGAGCGTCTCTCGCGCAGCCCTCTGGAAATGCTCACCGCCTGAGACAAAAGAGAGTTCCCAAGGGCTAGATGAGGGGCAAGGCCCGCCCTATATATAGGCCATGATCAAGTTTACCCCGATCCTTCTGGCGATCCTCTACGCCCTCGCAATGTATCGCTTCTCCGTCTGGCGCACCTCGCGCGAGTTGAACGATAAATCGACCGAGCTGGCCGATCCGAAGCTCAAATCCATGACCGACCGTCTGGCCAAGGCGCTCGATCTGCCGCGCATCCGCGTCCATATCTATGAGATTGACCCTGTGAATGGCCTTGCTGCCCCCGACGGGCGCATCTTCATCACCCGCGGCTTTTACCGCAAATTCCAATCCGGTGAGGTCAGCGCCGAGGAATTGACCAGCGTCATCGCGCATGAGCTGGGCCATGTCGCCTTGGGCCATTCCCGCCGCCGCATGATAGACTTTTCGGGCCAAAACGCCCTGCGCACGGCATTGGCGATGGTGATCGGGCGGTTCATTCCCTTCGTGGGCCCGTGGATCGCGGGAGCCGTGATGTCCCTTCTGGCCGCGCGCCTGTCGCGCGGCGATGAGTATGAGGCCGATGAATACGCCTCTGCCTTGATGATCAAAGCGGGGCTGGGCACGGGGCCACAAAAGTCGCTCTTTGCCAAGCTTGAGGCCCTGACAGAGCAACGCGCAGGGGCAGCTCCTGCATGGCTCCTGAGCCACCCCAAAACGGAGGAGCGGATCGCAGCAATTGAGCGCCATGAGGCCAAATGGGGCTGAGCCCCAAAGCGTTTCAAGACAAGCAATGCCTCAGGTCTGGCTCGAAACGCTTTAGCTCAAAGCCTTGGCCATCCTCGGCAGTCGCGCCTTTTTCAACAGCGCCCGAATCTGCCAATCCGCGCCAGAAAGCCGCCGCGCCTCGCTCAGCACACGCGATCCGACCTCTGCCATCGCCTCTGGGTGTGCAGCCCAAATCCCATGCAAGAACGCATCCGGATCAACGCGGCTCACACCCTCTTCCGCCAAGATATTGCGCGGGAAATCCTTGGCGTTGAGGGTGATGATCGCATCCGCCGATCCCGCGATGGCCGCGGCCAAAACATGTGTATCCGCCGGATCGGGCAGCCAGAGCCGCGCCTCCAGACTTGGGGGGTATGACACCACCGCACCGGGCCAAGCGGCTTGCAAAAGGGCGGCCTCTCCCGCCGCCTGCGCAGCCCCCTCAGGGCCCAGCTTTTTCGCTGCACGCACCCATTCTTCAAGGATGCGCGCGGACCAGAGCGGGGTAAACGCCCCCATGCGCGCCGCTCCCAGAAGCATCTCGCGCATCACCGTTGGATAGATAACGCACGTATCCAGCAGCGCCTTCATAGGCGGAAGAAGAGCGCCTTGAGATAACCCGTTTCCGCCAGATGTGCGTGCATCGGATGATCCGGACCCGCAAAGCCTGTGTGGATCAACTGCGCCTGACGCCCGGCGCGGCCAATGCCCCGAATGGAGGCCCGGCGAAACGCATCCAGATCCACCGCGTGAGAACATGAGCACAAGACCAGATATCCGCTCGCCTCGACCAGCGGAGCGGCCAGTCGTGCAGTCCGCTCATAGGCGCGAAGCCCCGCATCAAGCGCCTTTTTGCTGGGCGCAAACGCGGGCGGGTCGCAAACGACCAGATCAAAGAGCGCGTTTTCCTCGCCAAGCGCCGTCAACACGTCGAACGCATCGCCCTTGCGCGTCTCAAACCGCGCCTCAGCCCCCATCGCCGCCGCCCCGGCCTGCGCGAGATCAAGCGCCGGCGCAGACCCATCTACAGCCAGCGCAGAGGCAGCCCCGCCAGCAAGGCTGGCCAGCGCAAAGCCGCCCACATGGGTGAAGACATCAAGGACGCGTGCGCCCTGCCCGCCCACCGCCATGGGCGCCGCAAGCGCCGCGGCAAACGCATGGTTGGGGCGTTGATCGTAGAAAAGCCCGGTCTTTTGCCCGCCGGTCAGATCGGCCATGTAAATGGCCCCGTTCATCGGCACCGGCACGGGCCCCTCGGGGGCTGCGCCAATCAAAACACCGCTCTGATCATCCAGCCCTTCCAGACCACGTGCACGGCCTGCGGCGTTCTTGAGCACGTTTGAAACGCCCGTCACCTCCACCAGCACGCGCGCCAGATCGTCAATCATCGCCTCTGCCCAAGCGGCATTGGGTTGAACCACCGCCGTGTCGCCAAAAAGGTCGATGATCACGCCGGGAAGCCCGTCCCCCTCGGCATGAACAAGCCGGTAGAACGGCGCGGGGTATAGCTGCGCGCGCATCGCATAGGCGCGGGCAAGCTTGGCCTTAAGCCATGCCGCATCAATCTGTGCGGCGGGATCAAGGTCCATCACCCGCGCCATGATACGCGAGGCAGGGTTGACCGAGACGAGCGCAATGGGCGCGCGGTTCGCATCCTCCAGCACGGCCATGGAGCCCGGCTCCAGCGCCTTTGTGCGGCGGTCGGTTACAAGCTCGTTGTCATAGACCCAAGGAAAGCCGTGGCGCAAAGCGCGCGGCGAGGTTTTGGGTTTGAGGCGGATAATGGGAAAAGGGGATGGCTGCATGCCACCCCCTTAAAGGCTTTCTTTGCTATGCGAAAGATCACAGCTGGTTGATCAGGCCCATAATCCCAAGATCGGCGGATTTGAAGCTGCCCGGCTCGTTCAGCTCGGCGGCGATCACTTGGGCCAAATGCCCTGTGATGCGCACCTTTTGGGTCTGGCCGCGCTGCTCGGCCTGAATGGCTTGGGTGCCGCCAAAGGCTTTGAGATCGGCCTTGATCTCACGCGGGGCCGCGATGATGGCCCCCGTCACGGGATCTTTGAGGGTCAGAATGAACTCAATGTCATGCACCCCGCCCACGGTGTAGCGGGCCTTTTCGGTCAGCGCGTGAAAGCGGGTGATTTCCACCTCCACAGCCACCGGAAGGCCGAGCGTCATATCAGCAGTGCCACGCTCCATCGCGGCCTGCACCATCGCCCGCACCTGTGCGTGACGGTTGCCGGGTGCATCCCCACGCCAGACGATATCGCCACCCGGATAATAGCGGTTCTTTTCGGACACCTCGAGTGTCTCGGGCACGGTTACGGTGACACTTTGCACATCAAGCGCTATCGGCGCCACACGCTCGGGCGTCTCAAGCGGCGCGTTGCGCGACGCGGTGTCGGGTGTGGCGCACGCCGAAACGGCGAGACCCATCATCATGGCTGCGATCAAACGAAGCGGTTTCATTGCGTGATCCTCCTTGGCCGTTCTGCGGGCAGTATGCCCGATTTACCGAGAGGAAGATCGCGCCTGATTGGGGCAGGTTTTAGACAAAACGGAGATAATCCCGAGGTCAGTTCGGGATTGTTTCGCGGCAACCCTGGCGTGGCACGGGCCCGGTTCAGGCCTCGCCCACCCCGCGTGGCCGCGCTTTCCAACCGCCCCGGCGGCGCGGGCGCGCGGCGGTCTCCTGCCCCTCGCGCAACACTTGCGACATGGGGTGGTCTTCGGGGGCGGCGGCATGCCGGGTGAGGATCGTTTGGATCGCGCCTTGCATATCCGTCCCCTCGGGCAGCGACAGCGCCCAGTCAAGAAAGATCGAGCGACATTCCTCCGGTGTGATCCCCTCGATCCGAAACGCCTCGCGCATCAGGTTCTTGTGGTCGAGCGGGTCGCGATCCATCGGCGGGCCTCCTCAGGGCTGGCGCGGCACGCGGGCAAGCGCGGCGGTGATAACTTTGGCAGCCTGTGCCGTGGCCTCGTCTAGCGCCGTCGCAAGCGCGCCCATGCTTTCCTGCCCGGTCTCGCGCAGCAGCATTGCGCGCGCGCCCGCGCCAATCTCATCTGGCATCGGCGTGTCCGGACCCAAAAGGCGCAAGACCTGCACCATTGACGCACAAAGCCCTGCCGCGCGATTGAGCGCCACCTCATCCGCGTCCTCCAACCACCCAATTGCGACACCAGCGGCCAGTCCGCCCCGAATGCTGCGCTCTGCGCTCTGCTCTGTGGTCTCGGCCATCAGGGACGCGGCCTGTGCAATCAGCTCGATATCCTGAAGCCGTCCTGGTCCCAGCTTGGGATCAAGCGGACCCGCCGGGGCCTTGGCCGCTGCGATGCGCGCACGCATCTCGCTCACGTCCTTGAGAACCTGCTCGGGGGCTGCGGGCTTGCTCAGAAGCTCCAGACGAAACACCTCGATCTCGGCGCTCAGCGCATCCGGCCCCGCAATCACCCGCGCGCGGGTCAGCGCCAGATGTTCCCAGACCCATGCCTGCTGGCGCTGGTAATCCTGAAACGCCTGCCAGCCTGTTGCCACAGGCCCCTGATTGCCCGAGGGGCGCAGGCGCATATCTACCTCATAAAGCCGCCCTTCGGCCATGGGTGCTGTCACGGCGGTGATCATCGCCTGTGTGAGGCGCGCATAATACGTGCGCGCGGGCAGCGGGCGGCGGCCCTCGGAGGTCTCCACCCCGCCCGCATCATAGATCACGATCAGATCAAGGTCAGAGCCTGCATTGAGCTGTGCCGCGCCGAGCGAGCCCATCGCAATGAGCGCCGCGCCCCGTCCAGCCTCCTGCCCCGGTGCTCCCCCATGCTTTTCGGCGAAATGTGCGCCCACGACGGGCCAGAGGGCGGCGAGCACCGCCTCGGCCAAGTCGGCGTAATGCTGCCCTGCTGTAGGGGCGTCGATCAAGCCGCGCAGATGGTGCACACCGATGCGAAAATGCCATTCGCGCCGCCAACGGCGGGCGGTGCCGAGACGATGCTCATAATCCGCCTCGGCCTTCAGGCGCAGGGTCAGCGCCTCCGTTAGGGTGGCGGTGCCCGGCCACGGCGCGAAGAAATCCCCGGCAATAACCGCGTCAAACACCGCCGCATTGCGCGCAAGATACGCGGCGAGCCCCGGCGCGGTGCCCGCGATATCAACCATCAGATCAATCAGCTGTGGATTGGCCTCGAAGAGTGAAAAGACCTGCACCCCGGCAGGCAGACCGGCGAGGAACGCATCGAACGCCAAAAGCGCCTCGCCGGGATGAGAGGTGGCGGCCAGCCGCGCAAGGATATCGGGGCGCAGGCGGCGGAAAATCTGCCCCGCCCGGTCCGAGCGCAGCGCAGGATAGCCCGGCCAGCGGGCGAGCACGGCCCCATCAAGCACGGCCCCATCAGGGGCTGATCCAGGCGCGGTTGCCTCGCTCCCATCCGCGCTTTCCTCAGGCCGGAAAAACCGCTCGATCATCGCATCGACAGCGCTGAGCCGGGCCGTGATCTCGGCCTTCAGCTCGCCCGTCTCGCGCCCCATGAAGGCGGCAAGGCGGTCAAATTCATCCTCGGTGGTGGGCAATGTGTGCGTCTGGGCGTCGCGCAGCATTTGCAATCGGTGCTCCACCTCGCGGTGAAAGCGGTAATGCTCGGTCAAGTCCTGCGCCACAGCCACGGGTATCCATTCCTTTGCGGCCAGTTGCGCAAGCCCCTCCACCGTCCCGCGCAGCCGCAGCGACGGGTCACGCCCGCCCGCAATAATCTGGCGGGTTTGGGTGAAAAACTCGATCTCGCGGATGCCGCCGCGACCCAGCTTCATGTTGTGCCCCGAAAGGGTGATCGGCCCCGCGAGGCCCTTATGGGCGCGAATGCGAAGCCGCATGTTATGCGCGTCCTCGATGGCCGCGAAATCGAGATGCCTGCGCCACACAAACGGCCTGAGCGTCTCGATGAACCGCGCACCAGCCTCAAGATCACCCGCCGCAGGGCGCGCCTTGATATAGGCCGCCCGCTCCCATGTGCGCCCAAGGCTTTCGTAATAGGTCTCCGCCGCCGCCATCGCCATGGTCACGGGCGTCACACCGGGATCAGGGCGCAGGCGCAGATCGGTGCGAAACACATATCCCTCGGCGGTGTTCTCGCTCAGAAGGGCGCACATCCGCCGTGTGGCGCGGACAAAGCTGGTGCGCGCCTCGTGGTACTCATCCGGGTTGAACTGCGTCTCGTCAAAAAGGCAGATCAGATCGACATCCGAGGAATAATTTAGCTCGCCCGCGCCCATTTTCCCCATCGCCAGAATGGTCATCCCGGCGGCGGTCTGCGCATCCTCAAGGGCCTTGCCGGGCAGCTTGCCGCGCTTGATCTCCGCCCCCACGGCAAAGCGGAGTGCGCATTGGCAGGCGGCATCGGCCAGCGTTGTGAGCGCGCCGGTGACCTCGCTCAGCGTCCACGCGCCGCCAAGATCCATAAGGCCTATGAGCAAAGCGGCCCGGCGTTTGGTCTGGCGCAAGAGCGTGCCGGGATCGCCGGTCTCTGCGCGCAATGCGGTAAAGAGCGCGTCCATCGCCACCTCGGGCCCGTCCAAAGCGGGGCCGAGCCACTCCGCCTCTTTGTGGATCAGGCCACGCAGGTATGGGCTGCATCCAGCCGCGCCTTCAATCAGCGCGGCCACATCGCCGCTCAGCGCAGGAAAGAGCACCCGCGCCTCCGCTCCCGGAGCAGGCTCATAAGGGCGCGGCAGGCGCGTGATGCGGGCGGCAAGGCTCATGCGCTCAGTGATACGCGAGCGGCAAGGCTGGTCAATGGGGCGCAGGCCATTATGCTGCGTGCAAATTTGGAGAATGATATGAGCAAAAGCCTGAAACGGGTTATCGCAGCCCTCAGCGCCGGAGGTCTGGACGTGACCCCGCGCGAAGTGGGACAAGCCACGACCGCACAGATGGCCGCCGATCTGGTGGGCTGCGAGATTGACCAGATCGCAAAATCTATCATTTTCGCAGGTACCGAGAGCGGGGCCGCGATCCTCTTTATCACGGCGGGCGGGCGGCAGGTGGACGCCACGCGCGCGAGTGCCTTGGCCGGGGAGCCTCTCACGCGCGCCAATGCGGCGCTGATCCGCGCCCAGACCGGGTTTGCCATCGGGGGCGTGTCGCCCATCGGGCACCTCACCCCACCGCGTGCATTTTTCGACCCACGCCTGATGGAATTTGCCGAGATATGGGCCGCTGCCGGCACACCACGGCATGTGTTTGGCGCACCTCCGGAGGAGATGCTACGCCTGTCAGGTGCGCAGGTTGCGGACTTCTCCGTTTAGGGACTGTTCTCTTGCACGCTAAGATATCAACCCTATCGACCTCCCCTTTTGCACAGCCCGGACAACCGCAGAACCCGGCGATACCCCAGATATCACCATGACCCGGAAAACCCCCGACAGGAGCGCCGCCACCTGCCCCCCCGCAGTGCCTATAGCTCTCCATTGGGACAGTGACCCTCGTGGGTTTGAGGCGCGCCGCAAAGAACAAGCCGACGTCGAACGTGTCCTCAAATACCATGACCGCGCACCGAAACCGCGTAACGATACGGCGGAACGTCGCCCCCAACGCGCCAAAGACCCACATCAAAACACGCCCGCCCTTTTCACCGGCGGGCGTGCTCCCATATAAGAGAGCATGATGACCGAAACACACCACCTCCCCGACCCCGAGCGACAGCCCGAATTCTACGCCGATATACCAACCAAACGCCTTTTGGCCTGGGTGATTGATACGGCGGTTATTCTGGCGATGTGCCTCGTGGCTGTGGTCTTTACGCTGGGCATCGGGCTTTTGATCTTCCCCGCGCTTTATGTCGTACTGGGCTTTGCCTACCGCACCGCCACAATCGCGCGCGGATCGGCCACATGGGGGATGCAGGTCATGGCGATAGAGTTTCGCCAACGCGACGGGCAGCTTTTTGATCTGCCGATGGCGGCGCTGCATACGCTGGGCTATTCGCTCTCCATCGCCGTCTTCCCGGCGCAGATCGCGTCCATCGTGATGATGCTGAGCACGCAGCGCGCCCAAGGGCTGACCGACCATGTGCTTGGCACTGTGGCCATCAATCGCCGCGCAGGTCCCGCCCGGCGTTAAGGGTTTCTTCATCAAGACTTGGCGGGCGGTAACTTCCTTGTTACGCTTTTCTCAGAAACGCGAAATACAAGAAGTTCTGCTGAGCCCCTATGCGCCATACCCTGCCCCTTGCGCCGCAATTTTATGTGACGGCCCCACAACCGTGTCCCTACCTTGAGGGGCGGATGGAGCGTAAACTCTTTACCGCTTTGCAAGGCGATGGGGCGCAGCGTTTGAATGACGGGCTTTCCAAGCAAGGCTTCCGGCGGTCGCAGAATGTGCTCTACCGTCCGTCTTGTGCCGATTGCGCGGCGTGTCTCTCGGCGCGAATCAGCGTGGCGGATTTCACCCCCTCAAAAAGCCAAAAACGTGTGCTGCGCCGCAACAAGGTGCTGGAGCGACGCACATCCTCGCCTTGGGCCACGGAAGATCAATATGCCCTTTTCCGCCGGTATCTCGAGAGCCGCCACGCGGCGGGCGGCATGGCGGATATGGATGCATTTGAATTCGCCGCCATGGTGGAGGAGACGCCGATCCACACGCGGGTGGTGGAGTATACCGAAGCTGAGACAGGCGCTCTGATTGGTGTGTGCCTGACGGATGTGCTCGATGACGGGCTGAGCATGGTTTACTCGTTCTTTGAGCCGGACTGGCAGCGCAACTCGCTGGGCACTTATGTGATCCTCGATCATATCGACATCGCGCGCGAAAGCGGCCTCCCCCATGTCTATCTGGGCTATTGGGTGCCCGGCAGCGCAAAGATGGGCTACAAATCCGCCTTTTCAGGGCTTGAGGTTTACTTGGGCGGCGCATGGGAGAAAATGCGCAACCCCGCCGACTATGATGCGCAGGCCCATCCGCTCAGCAATGATCCGATTGCCGAACAAGTGGCCGATATCACACTGCCCGATGGGATGCCGCTGCGCCCCAGCCGGAGTTAAGCGGCGCTTGACTTTGCGCGCGGTTGGCCCGCTTGCTGCGGGCACAAGTCAGACAAAAGGACAGGATTTATGAAAAACGGTCTTATGGCGATGGCACTGACCCTGGTAGCAGCCCCCGCATGGGCGCATGACGCCGCAACTGGCGAAGAGATCATGGCCGCGATTTCGGGCAACACGGTTCAGGGCAGCATGGTCGAATCCGGTGCCTACACCGAATTCTATGACGCTGATGGTACGATCAAAGGCGCGGATTATACGGGCACTTGGTCCGTCGAGAATGATCAGATGTGCTTTGCTTACGGCGAGGCCCCAGCTTGCTGGTCTGTCCATATCGAGGGCGACATGGTGACATGGATCAATGACGGCAACGAGGACGGCACAGGCACGCTCGTTCCGGGCAATCCGAACGAATTCTGAGCCCAGCTCTCAAAACTCTCGAAAGGCCGCCCCGACCCGGGCGGCCTTTTTGCATGACGCGCCCTTTGGATGCGGTCCGGCGCTCGCAGGCCTCTATGCGCCCTCCAGGCGCGGCAATTCCACCGCAAAAGAGGCAACCCGTATGCTTTACCCACTCTTCACGCAACAAATGAAAAGAAAAGCGCTACGTTTTGTTACTTTCTCCGCAAAACTGGGTTGACGCCCCAGCACCCCCCCCATATTACTTCACACGCAGCATGAGGAGCGCCCTTTTGGCACAGCTAGTCATCATCGTAAGCACGTGGCGCATGGGCCGGTAACGGCATCCCATTGGGACCCCCATGCGCCTCCGGATTTTCGGGGGCTTTTTTTATGTCTGCACCAAGAAATGATGTGATGAACGGAGCACAGCAATGACACGTCAGATGACCGGAGCGAAAATGGTGGTTCAGGCCCTTAGGGATCAGGGCGTGGACACGGTATTCGGCTATCCCGGCGGTGCTGTGCTACCGATTTATGACGAGGTGTTTCAGCAAAACGATATCAAACATATCCTCGTGCGCCACGAACAAGGTGCGGTCCACGCGGCAGAAGGATATGCGCGCGCGTCCGGCAAGCCCGGTGTGGTCCTCGTGACCTCCGGCCCCGGTGCCACGAACGCGGTGACGGGCCTGACCGATGCTTTGATGGATTCAATCCCGATCGTGGTGCTCACCGGACAGGTACCAACATTCATGATTGGCTCGGACGCCTTTCAGGAGGCCGACACCGTTGGCATCACCCGCCCCTGCACCAAGCATAACTGGCTGGTGAAGGAGACCGAGAAGCTCTCGGGCGTGATCCATGAGGCCTTCCACGTGTCCACCACGGGCCGCCCCGGACCCGTTTTGGTGGACATCCCCAAGGACGTGCAATTCGCCTCCGGCACCTACACGCCCAAGGGCAAAGCCAAGGTCAGCCGCTATCAGCCGCAGGTCAAAGGCGACATGGAGGCGATCACCGAGCTTGTGGCCGCGATGGAAACCGCCAAACGCCCGCTCTTTTACACAGGCGGCGGCGTGATCAACTCGGGCCCCGCCGCAAGCCAGCTTCTGCGCGAACTTGTGGACGCGACAGGCATCCCAATCACCTCGACCTTGATGGGTCTCGGTGCCTATCCGGCAAGTGGCGAGCATTGGCTCGGCATGCTGGGGATGCACGGGCTTTATGAAGCGAACATGGCGATGCATGATTGCGATCTGATGATCAATATCGGCGCGCGGTTCGACGACCGCATCACGGGGCGTCTGGATGCGTTCTCGCCCGGCTCCAAAAAAGCCCATATCGACATTGACCCCTCCTCCATCAACAAGGTGATCAAGGCCGACATCCCAATCGTCGGGGATGTGGGCCATGTGCTTGAGGATATGCTGAACGTGTGGAAATCACGCGGGCGCAAAGTGAACAGCGAAGGCATCGTCAAATGGCGCGGCAAGATTGACACCTGGCGCAAGGTGGATTGCCTGAAGTTTGAGCAAAAAGGCTCGGTGATCAAGCCGCAGCACGCGCTGGCCCGGCTTGAGGCGCTGACCAAGAAATATGACCGCTATGTCTGCACCGAAGTGGGCCAGCATCAGATGTGGGCCGCGCAATATATCGGCTTTGACGGCCCGAACCGCTGGATGACCTCCGGGGGCCTCGGCACCATGGGCTACGGCTTCCCGGCCTCCATCGGGGTGCAAATGGCGCATCCCGAGGCGCTGGTGATCAACGTGGCCGGTGAGGCATCATGGCTGATGAACATGCAGGAGATGGGCACGGCGGTGCAATTCCGCCTGCCGGTCAAGCAGTTCATCCTCAACAATGAACGGCTCGGAATGGTGCGCCAGTGGCAGGAACTTTTGCACGGCGAGCGCTATTCGCACAGCTGGTCCGAGGCCCTGCCTGATTTTGTGAAGCTGGCCGAGGCGTTTGGCGCGAAGGGCATCCTTTGCTCCGACCCCGCCGATCTGGATGACGCGATCATGGAAATGGTCGAACATGACGGGCCGGTGATCTTTGATTGCCTCGTGACGCGGCATGAAAATTGCTTCCCGATGATCCCGTCGGGCAAGGCACATAACGAAATGCTTCTGGGCGAGGCCGATACCCAAGGCGTGATTGATGCCAAGGGCAGCGTGTTGGTCTAACCGTCACAGCGTCCGCCCCCAGTCAAAGGAATGATCAGATGTCAGCTCTGAAAATCAAAAAAGGCTCGAACAAGCATTCGGCCTACAACCTACGCCCCACCTTCTCGGATGTGGAAGAACAGCATACACTCGCTGTGATCGTGGATAACGAGGCCGGGGTTTTGGCGCGCGTTATCGGGCTTTTTTCCGGGCGCGGCTACAATATTGACAGCCTGACCGTGGCCGAGATCGACCATGAGGGGCACCGCTCACGGATCACCATCGTGACAACAGGCACCCCGCAGGTGATCGAGCAGATCAAGACGCAGTTGGGCCGGATCATCCCCGTGCATGAGGTTCACGACCTCACCGTTGAGGGGCACTCAGTAGAGCGGGAATTGGCCTTGATGAAGGTTGAGGGTGCGGGTGACAAGCGGGTCGAGGCCTTGCGGCTGGCGGATATTTTCCGCGCCAATGTGGTGGACAGCACGCTCGACAGCTTTGTCTTCGAGATCACCGGTACATCCGAGAAGATCGACGCGTTTGCGGATCTGATGCGCCCATTGGGTTTGATGGACATTGCAAGAACGGGCGTGGCGGCCTTGCCTCGGGGGCTCTGACCGCCTTTTGGAACGCAATTGGGGTGCTACTCCAAGGACCCCGCCCGGCCCTGTCAGGCAGCGCCAGCGCAGCGCGCCCGATCGAAACGCACGATTTCCGCATCCCAGCCTGACGACATCTCACTACGCCGCTTGCGTGGCGCAGGAACGGCGGGTGTGGTGCGGCTCAGCGCGCGCGTGATATGGAGGTGGCTTTTTTCGGAAACAAGACGCGGTGCATCAGCAAGTCGAAGCCCATCGCTCGCCGCCAGATCAAACTCAACCAGATCACCCGGCCCTATCTCTGCCACTTCGAGACCAGTGGTCTCACCGCGAAAATACGCGAGGTCACCATGGTCTTCACACCAGATCACAGCCCGGTTTTTAACTTGGTCGCTCCAAATGACTACACCGTACATGATGTCTCCCCTAATGATCTTAACAAAACGCTTGTCCTCTGATAAGAATGTCTTTTTCAGACTTTTGGGGCTATGTTTAAATCTCCGTTTCGGAGACCTCTTTGTGTCAGAGCTGGCAAAAAATGACGCTAAATAGCGTCACCTATCGTGACAACGTCACAAATCCATGCAACTATCTTCCCGACCGCTTTTTTCACAGGGACGAGATATCCTCTTGAAACACCCCTCCCCGACGCGCCTCACATCATGACGCGAAAAGGCAGCTCATATCAGGTAGACCCGGCCAGCCTGCGCGCCATTTTCGGGGATAACTTGCGCAGACTTAGTGCTGATTACCCGTCTGTGGCGGGGCTCTGCCGCGATCTCGGCATCAACCGTACGCAATTCAATCGCTACCTCACCGGCGAGAGCTTTCCGCGCCCCGACGTGTTGCACCGCATGTGCACGTTCTTTGGCGTCGATGCGCGCATCCTGTTGGAACCCGCCGAGACGCTGCGCCCCGCCGCTTTCGATCTGTTGGGCCACCCCGCCGTGAAAGGATTTTTCGGCGGCGCGCCCGTGGAGGTGCCCCCTGAGCTTTTCCCCAGCGGGTTCTACCGTTTCGTGCGGCGCAGTTTTCTCGATGACAGCCAGTTCGTCATGGGTCTGGTCTTTGTGCACCGCGAGGATGGCTACACCTTCCTGCGCGGATATGAGCCGCGCGCGGCCCTCGCCAAACAGGGGATTTCCGTGGCCGCAGCCGACCGTGAATATCGTGGGATTGTGATGCGTCAGGAAGAGGGCATCATGGTCATTGTGAGCCATCGCAACGCACTTTCGGCCTCGTTCAACTTCCTGGCGCAAGAAACCTCGTTTCAGCAAAATATCTGGGAAGGTTACGTCACCCGCACCGTGCGCGAGAAGATCAACGCGCCACGCGCCGTGCGGATGGTCTATGAGCATCTGGGCCACGACATGCCGCGCGTCCTTGCGGAGGCGCGCCTGTCGGGCCTTGTCCCGCTTGAGGCACTCGCCCCCTTCCACGCGCGACTTTTGCGACTGGATCAGCCCTTCCGCTAGCCCTCGATCCTGCCCCCGTCCCTGCCCCAACTCACGGCCCCATGTCGCGGCCCCATGTCGCGGTGAGCAAAGCCATGTCGTTTGCGGTGGGGGCAGTTTGCACAGAATCGTGCCAACCTGCCGCAGACACAAGGAAGGGAATGCCCCCATGACCCACCTCACCGACCTGAGCCGCGTCCGCCGCCCCGTCGAAAGCGCCAATGGCCTGCCCAACGCCCATTACATCGACCCCGCCGTGTTTGAAGAAGAAAGCCACGCACTCCTTTTCACCCAGTGGGCGGGCCTTGCCGTTGCCGCCGATGTGCCCGAGCCTGGCGATGCCGTGCCCATGGATTTCATGGGTCAGCCGCTTTTGCTCTTGCGTGACAAGGACGGTGCGGTGCGGGTCTTTCAGAACATCTGCCGCCACCGGGGGATGATCCTCGTGGAGGAGCCGCGCAAGATCGAAGGCGCGATCCGCTGCCCCTATCATTCATGGTGCTATTCCACGAAGGGCGATCTGGTCTCAACCCCGCATGTGGGTGGCCCCGGTCAGAACACGCATGCCTCGATCAAACGCAATGAGCTTGGCCTCAATGAGGTCCGCTCCCATATCTGGCGCGATATCGTGTGGATCAACCTCTCGGGCGCGGCACCCGCGTTTGAGGTCGCGATGGCCGATATCATCGCCCGCTGGGCAGAGTTCGATCTGCCGCTTCATCATGGCGGTCCCAGCAGCCGGTTTCAGCTTGAAGTCGCCTGCAACTGGAAGCTCGCGGTCGAGAACTATTGCGAGAGCTATCACCTGCCTTGGGTGCATCCCGGCCTCAACAGCTATTCGCGGCTGGAGGATCATTACCATATCGAAGCGCCCGAGGAATATTCCGGCCAAGGCACGCTCGTATACCGCCAGCTCAGTGATGAGGATGGCAACAAATTTCCCGACTTTGAAGGGGTTGGTGCAAAATGGAACGAGCAGGCGGAGTATGTCGCCGTCTATCCCAACGTCCTTCTCGGCGTGCACCGCGATCATGCCTTCGCCATCATCCTTGAGCCCAAAGGGCCGGGCCACACGGTTGAGCACGTCCACCTCTATTACGCAGAGGACGGCACGCCCGAAGGTCTGCGCGCGCGCAACGCGCAACTTTGGAAAACCGTGTTCGAGGAGGATATCTTCGTCGTCGAAGGTATGCAGAAAGGCCGCCGCGTGGCCGGGTTCGACGGCGGGCGTTTCTCCCCCGTGATGGACAGCCCAACACATTGCTTTCACGCATGGGTCGCGGGCAAGGTGCTCGGCCACCGCGCGGCAGACAGCGCTCAAGCGGCGGAATGAACGCGCTCGATGCGGATATGCTGGCCGCGCACGCCGCGTATGACAGGCCTGCGCTGATCCGCCTCTACACACAGGCCGCAGATGAGGCAAACTCGCTCGATGCGGCGTGTTTTTTCCTGACCCATGCGTTTGTCTTCGCGCTGGAGGCAGGTACGGCTGAGGCGGCAGCGCTGCATGCGCGGCTCAAACTGCACGGGCGCGAGGAATAAAGCTCAGGCCTCTCCCGCCTCCACGACCTGCCAATAAAGATGCCATGTCGCGTGCCCCAAGAGCGGCAGCACGATGAAAAGCCCGAAAAACCCCGGGATCATCGCAAGAAACGTCACCAGTGCCACAAAGATCGCCCAAACCAGCATTGGGCCGGGATTGGCTGCGACATGGCCAAAGCTGGTGATCATCGCGGTTACGAAATCAATCTCGCGGTCCAAAAGGAGTGGTAGAGAAAACACCGTGATCATGTAAAGGAGCATCGCAAAGAGCCCCCCCACCACCGTGCCCACCGCCAGCATCGAGATACCGTTCACCGTGGTGTAGACCTCAAAGGACGTGGAGACATTGGTCATCGCCGCATGCCCCATGAAGAGCGCAAAGATCATGTGCGCGAGGAAGAACCAGAAGAGAAACACCATCACGATGATCACGCAGATCGACGGCAATTGGCGCGTGCTTTGGTGCAGGATCACGCCAAAGATACCCCGCGCCTCCAGCGCCCGCCCCTGTTGCAACCGGCGCGACACCTCGTAGAGGCCAACGGCGGCGAATGGTCCAAAAAGCGGAAAGCCCACGGCGGCAAAGACCAGCCAATAGGTCTTGCCCGTGGCGATCGTCACCCATGTCATGAGCCAGCCAAGCGCCACATAGACCCCCGCAAAGGCCAACGCATAAAGCGGTGCCGCGCGCATATCGCGCCAGCCTCGGCTGAGGGCCACACCCAGCATCGGCATCCGGACAGGCCCCATGGGCGGCACGCCCAGCTCTGGTGTCTCAGTCAATGACATGTCTGCCCCTCCCCTGTTTCAGAGCACTCTAGCGCGCCCTGCGCCGCGCTCAAAGGCTCAAAGCACAGGCGGGCGTATCTGAGGCCACGGCGTGGCCGCGTGATGCCGTGCGGCAAGCTCCAGAAGCATCCTGTCCGAACCGGGCCGCCCAATCAGCTGCACTCCCATCGGCAGGCCCTCCGCCCCAAATCCCGCAGGCACACAAACCGCCGGAAGCCCGATCAAACTGGCCGGGATCACCACCTCCATCCAGCGGTGATAGGTGTCCATCCGGCGCGCGCCAATCGCGCGCGGCCACGTCTCGTGCTTGTCAAAGGGCCAGACCTGTGCCGCGGGCAAAGCAAGCACATCGAACCGTTCAAAAAGCTGCATAGCGGTGGCGCGCCACGCACTGCGCTGAACGCTAGCCGCATGGATATCAGCTCCGGTAAAGCCCAGTCCTCGCTCCGCCTCCCACACCGCCTCGGGCTTGAGCTGCGCGCGCCGCGCGTCCCCCATGATCTCGGCAAGCCCCATGCCAATCGCCCAACTGCGCAGCACGCACCAGCTCTCCCAAAGCACACCTGCCTCCATCGGGGGGCCAAGCGCCTCCACCGCCCCGAGTGGCGCGAGAGCAGCCTCGCAAAGCTCCAATATCCCCGGCGCCATTGCATAGGCCCCGCCCCAATCGCCAAGCCAGCCAATACGCGGCACCGCAGGACAGGTCGCGACCTCAAGCGCCCGCCCAAACGGCTGCACCGCCACCGGCCCCGCCATCACATCAAGCAACAGCGCCATATCCTCAGGTGAGCGCGCCATCGGCCCATTGGTCGACAGATGATGCAGATACACCTCATCGCTTGGCCCAGCGGGCACCACCCCCCATGTGGGCCGCATCCCATAGACATTGCACCATGCTGCCGGATTGCGCAGGCTGCCCATCATGTCCGACCCATCCGCGATCTGCACCATCCCAAGTGCCAGCGCCGCCGCCGCCCCACCCGACGAGCCGCCCGCACTGCGCGCAAGGTCGTAGGGGTTGCCCGTCGCACCAAAAACCGGATTATAAGTCTGCGAGCCAATGCCAAATTCCGGCACATTGCTCTTGCCGATCACGATCGCGCCCGCCGCGCGCAACCGCGCCACATGCGCATCATCGCGCGCCGCCACCTGCCCCGCAAAAATCGGCGACCCTTGTGACGTCGCAAACCCCGCCGCATTGGCCAGGTCCTTGATCGCCACCGGCACACCGTGAAGCGGCCCAAGCGCACCGCCCGCATCCACTGCCCGCGCGGCGGCCATCAAATCCGCCTCAGGCGCCAGAGTGACCAATGCATTGACCGCCCCGTTCACCTCCGCCACCCGCGCCAGCGTCGCCGCCATCACATCCACGGCCCGCACCTGCCCTGATGCCATCGCCCGCGCCTGGGCTCCGGCCACCATCGTCAAAAGATCGTCCATTCCAAAGCCCCCCAAACCAAGGAGCCGCCGCACTCAGCCCCCCAGGCTTCTTCTTAGCAAAAATACTCAAACCCTAGGCCTGCGGAAGGCCAAACCGCTCAGTCGCCCTGCGCCTCGGCCCGGCTCTTCCCGCTCACATCCTGTGCCAAGGTCGCGGCCATGAACGCATCGAGATCGCCGTCGAGAACGCCTTTGGTGTCTGATGTCTCCACCTGTGTCCGCAGGTCCTTGACCATCTGGTAGGGCTGCAAAACATAAGACCGGATCTGGTTGCCCCAGCCTGCGTCGCCCTTGTTTTCATGCGCCTCGTTGATGGCTACGTTGCGACGGTCCAGCTCCATCTGGTAGAGCCGCGATTTCAAAGCCTTCATGGCGATATCGCGGTTCTGGTGCTGGGATTTCTCGGAGCTGGTCACGACAATCCCAGTGGGATGGTGGGTGATGCGCACGGCAGAATCTGTCGTGTTGACGTGCTGCCCGCCCGCGCCCGAACTCCGGTAAGTGTCGATGCGGATATCGGACGGGTTCACCTCGATATCAATGTCGTCATCGACCACCGGATACACCCAGACCGAGCTGAAAGACGTGTGCCGCTTGGCCGCCGAATCGTAGGGCGATATCCGCACCAGACGGTGCACCCCGCTCTCGGATTTTAGCCAGCCATAGGCGTTATGCCCACTGATCTTGTAGGCGGCTGACTTTATACCCGCCTCATCGCCCGCACTTTCCGATTGCAGCTCCACAGTATAGCCACGCTTTTCAGCCCAGCGGACATACATCCGCGCCAGCATACTGGCCCAATCACAGCTTTCGGTGCCGCCCGCGCCTGCATTGATCTCCAAAAACGTGTCATTGGCATCCGCCTCTCCGTTCAAGAGCGCCTCAAGTTCCTTGGCTGCCGCACGGGCCTGCAAGGCACGCATCGCGGCCTCGGCCTCGGCCACCACGTCGGCATCGCCCTCCAAGTCGCCCATCTCGATCAGCTCTTGATTGTCCGACAGCTCCTGCGCAATGCCGTCATGGGTGGCCAGCGCATCGACCAGCGATTGGCGGTCCCGCATCAGCTTTTGCGCCTTGGCCGGATCGTCCCAAAGCGTGGGGTCCTCGACTCGCGCGTTGAACTCCTCCAGACGGTGCTGGACACTTTCCCAGTCCATACGCTGGCGCAAAAGCTCCAGCGAGGTTTCGATCTCGGCAACGAGGGTCTGAATTTCAGCGCGCATGGGGCGAAGTGTCCTTATGGGTCAGGGCGCACAAATAGCCCAGCCAACCGCCCACCTCAAGCGATAGCGCGCATATGAGAGATGTGTCCTAAACCGGTCGAGGGTCGCGTGGATCAGTAAAGCCCGCCCGAGCTGATTGAGCCAAATGTGGCCTTCTCGCCCACCGTGGCCGTCTCGCCGGTCGACGTGACAACCTCGCGCACTTCCTCAGTCTCGCCCGATTGGAACAGCTCCAGATCATTGCCCATCGCAAACCCACCATCAAAGGCCATGCCAAAGATAAGATCCTGACCCTCGCGGAAATACTCCGCCACCACATTCGCACCAGTGGCGTCTTCCGACAGGCGCGCCCCTGTGAAGCGGTCGATATTGATGAACGTGCCACCGGGTGGGACATCGAATTCACCGCCACCATATTTCGCGGTCGCCTCGCGCATGAACTCGGTAAAGACCGGGCCACACATGCCACCGCCATAGGCACCCCTGCCCATGGGGCGCGGCTGGTCATAGCCAATATAGCAACCCGCGACGATATTGGACGTAAAGCCCACGAACCACACGTCACGCGCCTCGTTGGTGGTGCCGGTCTTGCCCGCCACAGGCACGCTCAGGTTGACATGGCCGCGCGCTGTGCCGCGCTCGACCACACCGCGCATCATCGACGTCAGCTGGTATGCCGTGATCGCGTCCATCACACGCTCGCGGTCCGAGACAATCCGTGGGCTGCGGTTGGGCGCTATGCCCGGATCGTCACAATCGGTGCAGCGGCGCGTGTCATGGCGGTAGACCGTGCGACCATAACGGTCCTGCACCCGGTCCACGAGGGTAGGCTCCACCCGCTCACCGCCATTGGCGAACATCGCATAGGCCGCGACCATTTGGTAAAGCGTGGTCTCCTCAGAGCCCAGTGAATTGGCCAAAAACGCGCCCATCCGGTCATAAACACCGAACCGCTCGGCATATGACGCCACCGTGTCCATGCCCACCTCTTGGGCCAGACGAATGGTCATCAGGTTCCGCGACTGCTCAATCCCGGTGCGCAGCGGCGTCGGGCCGTAGAACCGGTTGGACGAGTTGCGCGGCCGCCAAAGACCCTGTGGCGTGTCGATCTCGATGGGCGCGTCCACCACGATGGTGGCCGGGCTATACCCGCTGTCGAGGGCGGCGGCATAAACGAACGGTTTGAAGCTGGAGCCGGGCTGCCGTTTGGCCTGTGTCGCGCGGTTGAAGACCGAATTTTGATAGGAAAACCCGCCCTGCATCGCGATCACACGGCCTGTATTCACGTCCATCGCCATGAAGCCGCCTTGCACTTCGGGCACTTGGCGCAGGGTCCAGCGGATGAACGCCCCGTCATCGACCATGCGCCGCACATGCACGACCTCGCCACGCTCGAACGTGTTTTGAAAGTTGCCAGGCAACCAGCCGATATCACCGCGTGGCACGACATGCGGCTCAGCCTCGGTTTCCACAACACCCTCGATCCCGATCCGCATGTCCTGATCGCCGGTCTCCAGCACCACCGCCGGGTACCACTGGCTCTCCAGCGTCACATCACGCGCAACCCGCGTCGCGGCCAGCGCCTCACGCCATGCGGCTTCGCTCTCAAGCGCTTCGGGCGGAAGGGTCACGCCAGTACCGCGCCACCGGCCAAGACCGCGGTCATATTGCTCCAGCTTGCGTTGCAGCGCATGGGCCGCATGGACCTGCATTTCGGGGTCCAGCGTGGCCCGCACGCTCAGCCCGCCGGTGAAAAACTCACCCTCGCCAACTTCACGGCTCAACTCGCGGCGAATCTCATCGGTGAAATAATCGCGCGGCGGCAAGGCGGCAGAGAAAGGCTCAAAATCCTCATTCTGGACCGAGCGCAGCGGGGCCGCCTTTTCACTCTCGTAGACCTCTTGGGTCAAAAAGCCATTTTCCTTCATCTCGCGCAGCACAAAATCACGCCGCGCTTGCAGGCGGTCTTTTTGGCGCACGGGATGATAATCCGACGGGGCCTTGGGCATGGAGGCGAGAAACGCCGCCTCATGCGGGGCAAGCTCGGCCAGTGATTTGTTGAAATACGTCTGAGACGCGGCGGCCACGCCGTAAGAATTCTGGCCCAGGAAAATCTCGTTGAGGTAAAGCTCAAGGATACGTTCTTTATCCAAAGTTTCCTCGATCCGCGTGGCGAGGATGATCTCCTTGATCTTCCGCTCAGCCCGGCGGGAGCCATCAAGAAGGAAGTTCTTCATCACCTGCTGCGTGATGGTGGAGGCCCCGCGCACGTCCTGCCCGCGCGAGCGCACGGCATCAACCGCCGCCGCCGCGATGCTGCGCGCATCATAGCCGCCGTGGCTGTAGAAGTTTTTGTCTTCGGCGGAAATGAAGGCCTGCTTCACAAGGTCAGGGATTTCCTCGGCAGGGGTGAAAAGCCTGCGCTCGCGCGAAAACTCATCAATGATGCGCCCCTCGCCCGAGAAGATGCGGCTGATCGTGGGGGGTTGATAATTGGCAAGGCTCTCGTGGCTGGGAAGGTCCTTGCCATAGATATAGAACACCGCACCGATGGTTAGCGCGACCATCATCAGCCCAAGCGTGATGAGACTGAAAATAGAGCCGAAAAAGGTCAAGATAGATCTGAGCACGCTAACCCCCGCTGCTCTCGTGTCATTGACCGTATAAGCACGCAAGCGCCCGACGTCAAAAGCCTATGGCCGCGCGGGGCCGCTTCTCGCTCATGCGCGCTCATTGCCGCACGAGGCTTGCACCCGCTGCATCGGCCAGACGCCACGCCTTGAGGCCGTCGGTGATCGCTATGGCCATGTCGAGCCGCCATTCAGGATCAATCATGTTGCCCAGATCACGCCCACTGGACAAAAACCCAAGCTCCAGAAGGATCGACGGGATATCGGGCGACTTCAGCACCGAGAAAGATGCGCTGCGCTGCGGGCGATTGTTGAGCGGCAGGCCGCTCTCGCGAATGCCGAGGATAAGCGCGCGGGCCAGAAGATCGGCGCGCGGCTGCGTCTCCATCCGCGCCAGATCCATGAGGATATCCGCCACCACATCATCTGAGCCGCTTAGATCCGCCCCGGCCAGAAGGTCCGCCCGCTCGTGCCGTTCGGCAAGGGCTGCGGAGGCCTCGTCAGACGCATCTTCGGACAAGGTATAGACGGTCGCTCCCCGTGCATTCCCCTCGCCCAGAGAATCGGCATGCAGCGACAAGAACACATCCGCGCCTGCGCGATGCGCAATTTGCACACGCCGCTCCAACGACACAAAACTATCGTCGTCGCGGGTCAACACGACCTCAAACGCCCCGGTGCGGAGCAGCATTTCCTTAAGCTGCCGCGCGAAGCTGAGCATGAGGTCCTTCTCAAGGATTTCCTCAGTCTCCGCGCCGGGATCAATGCCGCCATGGCCGGGATCAAGCACGATCACTATAGGCGCATCGGGATCGCGCGGGATGCGCTTCTCAGGCTCGGGCGCGTCCCATCCGGGCGTGTTGGGCAGGCCCGAGCGCGCGGCAAAATCCTCGGGCGCCGTCTCTTCAAGGCGCAGGATCAGGCGCGCGGTGCCAGTGAACTCGTCAATGCGCAGGTCGGCCTCCGCAAGCGCCAGAGGGGCCGCCAGATCAACCACCATGCGCGACCAACCCGGGCGAAATCCGCCCACGCGCACATCGGCCACACGCCCCGTCTGGCTGAGGCCGCGGGCATGCACACCGCCCCAATCCACCTCACGAAAATCCAGCACCAGCCGCGCAGGCTCTGCGAGGGTGAAGGCGCGATACGGCACCCCTTGGCTCAGCGCGAGGGTAATCTCAACGCCTGCGCGCGTCTCAATCATGCTGCTGCCCTCGGCATCCAGACGGGCCAGCGCGCCAAACCCTTGGGGTTGCGTTTGCGCCTGCGCCGCACCGCTCAGAAGAAGGGCGGCCAAAAGGACATGAAGAAAGCGGATCATACTGCTCAACCCAAAAACTGCGCCGGTTTATCCGGCTTCTGCGCGCAGCATAGCAAACCAGCGCGGCCATGTCCCGCCCCTTTGGACCGCGCACCGGACCCTATCGCGCGGCCATAAACGCCGTCAGCCGCGCGAGACCTTCCTCGATATCCGCCGTGCTGCGGGCATAGGAAAACCGCAAGGTTCCTGCCCCGCGCACAGGATCAAAATCCAGACCCGGCGTGACGGCCACACCTGCCTTGTCCAGTATTTCGGCGGCAAAGGCGCGGCTGTCATTCGTTAAATCGCTCACATCCGCATAAACGTAAAACGCCCCATCGGGCGGCGCGATCTTGGTGAACCCGGCGCGTGGCAATCCCTCCAGCATCAGCAAACGGTTGGCCCGGTAGACCTCCATATTCGCCTCAAGTTCCTCGGTGCAATCCATAGCAGCCAAGGCCGCAATCTGACTTGCATGGGGCGGGCAGATGAAAAGGTTCTGCGCCAGCCGCTCGATCACGCGCACATGGCTCTCCGGCACCACCATCCAGCCCGCGCGCCATCCGGTCATCGAGAAATACTTCGAGAACGAGTTGATCACATAGCATTCGTCGCTGATCTCCAGCGCGGAGACGGCCTTCGCTTCATACTCAATCCCGTGATAAATCTCGTCCGAGATAAACCCGGCATCCTGCCCCGCCGCCGCGTCCATCAAAGCGCCAAGCGCGCCCCGATCCAGCATCGTGCCCGACGGATTCGCAGGGCTCGCCACCATCAGCCCGTCTAGATTGAGCCCCTCCAGATCCTCCGGCACAGGCTGAAGGCGGTTTTCCGCCCGCGTCTGAATATCCACCGGGGTCAGGTCCAGCGCACTAAGGATCTGGCGGTAGCTGGGATAACCCGGCGCGCCGATGCCCACCCGCGCGCCCGTATCAAAGAGCGATGTGAACGCGAGTATGAACGCGCCTGATGAGCCCGGCGTCACGATCACGCGGCTTGGCGCGAGGTCGATATCATACCACTGGCCATAAAGCTCTGCGATGCGCGCGCGCAATTGCGGCAGACCAAGGGCGACCGTATAGCCCATCGCGTCTTCGTCCATGGCCGTGGCCAATGCGGCGCGCGCGCCCTCGGGTGCGGGCGTGCCGGGCTGGCCCACCTCCATGTGAATGATATGGCGCCCCGCGGCCTCTGCCGCGCGCGCCGCCTCCATCACATCCATCACGATGAAGGGAGCGACCTCAGATCGCCTTGAGTTCCGCATGGCTTTCTCCCACAGTATTCAAACGTGCTTTTCATCTTGAAACGGAGCCGCCGTCAATGCAGCTGCTGCGCCTCTTTGCCGCCTGTATCATCCTGTCGTTCACGCTGGCGCATCCGGCCCGCGCGGTCACGCTTTTGCGTGATCCCGATATCGAATACGCGCTGAAACAGCTGGCGAGCCCTGTTTTGCAGGCGGCGGGCCTGAGTGCCAGCCGGATGAATATCCTTGTGATTGATGATCGTAGCCTCAACGCCTTCGTGATTGATCAAGACAGTATTTTCATCCATTCCGGCCTGCTCCTCAAAATGACCTCGCCGCAAATGCTTCAGGCCGTTCTGGCCCATGAGGCGGCGCATATCGCCAATGGCCACCTCGTGCGCCGCCCGATCAATTTCCGCAACGCGCGCACGGCGGCGAGCCTCGGGCTTGCCCTTGCCGCCATCGCGGGTGCCGCCACCGGCAACGCGCAGGCCGCAGCTGGTATCGCCGCCGGCAGCCAAGGCACCGCACAACGGCTCTTCTTTGCGCATAATCGCAGCGAGGAAAGCAGCGCCGACAATGCCGCGATCAGCTACATGGTGCGCGCAGGGATTGACCCGCACGGGGCCGTCGAGGTGATGGATCTCTTTCGCGGCCAAGAGGCGCTGTCCGCCGCGCGCCGCGATCCTTACGCCAGCACGCACCCCTTGTCTGCCGACCGTATCCGCGTGTTGCAGCGGCTGGCCGAGCCCTACAAGGGCCGCTTCACCCCCTCCAACACCGATCTGTACTGGTTTGCGCGCGCGAAGGGCAAACTCTCGGCGTTTCAGCGCAACCCGAAATGGACCCTCACCCGCGCGGGCGAGAGCGGCTTTGCCGATGTGCGCGCCATGCGTGAGGCAATCGCCTATCACCGCCAATCCGACCTGCGCAAATCGCTGGCTGCCATGGACCGCGCCTTGGCGGCACGGCCCAACGATCCGTTCTACCACGAGTTGCGCGGCCAGATTCTGATGGAGAGCCGCCAATTCGCTCCTGCCACAGCCGCCTATGCGCGCGCCGTGAACGCCGCTCCGCGCAACGCCCTGATCCTTGGCTCCTATGGGCGCGCGCTACTGACCCAAGGAGACACAGCGAAAGCTCTGGATGTTTTGGAGCGCGCCCGGTCTCGCGATGGCCGCGATATGCGCGTGATGCGCGATCTGGCCGCCGCACATGCTAAGTCCGGCAATGCGGGTCTCGCATCGGTTGTGACCGCCGAACGCTATGCCCTGATCGGTAGGCTTGATGATGCGGTGATCCATGCCAACCGCGCCTCGGGGCTTTTGCCACGCGGCTCGGGCGGTTGGCAGCGTGCGCAGGATGTGCTTCAAGCCGCGAAAGTCGCGCAGAGATAATTCAGAGATAATCCAACGGAGATGCCCCCTAAATGACCCTGAAACGCACCCTTCCAGCAGCCCTCGCCGCCTGTCTCGCCGTCAGCCCGGTTGCGGCCCTCGACCTTGCGGATATGAGCGAAGCCGAGCGTGCAGCGTTTGGCGACGCCGTGCGCAGCTACCTTCTGGAAAACCCCGCCGTGGTCTTTGAAGCGGTCGATGTGTTCAACGCCCAGCAAGAAGAGCTGCAATCAGCCAATGATGGCGACCTGATCGCGGCCAATGCCGAGGCGATTTTCAACGATGGCGTCTCATGGGCGGGTGGCAACCCGGATGGCGATGTGACGATCGTGGAATTCCTCGATTATGCCTGTGGATTTTGCAAAAAGGCACACCCGGAAGTGGCCGAACTTGTTGAGGGCGATGGCAATATCCGACTGGTGTTCAAGGAATTGCCGGTTCTGGGAGAGCCTTCTGTCCTTGCCGCGCGCTTTGCCATCTCGACTTTGCAGGTCGCGGGCGAAGACGCCTATAAGGCGGTGCATGATGCGATGATGACATTTGGGGGCCGTCTGAATGAGGCGGCGTTTACCCGTATCGCCGAGGCGCTTGAGCTGGACCCCGCGCCGATCCTCGCAGGCATGGACGCGCCCAAAGTGGACGCAGTGCTTGTGGCCAACTCGGAACTGGCCGCAACCTTGGGTCTTCGCGGCACGCCGGGTTTCGTCATGCAGGACCGGATGGTGCGTGGCTATGTCCCTCTTGAGGGGATGCTGGAAATCGTGGCGGACATCCGCGAGAACTGAGCCAAAGCGCAAGGCGCAGGCGGCGGCTTATTCAGCCGCTTGCGTCGCTTCCGCAGCCTCAAGGGCGGCCTGAGCGTCAAGTTCGGCCGCCTTTTGCTCGACCTGCTCCACAATATGCTCGATCATCTTCTCGTTGCTCAGCTTGTGGCTCTGCGCCCCCGCGAGATAGACCATCCCCGAGCCTGCGCCGCCCCCGGTAAAGCCCACATCTGTCATCAGCGCCTCGCCCGGTCCATTGACCACACAGCCAATGATCGACAGGCTCATCGGCGTCTTGATATGCTCCAAGCGCTGCTCCAAAGCCTCGACGGTTTTGATCACGTCGAACCCCTGCCGCGCACAGCTGGGGCAACTGATGATGTTCACGCCCCGGTGCCTAAGGCCGAGGGATTTGAGGATCTCAAACCCCATCTTCACCTCTTCCACCGGGTCCGCCGAAAGGCTCACACGGATCGTATCGCCGATCCCCATCCACAAGAGGTTCCCCATGCCGATAGCCGATTTCACCGTGCCACTGATCAGCCCGCCCGCCTCGGTGATCCCAAGATGGATGGGCGCATCCGTGGCCTCAGCCAACTGCTGGTAAGCGGCGGCGGCCATGAAGACATCGGAGGCCTTGCAGCTGATCTTGAACTCGTGAAAGTCGTTATCTTGAAGGATCTTAATGTGATCCATGCCGGATTCCACCATCGCATCCGGGCACGGCTCACCGTATTTATCAAGCAGATGCTTCTCAAGACTGCCCGCGTTCACGCCGATGCGGATTGAGCAGTTATGATCGCGGGCCGCCCTGATCACCTCCCGCACGCGGGTTTCATCCCCGATATTACCGGGATTGATCCTGAGACATGCCGCCCCGGCCTCTGCCGCCTCGATCCCGCGCTTATAATGGAAGTGGATATCGGCCACGATGGGCACCGGGCTTTCGCGCACAATCTCCTTCAGGGCTTTGGAACTGTCCTGATCCGGCACGGAAATCCGCACAATGTCTGCGCCCGCATCCGCCGCCGCCTGCACCTGGGCTATGGTGCCCTTCACATCTGTGGTGAGCGTATTGGTCATCGTTTGCACCGAAATAGGTGCATCGCCCCCAACGGGCACATTGCCCACATGGATTTGGCGGCTCTTACGGCGGTAGATGTTGCGCCATGGGCGGATATGGTTGAGCGACATCAAAGGCTTCCTTGGCGATGGGAGTGTTCGTTATCTGCCAAGATAGGAGATGCGTCGCGCCGGTGCAATCTTACTCGGCAGCAGCACCCTGAAGAGCCGCAAGATAGCGGGTAAGATCTTCGTCCTGCGTCAGGTCCGCAACCTCAAGAGTGCCTGTTAGCAGATCCGAGGCAAGCGACAAATTGGAGGTCACAGACCCACGGGGACCGGCGGGGCCGTAATGCTGACCATTCACCAAGAAATAGATGGCACCAGATTCGCCGACACGCAATGTGGGCGGCGCCTCGGTCGCGGGCACAGAATATGTGTCGCCAGCGTTCATCACGCCCTCAAAGATCACGCTACCCTCAGCCGAGCGGACGCGCACCCAAGCGGGACGCACGGCCACCATTTGCACGCCGGGCGCGCCTGCACCTACGACAATTGGCGCACCGGGGCGCGGCGCGGGGATATCGCTGCCCAGAACGGACGCAAGTGCGGCATCAATTGCCAAGCCCTCGGCGCGGACGGAATTACCCGCAGCCCCCGCCGCGTTGTCCAAAGCAATCTGGCGGGCGGCGTTGCGGGTCCCTTCGTCGCTCAATGCGCCCATACGACGGGGATCGAGCGTGGAAATCGGTGCGTCGCGCGCGACGAGCACTGGCACGTCCAGCGCCTCAGGCCGGTAAAGACGGTCAAGCGCACCGGCATCGGGTGCGCTGAAATTGGATGTCATCGCAGGCTCAGCGCCCTGCCCCATGCTCACACCCGCCAACGGGTCCAAATCGACCAGCACGCTGGGCGTGTTCTCAACCGGGGCGACCTGCACGCGCTGCACTTCGTTGAGCACAGTCCAGCCGCCATATCCAATCGCCGCAATCAGCGCGACCAGCACCGTGACGGAACCAATCGCCCCCGGCTCGATCCGCGACAAGAGGCTCTCGGCAGCGGGCACAAACGGTGTGCTGGGTGAGACCAAACGGTCCTCATTGCGCTTTGTAGAGCGCTGCACAAACTCATCAGGCCGCCGGATTGCCGAGGCGGCTGCAGACATGCCGTGGGCTGTGGAGAACCCGCTTTCGGTGCAAAAAGTGGCAAAGGCGCGATCTGGGTCCATGCCAAGATACCGGGCATAAGAGCGCACATAACCGGGAATGAAACCGGGAGTATCAAAGGATTCAGGATCAGCATTCTCGATGGCGGCCACATAGCTCGCCTTGATGCGCAGTTCGCGCTCAACATCGAGAAGGGATTTGCCCAAAGTGGCGCGCTCGCCCCGCATCAAATCGCCCAGACGCAGCTCAAAGGAATCAAAGCCGCGCGGCTCTGCTTCCTTCACACCGTTACTGCGCGAAAAACGACGCAAGATCATGCTACCTGCCCTTCAATGCTTAGGATTTGACCCGGAAATACGATTCGAGCCGTTACCTATCTTTTGATCAAGCTAGCACATGCCAAGTTTTATTGCACGTGCCAAGCCTCAGGCAGACATTTCGGCACGATTCAGCGCACAATGGCTCCAAAGTTCGTCCATAGCCGTCACAAGCTTATTCATCTCGCCCGGACCATGGACCGGCGACGGGGTGAAGCGCAGACGCTCCGTGCCGCGCGGCACTGTGGGATAGTTGATGGGCTGCACATAGATGCCATAGCCCTCAAGCAGCATATCGCTCAGCTTTTTGGTATGAACCGGGTCGCCGACAATCACGGGAATGATATGACTGCCGTGATCAATGATTGGTAGGCCCATACCCTTGAGGCGCATCTTGAGGATTTTCGCCTGTGTCTGGTGCTGCTCGCGCAATGTCCGGTCCGTCTTGAGGAATTTGACGCTGGCCGCAGCGCCAGCAGCCACAGCGGGCGCCAGAGACGATGTGAAGATAAAACCGGGCGCGTAAGACCTTACAGCGTCACACATTTTTACAGAGGCCGCGATATAGCCCCCCATCACGCCGTAAGCCTTGGCCAGCGTGCCGTTGATAATATCGAGACGGTGCATCAAGCGGTCACGCTCAGCCACACCAGCCCCGCGCGGGCCGTACATGCCGACAGCGTGGACCTCGTCGATATAGGTCAGCGCGCCAAACTCATCCGCCAGATCGCAAATGGCCTCGATGGGGCCAAAATCGCCATCCATGGAATAGACGCTCTCAAACGCGATCAGCTTGGGCGCGGACGGATCATCGGCTGCCAGCAACTCGCGCAGATGCTCCACATCATTGTGCCGAAAAATCCGCTTGGCCCCGCCATTGCGGCGCACGCCCTCGATCATCGACGCATGGTTGAGCGCGTCAGAGTAGATGATCAGACCGGGGAACAATTTGGGCAAAGTGCTTAAAGTTGCATCATTCGCGATATAGGCGGACGTAAAGAGAAGGGCCGCTTCCTTGCCATGCAGATCGGCAAGCTCGGCCTCCAGCGCCTTGTGATAGACCGTGGTGCCGGAAATATTCCGCGTCCCGCCCGAGCCCGCGCCAGTGGCATCAATCGCTTCGTGCATCGCGTCCAGCACAACGGGGTTTTGCCCCATGCCGAGGTAGTCGTTGCCACACCACACGGTGATATCCTGCTCGGTCCCATCCGGGCGGCGCCATGTTGCGTGCGGAAACTGCCCGCGGCGACGCTCAATATCAATAAAGGTGCGATAACGCCCCTCTTCGTGCAGCCGGCCCAGAGCCTCGTCGAGCTTCGCGGAATAGTTCGTCGATGTTGTCACTGGGGGTCTACCCTTCTTCTTCGTCCCCGCGTCGCGCGTTGCAGGGTCTTGAGCATAAAATGCTACGATTTCGTTGCTTTCGTTGGATATAGATCGCGCTCCGGTTCGGCAACAGGTTACAAAATGCCGCGCTGTAAAAACTTGATCCAGGTCAAATCGTCAGGTCAATTGGCTGGACACCCCCACGGCGGCTGATACGGTTCTTGCGTCCATGACCCAAGCCCGAGGTGCCCCGATGTCCCTGACTGCCATTCTCGACCGTATCGACGCCGAGCTTCCCGCCGCGACCGACCGCCTGCTGGAGCTGATGCGCATCCCGTCTATCTCCACTGATCCGGCCTATAAGGCACAGTGCGAGGAGGCGGCGGACTGGCTGGTGCGCGACCTACAAGCCCTTGGTGTGACAGCAGAAAAGCGCGCCACCCCGGGCCATCCGATGGTTGTGGGCCACGTGGATGGGCCCAAAGGTGCGACCGGGCGTCATGTGCTTTTCTATGGCCATTATGACGTGCAGCCAGTGGACCCTGTGGAGCTTTGGGTCTCGGATCCGTTTGACGCGAAGGTCGAGGACACCGCCAAGGGCAAGGTGATCCGCGGACGCGGTGCGGGCGACGATAAAGGCCAGCTTATGACCTTTCTTGAGGCCTGCCGCGCCTATCGCGACGTCACGGGCGAAATGCCCTGCAAGATCACCTTCTTCTTTGAGGGCGAAGAAGAATCAGGCTCGCCTTCGCTCATCCCCTTCATGCAGGAAAACGCCGACGAGCTGCGCGCCGATATCGCTCTCATCTGCGACACCGGGCTCTTTCAATCCAAAACCCCCGCAATCGTGACCATGCTGCGCGGTATGGTCAGCGAGCAGGTCAAGATCATCGGACCCAAGGTGGACTTGCACTCGGGCTTTTTCGGCGGGCTGGCGATGAACCCGATCCGGGTGCTCTCGGACATGCTCGCGGGCCTGCATGACGCCACGGGGCGGGTGACGCTTGAGGGGTTCTACGATGGTATCCCCGAGCTTTCGCCCGCGATGCGCGCGCAATGGGAGGGGCTCGGGTTTGACCACGCCGGTTTTCTCGGCGATGTGGGCCTCTCGGTGCTTGCGGGCGAGGATGCGCGGATGCCGCTAGAGATGATCTGGTCACGGCCCACGGCGGAGGTGAACGGCATCTGGGGCGGATATACCGGCGCGGGGTTCAAGACCGTGCTGCCCTCGGAGGCCAGCGCCAAGATCAGCTTCCGCCTTGTCGAGGGGCAAGACCCGGACCGCGTGCGCGACGCGTTCCGCGCCCATGTGGCCGCCCACCTGCCCGCCGATTGCACGGCTGAGTTTCACGCCCATGGCGGCAGCCGCGCAGGCATCATGGAAACCAGCGATCCGGCCTTCGAGGCCGCGCGCGCCGCCCTCAGCGACGAATGGCCCCTGCCCGCCGCCTATGTCGGCTGCGGCGGCTCCATCCCCATCGCCGGGCATTTCGGCGAGATCCTAGGCATGACCGCGATGCTGATCGGTTTTGGCAAGGATGACGACGCCATCCACTCCCCCAACGAGAAATACGACATGGAAAGCTTCCACAAAGGCACCCGCAGCTGGGCGCGAATTTTGGATGCGATTGGGTGAGGGGTTTGGTCGGTTTGGTTTGCGGTTCTGTTGGCGTAGTTCTTGAAAATGAGCGTTTTGGAACGCTACAAGAGAGCGCATCTATCGACGCAAAGGACATCCTGTCCCGTTTAGGTTACCCGCAAAGTTCTTAAACGTACTTTCAGCAGGCAGCACAGAACGCTGAACTCCAGAGCAATGCCAATCAGTGGCAGTGTACGCGTCCACCGTTGCTATTATCTGCATGACAACATTGGCCCGGAGGAGAAGATTTCCGACAACCACCCCCATGAGCATCGGCAACCATTGCTGACAAAGAGAGTGCGACGGCGGCCGTCGCGGCAATTAAAGTGAAAAATTTCATTTGAATCTCCTGACAATAAAAAAGTGTTAACATAAAATTAACTATTTTCCTAAAATATTTCGAAAAAAGCAGTGCCTCAGTTTTTCTCAAAACGCTTTAGTACATCAATTTGCACCAAATCTGCCACCAACACTCTTTTGTTGGATAGTTTTCCAAACGAGACAGTCGCAGCGCTTGCTGCGGTGATCTGATAAGGGCTCAAGGCCAACCTCGATAAATCCCGCCTTGAGGTCCCGTTTAGGGGGAGGAATTCACGCTATTTCGCTTGGAGTGCGTGGGGGCAAACTCAGAGGTCACATTTCCGTTCCCGGTATTTGCTTTGCAAACACCTGCCGCTTAGGTGCGCGCCTGGACGTCTTTGGAGGTGTTTGGCTATGCCAACATCCTTGGGTACCTGCTTGGATATTCTGGTGGAGGTGTTTGGCTGTGCCAAACCCCTAGCGTGCGCGTTCGGAACTTCGGCTGAGGTGTTTGGCTGTGCCAAACCCCTTGTGGCGCACCTGAGAGGATTCGAACCTCTGGCCTCTGCCTTCGGAGGGCAGCGCTCTATCCAGCTGAGCTACAGGTGCATCTGTCGCGGGATATAGCCGCCCTCTGCCCTGCTCGCAACGTCAAATCAGCGCTCAGGCGAAAAGCTCGTGGCAAAGCTCCAGCGCCTCGACCAGCACATCAACATCCTCTGTGGTGTTGTAGACTGCAAAGGACGCGCGGCAGGTGGCGCTAAGGCCCATATGCTCCATCAAGGGCTGCGCGCAATGCTGGCCTGCGCGCACGGCCACGCCCTTCTTGTCGAGAATGGTCGAGATGTCATGCGCGTGCCCTGCCCCGTCCAGCGTGAAGCTGAAGATCGCGGCCTTGTCGGCTTGCGTGCCTTGGAGCTGAAGCCAGTTGAGCCCGCTCAGACGCTCCACGGCGTAATCGCGCAGGCTGTCCTCATGGGCGGCGATGTTCTGCATCCCCAGATCCATCATATACTCAAGCGCCACGCCCAGCCCGATGGTCTGCACGATGCCCGGCGTGCCGGCCTCGAACTTCATCGGCGCGTCGTTATAGATGACCGTGTCGCGGTGCACATCGCGGATCATGTCGCCCCCCCCAAGGAAGGGCCGCATCTCGGCCATCCGATCAGAGCGCACAAAGATAGCACCGGACCCTGAGGGGCCGTAAAGCTTGTGGCCGGTGACCGCGTAGAAATCACAACCCATATCATCCAGATCGACCGGCATATGCACGGCAGCCTGACTGCCATCGACCATCACTGCCACACCCTTTTCGCGCGCCGCCGCACAGATCGCCTTCACGTCCACCTTGGTGCCCAAGACATTGGACAGATGCGAGATCGCCACCAGCTTGGTCCGCGGCCCAATCGCGTCGATCACCGCCTGCGCATCGAGGCCCCCGGCGCTGTCCACATCCACCCATTTGAGCACAGCACCCTGCCGTTCGCGCAAGAAATGCCACGGCACGATATTGGCGTGATGCTCCATCACGCTCAGCACAATCTCGTCGCCCGGCTCAAACCGTGGCATGGCCCAGCCATAGGCGACCATGTTGATGCCCTCGGTGGTGCCGGAATTCAGCACGATCTGCCGCTCGTCCGCCACACCGAGGAACCGCGCGATGATGCCGCGCACACCCTCGTATTTCTCGGTCGCGAGGTTGCTGAGGTAATGCAGGCCCCGGTGGACATTGGCGTATTCTTCAGAATAGGCGCGCGTAATAGCGTCAATCACCACTTGCGGCTTTTGCGCCGACGCCCCGCTGTCGAGATAAACCAAAGGCTTGCCATTCACCTCACGGCTCAGGATCGGGAAATCCGCCCGCACCTTTTGAAAATCAAGCATCCTAACTGCCTCCGGGAATTGCTGTGCCAACGGCACCGAGAACAAGCGACAAGCCTGCCGCCATTGCCAAAATCGCAACGATCAACACCAAGATCGCCTTGAACACGGTCTCAAACCGATGCGCCGCCTGAATGAAAACACATAGGATAACGAGCCCCCAAAACGAGGCCACAACGATAAAAAGAGCGCCCCAAACAGGCGCCACAGGCGCCACGACCAGCATCACAAGCTGCACCCCAAGGCGCAGAACCTGCATCCACACGATCAGCACCAAAAGATCGCCGGTCTGCGCCTGCCCGCCCATACCGCGCCCAACCCAGCCCAGCATCAGCACGGTCAGGACCAAAGCGACGCCAAGAAAGCCTGCAAACACGAAAGGGGATTGGAACATCCCCGGCACAAGCTGCGCACCCGTCACCGGATCGACAGCCGGAACAAGCGCCAGCGAGATTGAATAGACGATAGCGTTGAGGACGCACATCAGCGCCAGCGCCATCCACAGCCATTGGAGCGGCAGCCCCATCGCCATGAGCCGCTCTGCCGCCGCGCGCGGTGCGGTGAGCGTCTGCCCCACCAGATCCTGCATCAATGCCGCATTCATTTGCGTCCCCATTCCGCCTCTTTCAGGCTGAGCGCCCAGAAGAGCACCAAAACCACCCACCATACCACGCCAACGAGAGTCATCTGTGGCCCCGCACCGACAAACCCAGCCACCAGCCCATGCAAAAGCAAAAGCGGTGAGGCCGCCAGAAACGACCAGAAAAGCGCCATACGCGCGCCAAATCCGGTGCCGCGACCGCCAAAGAGCCTGGCGATCCCATGGCTGATGAGAGCGACCACGTAAAGCAGCAACGGGGCGATGAAAAGCCATGAGAAGAGCGACGCCCCCAGCAGCCCGTTCAGCTCCACCCCGTCAAGATGGGCCTTGCGCGCCAGACTGGGCAGTTGCGAGATGAAAACCAGCACACAGCTGCCCATAAGGATCGCAAGCGCGCGGCCTTCATTCTCGCCCATATCAAGTTGCCGGCGCATCACACGCCCCGGCCCCTTATAGGTCGCCACGATATCGGAGGAGACAGGCATTAGCCGCGCCGACGCTCCAGCCACCCCGCCAGAAGGCCGGTGACCTCCTCGCGCAGACCGTCATCCTCGATCTCGTCCACCGCCTCAGCCAGAAACGACAGGGTCAGAAGGTCCGTCGCCTGCCCTTCCGGCACGCCGCGTGCGCGCAGATAAAAGAGCGCCTCTTCGTCAATCGCACCCGAGGTCGAGCCATGCGAACAGATCACATCATCCGCATAAATCTCCAACTCCGGCTTGGCGAGGAACTGACTGTCACCGTCGAGCAAAAGCGACTGGCTGATCTGGTAGCCATCGGTCTTCTGAGCGCCCGCTTTGACAAGGATCTTGCCCTGAAACACGCCCGTGGCCCCGTTGCGCAGCACCTTCTTGAAGACCTGACGGCTCTCGCACCGCTCCGCGTCATGGGTGATGAAAACCGTGTCGTCATGGTGAAAGTCGCCGTCGCCCATCGCAGCGCCCGCAACATGCGCAATCGCGTCATCCCCGGTCAGCTCAATGATGCACTCATTGCGCGTCAGCACACCATTGGCTGTCATGGTGAAGGATTTGAACGCAGATTTGTTGCCCAGACGGGTGAACATATGCGTGACCGCGCGGCGCTCATGATCGCGCCCTTGGGTGCGCACATGATGAAAGGCCGCGCCATCCGCGATGTCGATTTCCATGCATTTGTTGAACCGCGCCGCGGCCGGGCCGCTCTCAAGGATGGTTACATCCGCACCCGCCTCCAGTTTCACCAGATGGTGCAGGATCGCGTCCGATGTCTCCTCCGCATGCAGATAGCGCAGATGAATGGGTTTCGCGGCCTTGCCGGTCACATGGATCACGATCCCGTCCGTGGCCGCCGCGGTGTTGAGCGCCGCGAGAGGCCGCGCCACGGGGTCCTGCCCGCGCGTCTCCAAGACGCCGTAGAGATCCTTGGCCCAATGGATATCGGCCTCCGCCGCATCACGTAGCCGCTCGATGGACACACCTTCAAGGCTCAGATCATCGCTCTGATCCGCATCGAACACGCCATCAACGAAGACGATCTGAAGGCGATCAACCTCGCCAAAGATCGTCTCTTTGTCCTCAGTAAAGAGCGCCGCACGTGGCGCCTCTGCTTGCACCAACGTATCGGGGCGGGTGAATTTCCAATATTCGTCCCGCCGGTCCGGCAGCCCTATGGACTGCACGCGCGCCAAAGCGTCAGCGCGCGCAGATGTGGCCCACGCACCACCCGTGGGGATACTCAGACCCTCCAGCCGGGCCGCAGTCGTATCAGATTTTTTCTGCACAGCAGCCATTACGCCACCTCCGCCAGAATATCCGCATAGCCGTTCTTCTCAACTTCCAGCGCCAGCTCAGGCCCACCGGATTTCACAATGCGCCCATCGGCCATGATGTGCACGAAATCAGGTTTGATGTGGTCCAGAAGGCGTTGATAATGCGTGATAACCAGAAAGCCTCGGCCCGCATCACGCAGCGCGTTCACGCCCTCAGAGACAAGCTTCATCGCGTCCACGTCAAGGCCGGAATCGGTCTCGTCAAGGATGCACATCTTGGGCTCCAGCATCGCCATCTGAAGGATCTCGTTGCGCTTCTTCTCGCCGCCCGAGAAGCCCACATTGACCGGACGCTTGAGCATGTCGGCGTCGATCTTGAGATCTTTGGCCTTGGCGCGGACCACCTTGAGGAATTCAGCAGCGCTCATCTCCTCTTCTCCGCGTGCCTTGCGCTGTGCATTCACAGCCGTGCGCAGGAAGGTCATGTTGCCCACGCCAGGGATCTCGATCGGGTATTGAAACGCCAGGAACAGGCCAGCTGAGGCGCGCTCTTCGGGCTCCATCTCAAGGATATCCTTGCCCTCAAGCGTGGCAGAGCCCTTGGTCACCTCATACCCGTCCTTGCCCGAGAGCACATAAGACAGCGTGGACTTGCCCGAGCCGTTGGGCCCCATGATCGCATGGACGCTGCCGCCCTCGATGCTCAAGTTCACGCCCTTCAAGATTGTCTTGTCTTCTTCTTCCAGATCGACATGCAGGTTTTTGATCTCAAGCATTTATTCTTCCTCTTACGTTTATCTTGTGAAGGCCGCTCAGGGCCGGGTCATCATTGTGAAAATCTCGCGCAGCCGGGCGGCGGGAACGGGCATCGGACGCGCCTCAAACTCCGCCATACGCCCGATCAGTCTGGGGGTGCCGAGGAAGTCCTCGACGTTGTGATAGTATTTGCGCCGCTTGTAATCATCGACCAAAAGGCGCACCGGCCTCTTGGTCAAAAACGCCGTGGCCATGACGCAGCCCGCCCGGAACCGCCCATCCACCAGCACTACATCGGGTTGTTTGAACTCCGGCAACTCCCAAACACCCAAAGGATAGTCGGCAAAGCGCCGCCAACCCTTGTTTGATTGCGGATAGCCCCACTCCTTCGTGGGGCCCACATCGGCCCAGATCACATCGACCCGCGTACCAGCCGCGGGCCTGTTCTGCGACAGGTAAGCTTGCATCATCTCGGCCCAGGCCTGATCACTCTCCACCGAGAACACGGTCTTGCCGGGCAGCTCGGACGCCACGATGGTTGACCCGCCTGAGCCATATTCAAGGATCACATCCGCCTCAGAATAGGCGCTGCGCACATGCGCCGCCTCCGCAGGTGGCAGGGTCAACTCAGGCCGCTCTATGATTGCCGCCTCGCTCATGCGCGCCCCGCTCGCTTTGTATGCTGTGCCACCAAGATCATCACTCAACCCTCGGGCAACAGGAGATAATTACAGTTCTTGCGGCTATGACGGATAGCTGCCGCCTCCGCGTAGCCATGCCGCACGCGCCAGTCCTGAAACGCCGTGTCATTCTCACCATCCACCTCTACGAGGATCACAGGACGGTATCTGGAAATCATACGCTCCAAGCCGGAAAGCACTTTTATTTCCATGCCTTCCACGTCGATCTTGATCAAGTCAGGCGTCTCGCCCTCAAAGAGATCGTCGCCCGCATGCACCTGCATCTCGCCGGTGCCCGCAAACATCTTTGTCGCACCAAGGTTCTTATCGTGCCGCTTCATCCCGTATCCAGCCTCGGATGCGTCTGACAGACCAACCCCAAGCGCCGAGATGTCGATCACACCCTCCAGCCGGTTGATCAGAACATTCGCCATCAAAGGAGCCATCGCCAGCGGATTAGGCTCCACGACGACAACGCGCTGTGCCTTCATGCGGGTGGCGAAATAGAGGGCATGATTGCCAACATTTGCCCCAATATCAATGATATGCGCGTCGGTGTTGACGTTGCCTGACAGCAAGGAAAGCTCTTCTTCCTCAAAGAACTCTCCCCGCCGCCACGCATTCTGGATCGGATCACGGACGTAGTTGCAGCATAGGCTCAGCCCCATCCTCGGCACATGCAGAACCTCGAACGGCGGGAACGCCAAAGGGGTTCCCGCGTGCATGGCCGCCCGTGCGACTGCGAGGTCGAAATACCCCGCATCCGCCTGTTCGGGCAAAGGCAAGACAATTTCGCTCATCCCCGCACCCTCCGGGCAGGCCCTATGATCGCAAAGACAGTCACTGGGTTACCCGACGGAGCCTTCCAGAGAAATCGCCACAAGCTGTTGCGCTTCCATGGCAAATTCCATCGGCAAGGCCTGCAAAACGTCCTTGCAAAACCCATTGACCACGAGGGCCACGGCCTCCTCCTCGTCCATGCCACGCGCGCGGCAATAGAACATCTGATCATCATCCACCTTGGAGGTCGTTGCCTCATGCTCCACACGCGAGGAGTTGTTGCGCACCTCGATGTAAGGCACCGTGTGCGCGCCGCATTTGTCCCCGATCAAAAGGCTATCACATTGCGTATAATTGCGTGATTCCTTGGCCTTAGGGTGCATACTTACCAGACCGCGATAGGTATTCTGCGCGCGGCCCGCGCTGATCCCCTTGGACACGATGCGCGATTTCGTGCGCTTGCCCAGATGGATCATCTTGGTGCCGGTATCGGCCTGCTGCATATTGTTGGCAATAGCGATGGAATAGAACTCGCCCTGGCTATCATCGCCGCGCAGGATGCAGGACGGGTACTTCCACGTCACGGCGGAGCCAGTCTCGACTTGGGTCCACATCACCTTGGCCCGGTCGCCCCGGCAATCGGCGCGCTTGGTCACGAAGTTATAGATGCCGCCCTTGCCGTTCTCATCTCCGGGATACCAGTTCTGAACGGTGGAATATTTCACCTCGGCATCTTCTTCGATGATGATCTCGACCACGGCGGCGTGAAGCTGGCTCTCATCACGCTGCGGTGCGGTGCAACCTTCCAAGTAGCTGACATAGCTGCCTTTATCGGCGATGATCAATGTCCGCTCAAACTGGCCTGTGTTCTCCGCGTTAATGCGGAAATAGGTGGAAAGCTCCATTGGGCAGCGCACGCCGGGCGGCACATAGACAAACGAGCCGTCAGAGAACACGGCACTGTTAAGAGTCGCGTAGAAATTATCCGATACCGGCACGACAGAGCCGAGATATTTCTTCACAAGCTCAGGATGCTCACGGATCGCCTCGGAGATTGAGCAGAAGATGACGCCCGCCTCCGCCAGCTCTTTCTGGAACGTGGTGCCCAGCGAGACGGAATCAAACACCGCATCGACGGCCACCTTGCGGCCCTCGGCAGGAATGTCTTCGGCCCCCTCGACGCCCGCCAAAATCATCTGTTCCTTCAAAGGGATACCCAGCTTCGCGTAGGTCGCAAGCAGCTTGGGGTCCACCTCATCCAGAGATTTGGGCTTCACGGCCATAGATTGGGGCCGCGCGTAATAATACTGGTCCTGAAAATCAATCTCAGGATAATCCACCATCGCCCAATCAGGCTCTGCCTTGGTGAGCCAGCGCGCATACGCCTCCAGACGCCATTCCAGCATCCATTCCGGCTCTTCGTTTTTCTCGGAGATCAGCTTCACAATATCGGTGGTCAGGCCCTTCGGCGCAAACTCCATCTCGATATCCGTGGACCAGCCGTGTTTATAAGTGCCGCCCACTTCGCGCACCGCATCGACCGTCTCCTGATCAACGCCGTCCTTGACCTGTGTGTCATCCAAAACCGTCATAGCTGTCTCCTTGTCATCACGCCGCACGGGCGCGGTGTTTCTCTGCACGCCTTGCCCAAGCCTCGGCAAATCGCATTACATCTTCTTGGGTCGTCTCCGGGCCAAGCGAAACCCGAATGGCCGAACTGGCCGCCTCCCCGTCAAATCCCATGGCCAGGAGCACATTGCTCGCCTTGACCTTGCCGCTGGAACACGCGCTGCCCGCTGAGATGGCGAACCCTGCAAGGTCCATGGCCATCACTTGCGTCTCGCCCTTCCAACCGGTCGTGATCATGCAACTCGTATTTGGCAGACGCGCGCCATCATTCCCGACAAAAATAGTCTCTTTCGAATGATCTGCAATGGTCTTTTCTAGAATGTTTCTAAGTTTTTCAACCCGCGCCCAAACGCCCGCCTCCAAATCGCGCGCAGCCGCTTCAGCTGCGGCCCCGAACCCAACGATTCCTATGACGTTTTCCGTACCAGACCGACGCCCCATCTCCTGCCCGCCACCACGGATCTGCGCCGCCACTTCCGTCCCACGCCGCACGACAAGTGCGCCGATCCCCTTGGGACCGCCCAGCTTGTGGGCCGAAATCAGCCCCATCTCGGCACCGCTCCAATTGAATGCGAAGGGGATCTTGCCAAGCGCCTGCGTCATATCCGACACGGCCAGCCCCTCTGGAAGAGTCTGAAGGATGCCAGTCTCCGAATTGGCCAGTTGCAAGGCCGACAGACCCGGATGCGGCACACTGACCGCGCCCGATTGCGCCACAGCCAAATCCTCAGTGATCCACGCACGCACCGCGTCATGCTCCACCGCAGCGCCCAAAAGCCCCCGCCCCGCACAGGCCAGCGCCGCGGCCTCAGTTGCCCCCGAGGTAAAGATGATATCCGCCCCATCGGCTCCAAGAGCTGCGGAAACCTGCGCGCGCGCGCGCTCGATCAGGCCCTTGGCCGCTCGGCCTTCGCCATGCACGCTGGAGGGGTTGCCACAGATATCCATAGCATCCAGCATGGCCGCGCGCGCCTCAGAGCGCAGAGGGGCTGTCGCATTATGATCAAGATACACCCTCACACGAAATCCCCTATACTCTTCTTGCTCAAAATATCCTGGGGGAGCCGCTCAAAAATCCTGATTTTTGCGCGGCGGGGGCAAAGCCCCATCACTCCTCGTCCACCACCGCAAAAAGCGTGGGCACGGCCGGACAGGGGGCCAGCGAATTACCAACCACATCACTCAGCCGTGTCTGGTGCAAGAACACATAGACCTGCGCGCTGAGCCCCTCCCAAAGCCGGTTGGTCATGGATTGCGCCCGTGTGCCCGAAGCTCCACCGGAGGCGCCTGCCCCTTTATGCATCGCGTCCACCGTCTCATCCACGGCCGAGAGAATCTCCACCACACGAATGTCTGATGTCGCCCGCGCCAGCCTGTATCCGCCGCCCGGACCGCGCACCGACGTTACAAGCTCGGCCCGGCGCAGCTTCACAAAAAGCTGCTCAAGATAGGGGAGTGATATGTTCTGCCGCCGCGAGATATCACCCAACGTCACGAGAGACCCCTCGGGTTGAAGTGCTATATCCGAGAGCGCCACCATGGCATATCGCCCCTTCGTGCTCAGTTTCAACGCGCCGTCCCCCTGCTTATGCCTTGCGCGAAAAGATTGACGCCGCCGCGTGCAGCGCTTATCTCGCTTGCTAGCCGACTGGAGGGCTTCGCAGCCGCCCGCCCAGTAAATTTAGAATAATTCTAAGGTTATGAGCCTCCGCCGTCAAGCCAAGCTCGCACCTAGACGCAAAAGGACTTCCCATGCCCGAAGTTATCTTTCCCGGCCCAGAAGGCCGCCTGGAAGGGCGCTATCACCCGCAAAAGGAAAAGGACGCGCCGATTGCAATCGTGCTGCATCCCCATCCTCAGTTTGGCGGGACGATGAACAACAAGGTTGTCTACAACCTGCATTACGCCTTCTACAATATGGGCTTCACCGTGCTGCGGTTCAATTTTCGCGGTGTCGGGCGCTCTCAAGGTGAATACGATCAGGGCGTTGGCGAGTTAAGCGACGCGGCCTCAGCGCTCGATTACCTGCAATCGATGAACGCCAACTCCAAGCATTGCTGGGTTGCCGGGTTTTCATTCGGCGCGTGGATCGGGATGCAGCTTTTGATGCGCCGCCCGGAGATCACCGGATTCATCTCCGTATCGCCACCAGCCAATATGTATGACTTTTCCTTCCTCGCCCCCTGCCCATCCTCCGGCCTCATTATCAACGGCACGAATGACCGTGTGGCCCCGCCTGCGGACACGACCACGCTGGTGAACAAGCTGCACGAGCAGCAAGGCATCACTGTGCAGCATGATCAGCTGGAAGGGGCCGGGCATTTCTTTGAAGAGCCTCATATGGATGTGATGATTGACAACGTTACAGGCTATGTGAAGCGCCGCCTGACGGAAGGGACGCGCTGAGCCATGGGGGTTGCCGAGGAACTGGCGGACCAACTGGCGCAAGAGGCGCTCAAAGCCGAGGACTTAACCGGCGATGAGCGGATCGTTGATGATCTGGCCAATCTGATGGGGGCCACATCGCAAACAGCCGAGGAAGCGTTTTTAACCGCAGTGCGCGTCCGGCGCGCCAACATAAAGGCACGCGCGATGCTTCTGGCGCGCATCAAGGCCTTCAAGGCAACGCAGCAAACCGACACTTGATCCAAAGGAGCGCCTTGCGGCGCGCCGGTTTTTTTGGATTGGCGCGCGATTGCGGAGCCTGCGCCATGCGATTGGCGGCAGCGCGTTCTTGGGCGGTTTTGAGTATTTTAACTGAAAAGAAGCCGGGGCGGTTAAGCCTTCTTGCGCTTTTTCTTCTCGGCAATCACCTTTTCTGCAAGATCGCGCGCGATGGCGAAAGCGCCTTTGATCTTATCGGCTTCCTTGGCCCAGTCGCGCCGCACGACGATCTTGTTGTCGCGCAGTTTGGCGAGGCCATTTTGCTCTTCTATGAACTCAACAAGGCCTTGGGGGGACGCGAATTTATCGTTGTGGAACTGGAGCGTAGCCCCTTTCGGCCCAGCGTCGAGCTTGGCTATGCCTGCCTTTTTGCACATGGATTTGATGCGCATGACAAGCATGAGCATGTTCACTTCCCTGGGCAGCTTGCCAAAACGGTCGATCAGCTCGGCGGCGAAGCCTTCCAGCTCCACCTTGCTTTGCAGGCCGCTGAGGCGGCGATAGAGGCCGAGGCGGACGTCGAGGTCGGGCACGTAATCTTCGGGGATCAGCACCGGCACGCCGAGGTTGATTTGCGGTGCCCATTGGGTGTCGGCCTCGCTGAGGCCTTCCATCTCGCCTGCTTTGATCTTGGCGATCGCCTCTTCCAGCATGGATTGGTAAAGCTCGTATCCCACGTCGCGCATCTGGCCGGATTGCTCTTCGCCCAGAAGGTTGCCCGCGCCGCGGATGTCGAGATCCTGAGAGGCAAGCGTGAAGCCGGCACCCAGCGTGTCGAGGCTGCCCAGCACGCGGAGGCGTTTTTGCGCCGTTGTTGTGAGTTTCATGCGCGGTTTGGTGGTGAGATAGGCATAGGCGCGGGTTTTGGAGCGGCCCACGCGGCCCCGAATCTGGTAGAGCTGGCTCAGGCCGAACATGTCCGAGCGGTGGATGATCATCGTGTTGGCCGTGGGAATATCGAGGCCCGATTCGACAATCGTAGTGGCGACGAGGATATCGTATTTGCCATCATAAAAGGCGTTCATCCTTGTATCGAGCTCGCCCGCCGCCATCTGGCCATGGGCGATGACATAGCTCAGCTCGGGCAGTTGGCTTTCCAAAAACGCCTCGATCTCGGGCAGATCCGTGATGCGCGGGACCACGTAGAAGCTTTGCCCGCCACGGTAATGTTCGCGCAGGAGCGCCTCGCGGATCGTCACCGTGTCGAACTCGCTGACATAGGTGCGGATCGAGAGGCGGTCCACCGGCGGCGTGCCGATGATGCTGAGGTCGCGCACGCCCGACAGGCTGAGTTGCAGCGTGCGAGGGATGGGCGTGGCCGTGAGCGTGAGAACATGCACGTCCGAACGCAGGGCCTTGAGGCGCTCTTTATGGCCCACGCCGAAGCGTTGCTCCTCGTCGATGACCAGAAGGCCGAGATTGGCGAAGCGGATGGATTTGGCCAAGAGGGCGTGGGTTCCTACAACGATATCGACCTGACCGCGCGACAGCCCCTCGCGGGTCGCGGCCGCCTCCTTGGCGCTGATGAAACGCGACAGAGGCCGGACGGTGATGGGAAAGCCGCGAAACCGCTCGGCGAAGCTTTTGTAATGCTGCCGCGCGAGCAGGGTCGTGGGGGCGATTACCGCGACCTGCATCCCCGACATGGCCGCGGCAAAAGCCGCGCGCATCGCCACTTCGGTCTTGCCAAAGCCCACATCGCCGCAAATGAGGCGGTCCATCGGGGTGCCGGCTTGCAAGTCGGCCATCACGTCTTCGATGGCGCGCAGCTGATCGTCGGTTTCCTCATAGGGGAAGCGGGCGGAGAATTCCTCCCACGCGTGATGCTCGGGGTCGAGCACGGGGGCCGTGCGCAGTGCACGTTCAGCCGCCAGGCGAATGAGCTTGTCGGCCATCTCGCGGATACGCTCTTTGAGCTTGGCTTTCTTCGATTGCCAAGCGCCACCGCCCAGCTTGTCCAGCAAGCCTTCTTCATGGCCGAATTTGCTGAGCAGTTCGATATTCTCGACCGGCAGGTAGAGTTTTGAGTTCTCCGCATATTCCAGCACGAGACATTCATGCGCCGCCCCGAGCGCGGTGATCACCTCAAGCCCGTGATAGCGCCCGACGCCGTGATCCACATGCACGATCAGATCACCGGGGCTAAGCGCGTTCGCCTCGGTCAGGAAGTTCTCGGCGCGGCGGCGGCGTTTGGGCGCACGGATGAGACGGTCGCCGAGGATATCCTGCTCTGCAATCACCGTCAGATGCCCGTCGCCTAACGGGCCTTCAAACCCGTTCTCAAGGCCCCAAACGGCCAGATGCAAGCCTGACTTGCCCATCCGTGTGGCGGATTTCACCGTCACCGGCCCCAGCAAGCCCTCATCCGCCAGAAGGCCCTCCATACGCTCGCGCGCGCCCTCAGAATAGCTCGCCAGCAGGACAGGCCCCTTGGACAATTGAGCGTTGATATGATCCTTCAAAGCGCCAAAGAGGCTGACGGATTCTTGCTGTCGCTCCGGCGCGAAGCTGCGGCCGATACGGCCTCCCGCATCCGTGACACCCGCGCCGGTGGCTTGCGGCAAGACGGACAGTTGAATGGCGCGGTGCGGCGCGAGGGCTGCGGTCCACGTCGCGTCGTTGAGGTACAAAAGCTCCGGCGGCACAGGCTTATAAACGCTATCCCCCCGTCCCTTGGCGCTCAGCGCGTGGCGGCGCGCGTCATATTGATCCGCAATACTGTCCCAGCGCGCCAGCCGCGCCGGGGTAACCGCATCATCCATCACCACAGGTGCATCCGGCAAATACTCTGTCAGCTTCTCAAGATGCTCGTAAAAGAACGGCAGCCAATGCTCCACGCCCTGATGCTTGCGCCCGGCGCTCACCGCCTCATAGAGCGGGTCATCCGTGCCGGCAGAGCCAAACTCGATCCGGTAGTTTTGCCGAAATCGGGTGATACCAGCCTCGTCGAGTATAACCTCGGAGACGGGGGCAAGCTCAATCGCCTGAAGCTGCGCGGTGGTGCGCTGTGTCGCCGGATCAAAGCGGCGGATGCCGTCCAGCACATCACCAAAGAGATCAAGCCGCACAGGCCCGCCCGACCCCGGCGGGAAAATATCGATGATGCCGCCGCGCACGGCGTAATCGCCGGGCTCGGTCACGGTGGGCGATTGCACAAAGCCCATGCGCACGAGAAAGGCGCGCAACGCCGCCTCATCGATCTGTTGGTTCACATGCGCGGAAAACGCCGCCTTGCGCAAAACATCGCGCGGCGGAATACGCTGCATCGCGGCCCCGAGCGTGGTCAGCAAGACAAACTTGGACGGCCCACCATGCACCAGCGTGGCCAGCGTGGCCATCCGCGTGGCGGAGATATCGGCATTGGGCGAGACCCGATCATAAGGCAGACAATCCCAGCCGGGAAACATCAAAACCGGCATTTCGGGCGCGAAGAATCTCAGTGCTGCCGCCATGGCCGCCATACGCTTGTCATCGCGCGCCACATGGATCACGCCGCCGCCAGCCGCCTCCTTGAGCACAAGCTGCGCGTCAAACCCTTCGGGCGCGCCCGACACGGTCAATGGAGCAGGTCCAGCCATCCGCGCGCCTCAGATCCCGAGGACCGAGGCCGAGAGATTTTGCAGCATCCCCCACATTGCGGTCATGAAGATCGACACGACACCGATCAGCTGCACAATCGTGCGGTGCTTGTGGAGCCGCTTGATCAGCGCCGCCCCCTCTAGCGCCTGCGCCTCAATCCGGGTGGCGGTGGCCACGGACAAAAGCCAGACAATCCCCATCGGCACCCCCAGCAAGAACACCGCTTGGGCAAATTCGCGTTTGTATACGAAGCCAATGAGAACCAGAACCGTTAGCAGGAAAAACCCAAAAGCGGCCAGCAACAGACCTGATTCCCGCGCAATATAGAGCGTGCGATCCACGTTGATCCGCACCAGCGCTTCCATATCCTCAAGCGCCTGACCCTGCTGTTTGCGGGCGCGGATCACCAGATCCCACGGCACGCCCAGAACCCAATGGCTGACGGTTGACCACAGCACAGCAAGCGCGATCCAGTACCAAAGGTTGCTGAAGCTGCGCATGTCGATGAGTTCGAAAACGGTGGTATACCAGTCCATGGCCTGCCCGCGATTGCCTTGAACGCCCCTCATACCGCCGCCGCGCGGCAATTCCTACCCCTTGAGATGCGGCAATTTCCATGCCAGTAAAACGGCACCTTAGAAGGAATGTCTCGATGCGCCCAACCCAAGCTCCCTTCCCCGCCACACGCCTGCGCCGCACGCGCCAAAACGCGTCCATTCGCGCGCTGGTGGCTGAGAACAGTCTGAGTGCCTCGGATTTTATCTGGCCCGTCTTTGTGCGCGATGGTGAAGGGATCGAAGAGCCGGTGCCCTCCATGCCCAGTGTGGTGCGCCGCAGCGTGGACAAGGTGGTTGAGGCCGCGCGCGAGGCTGCCGATCTGGGCATCCCCGCGATCTGCCTCTTTCCCTACACCGATGCCCGCAACCGCACCGAAGATTGCGCCGAGGCCTGGAACCCCGACAACCTCAGCAACCGCGCCACCCGTGCTATCAAGGCGGCTGTGCCCGAGATTTCGATCATGACGGATGTGGCGCTCGACCCCTATTCGGACACCGGGCATGACGGGTTCGTGGTGGATGGCGAGATCATCAACGACGAAACCGTCGAGGCGCTGGTACGGCAGGCGCTGAGCCAAGCGGAGGCGGGCGTGGACATTATCGGCCCCTCCGACATGATGGACGGGCGCATCGGTGCGATCCGAAGCGCACTTGAAGGTGCGGGCCACCGCAATGTGATGCTGCTGAGCTATGCTGCTAAATATGCCAGCGCCTTTTACGGCCCCTTTCGGGATGCTGTGGGGGCGTCTGGTGCTCTGAAGGGCGACAAGCGGACGTATCAGATGAACCCGGCCAACACGGATGAGGCGCTGCGTCTGATTGAGCGCGATCTTGCCGAGGGTGCCGATATGGTGATGGTCAAGCCGGGAATGCCCTATCTCGACATATGTCGCCGCGCGAAAGAAACATTTGGCGCGCCGACATTCGCCTATCAGGTGTCGGGCGAATACGCGATGATCATGGCCGCCGCGCAGAACGGCTGGATCGACGGCGACCGCGCGATGGAAGAAAGCCTCATGGCGTTCAAACGCGCGGGCTGCGACGGAATTTTGACCTATTTTGCACCAGCCATGGCGCGGCGCCTGGCCAAGGCCGGAGCCTAAGCGGCGCGATCTTGCCTAAAAACTGCAAAACCGGGTGACATTGCGCGCCCTTCCGCCTATAGTTTTGCGCAGATCGGGCGCTCGAACGTTCGGCATGTATCAGGCAACATACAGGCATATATTATGAGCAACTTCACAAGACGCGGGCTTATGCTCGGTGCAGCAGCCACGGGCCTCACCACGATGGCAGCATGTGGCAACGGTATCGGCAGCCCCGGCCCCCAAGTGATCGACGCGCGCGTCGACGCCACGCTGAACTACCTCTACAACAATTTCCCCGGCACGCAGGATTTGGCCGACAAATCGACGGGCATCCTAGTGATGCCACTCGTCACCGAGGCGGGCCTCGGCATTGGCGGCGGCTACGGACGCGGTGCGCTGCAAATCGGCGGCGCAACTGTTGATTATTACTCCGCCACCAAGGGCAGCGTCGGCTTGCAAATCGGCGCGCAACAATTCGCCCATGTTCTGTTTTTCATGACTGATGAGGCGCTTTCGGGCTTTCGCCGGTCCTCCGGCTGGGCTGCGGGTGCGGATGTGGAATATGTCTTCCGCGATCAGGGCGAGAATATCCGCGCCGAGACGACCACCTCCGTGGCGCCGGTCAATGCGGTGATCTTCGGGCAGGCCGGGCTTCTGGCCGGGGCCTCAATCGAAGGCATGAAATACACGCGCATCATCCCATAAGGGCTGCCACGCGCGAGGCTTTATTGGCGAGCGGGTGGCCATGACTTTGTTGGCCGCCCAAAGCGTTTTATCGCAAACCTGAGACACTCTTTTGATGGGGGCCGCGCGAAGCAGTGAGCGCGCGAAAAGAAGCGCATAGGTTTTTCACACAAGGTACTAATTAATTTTGTTTTATCGCAAGAGGTTAGCGATCATCCCTGTTAGGATATGGCCCCTGTAGAGATGGGTCATTGCACCCTATATCCGCCCTCTGATATAGTCTGTCACACAAGATATTGAGCATGACAAGCAAGGCAGGTGCACGTTGAGCGATACGCCCCAACCCCCTGAGAACATAGACGAAAACGCTCCCGAGAAGCCACCCTACACGGGGCCGCGCATCTCCATTGAGGAGGAGATGAAAACCTCCTATCTCGATTATGCGATGTCGGTGATCGTCAGTCGCGCCATTCCCGACCTGCGCGATGGGCTCAAACCCGTGCATCGGCGCATCCTTTACGCGATGCACGAGGCCGGAAACAGCCACGACAAACCCTACCGCAAATCCGCGCGCGCCGTTGGTGACGTGATGGGCAAATACCACCCACATGGCGACAGCGCGATCTATGACGCGCTGGTGCGGATGGCACAAGATTTCTCGATGTCGCTGCCCCTTCTCGACGGGCAAGGGAACTTTGGCTCCATGGACGGCGATAACCCCGCCGCGATGCGCTACACAGAAGTGCGCATGGACAAGCCTGCGGCCTATCTCTTGGCCGATATCGACAAAGACACCGTTGATTTCCAAGACAATTACGACGGCAAAGACCGCGAACCCACTGTCTTGCCCGCCCGCTTCCCGAACATGTTGGTCAATGGCGCAGGCGGCATTGCCGTGGGCATGGCCACAAACATTCCGCCCCATAACCTTGGCGAAGTGGTCGATGCCACGCTGGCGCTGATCGAGAACCCGGACCTCACCTCCGAAGATCTCATCGAATATGTGCCCGGCCCCGATTTCCCCACGGGTGGCATCATGCTGGGGCGGACAGGCGCGCGCAAAGCGTATCTTGAAGGGCGTGGCAGCGTCATCGTGCGGGCGAAAACCCGGATGGAAGAGATCCGCAAAGACCGCTATGCCATTATTATCGAAGAGATCCCCTATCAGGTAAACAAGGCCACGATGATTGAGCGGATCGCCGAGGCCGCACGCGAAAAACGCATCGAAGGCATTGCCCATGTGCAGGACGAAAGCGACCGTAATGGCGTGCGTGTGGTGGTGGAGCTCAAGCGCGATGCGACAGCCGAGGTCGTGCTGAACCAGCTTTTCCGCTTTACCCCAATGCAGACCTATTTCGGCTGTAACATGCTCGCCCTCAATGGCGGGCGACCCGAACAATTGACGCTGCGGCGGTTCCTCACATCCTTCATCGCCTTCCGCGAAGAGGTTGTCGCGCGCCGCACCGCGTTTGAGCTACGCCGCGCCCGCGAGCGGAGCCACGTTCTCTGCGGTCTCGCCGTGGCCGTCAGCAATGTGGACGAGATCGTCGCCACGATCCGTTCGTCGGCCGATGCCGCCGAGGCCCGGATGAAGCTGATGACACGCCGTTGGCCTGCGGGCGATATCCTCGAATATATCGCGCTCATTGATGATCCAACGCACCGTGCCAACGAGGACGGGACGTATAATCTGAGCGAGACCCAAGCCCGTGCTATCCTCGATCTGCGCCTGCAACGCCTCACACAAATTGGCGTCAAGGAAGTCACCGACGAACTGCAAGAGCTGGCCGCCAAGATCAAGGAATACCTCGCCATTCTCGCCTCGCGCGAGCGGATCATGAGCATCATCTCCGATGAGCTTTCCGAGGTGCGCGAGCAATTCGCCGTCCCCCGCCGCACCGAGATCGTCGATTGGTCCGGTGACATGGAGGATGAAGACCTGATCGAGCGTGAGGACATGGTCGTGACCGTGACCTCCGGCGGCTATATAAAACGCACCGCCCTCGCCGATTTCCGCGCCCAAAAGCGTGGCGGCAAGGGCGTGGGCGGCATGGCGACCAAGGAAGAGGACGTGGTGACCACGCTTTTCGTCGCCAACACCCATACGCAGCTTTTGTTCTTCACCACCGATGGCATGGTCTACAAGCTTAAGACGTGGCGCCTGCCGCAGGGGGGACGCACCTCCAAGGGCAAGGCCATCGTCAACATCCTGCCCATCCCGCCCGGCGTGTCGATTGCGGCGATTATGCCCGTGGACCGACCCGAGGATGAATGGGGCGATTTGCAGATTGTCTTTGCCACCTCCAAGGGCACTGTGCGCCGTAACGCCTTGTCAGACTTCACAAATGTAATGCGCAACGGCAAGATTGCCATGAAGTTCGAGGACGATATGGCCGATGCCACGCTCGTCAATGCGCGCATCTGCTCGGAAGAGGATGATGTGATGCTTGTCACCTCATCGGGCCGCGCCATCCGCTTTCCGTCCACCGAAGTGCGCGTTTTCCAAAGCCGCGCCTCCACAGGTGTGCGTGGCATCAAGCTAAGTGGGAAAGACACCGTCGTGTCCATGTCCGTTATCCGCCATTTCGACGCCTCGGCGGATGAGCGTGCCGCCTATCTCAAGATGCGCCGCGCTGTGGCCGGGATGGTTGAAGATGAGACGCCAAGCGACGAAGAAACCAGCGAGAATGCAACAATCAGCCCGGATCGCTATGCCGAGATGTCTGCCGCCGAGAACCTGATCCTGACGATCAGCGCAGGTGGCGCGGGCAAGCTCAGCTCCAGCCATGATTACCCCGTGCGGGGCCGTGGTGGCATGGGCGTGCAGGCGATGGACAAGGCAATGCGCGGCGGCGATCTGGTGGCATCCTTCCCCGTCGATATCGAGGATCAGATCATGCTGGCCACGTCCAAGGGGCAATCAATCCGCGTGCCGGTCGAGGGGATTTCCTTCCGCTCGCGCAGTGCGGGCGGTGTGAAGGTCTTTGATACGGGCAAGAACGAGGTTGTCGTCAGCGTGGCGTGGATCGCCGATCAGGGCGATGAGGACGAGGCCACTGACACGGCTGAAGCCACAGAAGAATAATTGCGAGGCGGCCCCTGCTCAGGGCCGCCTTACTTCCCTGTGCCTAAGCCGCAAGGCCCTCGAATTTTTCCTTGAGATACGCCATCAAAGGCGCTTCGCTCGGCTCAAACCCGCAAGCGCGGGTGACGAGCGCGCGTGGCTCGTAAAGCCCGCCATGTTGCTGCACGTTTTCGCGTAGCCAATCGGTCGCGGGCGCAAGCTCTCCTTGCGCCAGATAATCATCCAAGGACGGCACAGCCTCGCGCAAGGCCCGGTGCAGGCAGCCCGCGTAGAGATTGCCGAGCGTATAGGTCGGGAAGTAGCCAAAGAGCCCCACCGACCAATGCACATCTTGCAAAAACCCGTTGGAGGGCTTGTCCACCGCATAGCCGAAATCGGCCTCAAACCGTGTGTTCCACGCCTCCTCCAGATCAGCGGGGGCCAGATCGCCCGAAATGAGCGCCCGCTCCAGATCAAACCGCAAGAGGATGTGGAGGTTGTATTGCACCTCGTCCGCCTCGGTGCGGATAAACCCACGCTGAAGCGCATTGACCGCGCGGTAGAACTCCCCCTCATCCGCAATACCGAAATCACCGAACGCATCGCGCATCTCACCGTAGAGCCAGTCTGTGAACGCCCGGCTGCGGCCCAGTTGGTTCTCGTAGATGCAGCTCTGGCTTTCATGCACGCCCATGGACACGCCCGACCCGAGCGGGGTCAGCAGATAGGCACCATCGATGGATTGCTCATAACAGGCGTGGCCCACCTCATGCACAGTGGAGTAAAGGCAATTGAACGGGTCGTCATCGCTGGTACGGGTGGTGATGCGCACATCAAGCCCCGAGCCTGAGGAGAACGGATGCACCGCCTTGTCGAGCCGCCCGCGCGTCATGTCATAGCCGAAGGTCTTGGCGAGCATGCGCGCGAGCTTCATCTGCGCCTGCGGCGGGAACGGCCCCGTCACAGCGGGCGGTGTGGGCCCTGCCAGAACCGCCTCACGCAGCGTCACCAGACCGGGGCGCATAGCGGTGAACATCGCCTCAAGCTCGGCGGCTTTCGCCCCCGGCTCGTAATCATCGAGAAGCGCGTCATACGCATCGCCCCCATCGGCCAGCGCGCTCGCCTCTTCACGGCGAAGCGCCACGACCTCCTCCAACGTGGGCAGGAACGAGGCCGGATCTTCCTCCGTACGCGCCTCGGCCCAGATGCCTTGGGCAAGGGCAGTTTTGCGGGCAATCCTTGCGGCCAGATCGGCGGGTACCTTTTGGGCCCGCTCCAGCCCCCGGCGGATATGGCGCAGTTGCGCCTCGCCCGCTTGGCTGAGCGTCTCACTTTCGGCGGCGTGCAGCCACTCGGCCACGCGCGGATCGGTCCGGCGCGCATGAAGCACCGATTGCATTGCCCCGCTTTCCTCGGACCGCTGCGGCGCGGCCCCACGCGGCATCATGGTTTCCTGATCCCAGCTTAGCCGCCCGGCGACCTGGCTCAGCGCTTCTGTCTCACGCTGATACGCCATCAACGCGTCGAAATTGCTCATGCCTTGGCCTCTCTTTTTGTGCCGCGCACGGATTGTGCCGGCGGATAGCCCGCATGGAACCGCGCCCGCAGGATCAAGCACCAGACAACCACCGCAAGGAATTGGTGCACGATCGCGATGTTCCAAGGCGCGCCCATGATCACCGTATAAATGCCAAGCACGACCTGTGCGATCATCGCGATAAAGGCTGCCGTGAAGGCCGCGCGGGTGGCGGCATTGGCGCTCTTGCGGCCACGACGCCAAACGACGACGGAGAAGATGAGCAACAAATACCCGCTCATCCGGTGGATGAATTGCACCAGCCCGTCATCCTCAAAAAAGTTCCGCCACCACGGCTCCAGCGCGAACATATCGGGCGGGAAAAAGCCCCCCGCCATAAGCGGCCAGTCGGTATAGTTGCGCCCCGCATCAATGCCCGCCACCAAAGCGCCGATCAAGATTTGCAGGAAGGTGAAATGCAGCCAGCCCGTGGAGAGGCCAAAAAGCTTGGCGTCGCGGTTGCGGCGGGCCTGCATCAGCGCGCGGTCCTCAACACCCAATTGCAGGATGAACCATGTGATGACCCCAAGGATGATGAACGCCAGCCCAAGATGCGTCGCAAGACGGTAAGACGCTACGTCAAGCCGCCCATCCGAGAGGCCTGAGTAGACCATCCACCACCCCACAGCCCCCTGAAGCCCGCCCAGAACGCCCAAAAGAAAGAGCCGCCCTGTCCAGCCCACGGGGATCTTTCGCGCAGCGAGAAACCCGAAAAACCCGATGGCCCAGACAAGGCCGATCACCCGGCCCAACTGCCTGTGGCCCCATTCCCACCAATAGATCACCTTGAAATCCGCCAGTGTCATCCAGCTGTTTTGTAACTGAAATTCCGGGATCGTCTGATAAAGCGCAAACTCTGCCGCCCAATCCGCCGCGTTGAGCGGTGGGATCGCGCCGGTCAGGGGCCGCCACTCGGTAATCGAGAGCCCACTATCGGTGAGCCGCGTCAGCCCGCCCACGGTAATCATGACCAGCACCAGCGCAAAAAGCACGATAAGCCAGATCCGGATCGCGCCGCGCGCGCCGCGTTTTCCCGCGTCGATCATCCCGCCCTGAGGGGCCGTGCCCGCAGGCTCCGGCGCGACGTTGCCCACCTCTTCGAATATGCTGCGTTTCTTGCTCATGGAAGGCCCCCGTCCTGCGGTCTCACACCGGCTTGGGCCGGACAATAGAGCGCGCTCCGCCCCCCTTCAAGGCGGCTTAAACGCCCTTGTTCTTCCAGCGGACCATCTGTCGCATGATGCCGTGCAAAAGGCGCGTATCGGACTCGGTCAGGGGCATGCGGGACCAGAAATTGCGCAAGGTCTGGCGCATCGCGGGGGCTTTGTGCTCAGGATAGAAGAACCCCGCCTCCTCCATGCGCGCCTCATAATGCTGGGCCAGCGCCTCGATATCGGCGTGCACGGCCCAATCGGTGTTGTCCATACGCGTCTCAGGTGCGGCCACCACCTCGGTCGCGCGGCGCCATTCATAGCCCGTCAGTAGGACGCATTGCGCAAGATTAAGCGACGGGAAATCAGGGTTTACCGGCACTGTGATGATCGCATTCGCCAGCGCCACATCTGCATTTTCCAGCCCTGCCCGCTCCGGCCCGAACAGCACCGCCACCCGCTGGCCCTGCGCAATCCGGTGGGCCGCGTCCTGCATCGCGTCCTCGGGAGAGAACACGGGCTTGGTCATCTCACGCGGGCGCGCGGTTGTGGCATAGACATAGGCCGCATCGCTCACCGCATCGCTCACATCCGCGCTCAGCATCGCCTCATCCAGAAGCCGCCCGGCCCCGCTTGCCATGGCCACGGCGCTGGGGTTAGGCCAGCCATCGCGCGGGGCCACGATCCGCATCCGGTCCAGCCCGAAATTCCACATCGCCCGTGCGGCGGCACCGATATTCTCGCCCATTTGCGGGCGCACGAGGATGAAATCCGGCTGGGGCGTGTCGGTGGGCATGGTCACTCTCCTGAGGCTTGCCGCCTGATACGCGCAGCGCGCGCCCAAGAAAAGCCCCCGCATGAGGGATTGGCCCGCCCGCAGCCCTTTGATATAGACCGCGAAAGACCAAAGGAGCCCCCAGATGGCCGACCCAGAGCAGCCGCAAATCTACCTCATTTCCCCCAGCGTGATTGAGCTGAGCCGCTTCACAGCGCAGCTTACCGCAGTGCTTGACGCCCATGACGTGGCTTGCCTACGTCTGGCCCTTGCCAGCCATGACGAAGATGCGATTTCGCGCGCCGCCGATGCCTGCCGCGAGATCACGACAGAGCGTGACGTCGCACTGGTCATCGACACGCATATCGCGCTGGCCGAGCGTCTGGGCCTCGATGGTGTACATCTGACAGATGGCGCGCGCTCGGTCCGCAAGGCGCGCACGGCGCTTGGCCCCGATGCGATTGTCGGCAGCTATTGCGCGCAATCGCGCCATGAGGGGATCAGCGCCGGTGAGGCGGGCGCGGATTACGTGGCCTTCGGTCCGGTGGGCGTGTCTGCCCTCGGTGATGGTGCGCGCGCCGAGACGGAGCTTTTCACATGGTGGTCCGAGATGATCGAAGTGCCTGTGGTGGCCGAGGGTACGTTGGATGAAGATATGATCAGAACCCTTTGCACAGCCACGGATTTCTTCGGGATTGGGGATGAGATCTGGGGCGTGAATGATCCCGCAGCAGCCCTCGCAAAGCTCATGGCGGCGGTAGACTAGACCGCGCCGCGCCTGTCGGGCGGCATGCCTGCGCGCACCTGTGCCTCAAGATGCGCGGCCAGCGCCTTGCGGCTGTCCCAATCGCGCACGGCCACGGGGCTATGGTAGATCACTTTGACTGCGCCCGGTCCGCGCACGGCCAGAACCTTGAGGAAATGCCCGCCAAACTCCATATCGCCCCACCAGCCATAGAACCGCGCATCCATACCGCGTGGGGCTGCGTAAATCACGGTGACGGGTTGGATTTGAAGCGATGCGTGTAAGTCAGGACTAAAGAACGCCTGAAAGAGCGTTGTTTTAAAAGGCAAAACTCGCATCCCATCAGTTGACGTGCCTTCCGGGAAGAAGAGAAGCATGTGCCCGACCGAAAGCCGCGCTTCAAAAAGCGCCGTTTGCACCCTAGCCTGTGTGCGGTCGCGCGCGATGAACACCGTCCCCACGGCCCGCGCCAAAGCACCGATGCCAGGCCACCCAGCCACTTCAGCCTTGGATACAAAATAGATCCGCTTAGCCGCGTTGAGCACGAAAATATCAAGCCAAGAGGCATGGTTAGAAACCACAGCTCCCGCATCTCGCATGGGTTGACCTACCACCTCATGACGCAAGCGCAAAACACTCAGCGCAGCGCGGCAGACACAGACCGTGATCACCGGGCTCACCGGCCTGCGCAGCCCACACAGAGGCCGCTCCACCAACCGGATCAGCAGCAAGAGCGTAAGCCCGCACACAACCAACACCAGCAAAACGACACCGCGCAACATGGCCCTGATCCAGCCCGCCATGCCCAGAGGCGCGTCCACCGGCGTCTCCTCCGGTAACCAGGTAAAGCTCATACGATAAGCCCTTTGGAATACTTCTCTTTATGTCCAGCACTGAGGCGTGCGGTATCCATCACCAAACACACATCGGTGGTGTTGAACGCATGATCCACAAAGGCCCCGTCACCGACGCACCCACCCACCCTGAGATAGGCCTTGATCAGCGCAGGCAGCTTGAGCATCGCCGCCCGCCGGTCCAGCGTCTCTGCGTCGATCATATCAATTGCGGCATACCCCTCGGGCCTTGCCTTGGGACGCAGAGCCTCGGGCGCGAGGTATTTGTGATGCAAAAGCGATAGCGGTGCCGCCAGCGCTGCCGCATCCGTGCCATGAAAGCTCGCCACACCGAAAAGCACCTCTATCCGGTGCTCTGCCACATATTTCGCGAGGCCCTGCCACAGATGCAACAACGCCTCGCCACCACGGTAGCGCGCATCGACGCAGGACCGGCCCAGCTCCAGCAGCCGCCGATTCGACGCACGCAAAGGGGCAAGATCATACTCATCCTCGGAATAAAACTGCCCAAGCAGCTGGGCCTTTTCGCAGCGCAGCACCCGGTAGACGCCGATCACATTCGCACCCTCAGACAGCGCGAGATCGCGCAGGATCAGGTGATCGAAATAGGGATCGAACCTATCCATCTCAAGCCGCGCGTCATGGTCCACCATCGGACCTGATCCGCCCAACTCCTCAATGAACACACGATAGCGCAGCGCCTGCGCGGCCCGGATATCCTCCGGCCCCTGCGCAAGGCTCAGCTCGAATTGCGGCCCGCGCATGGTCATAATATCTCCTGCCTTACTCACCGTTCCCTGTCTTAGGCCCGCCCCTGTCCAATAGCAAGAATACGCCGCTTTGTGCGGGGCGCTTGCGCGTTAACGCTTTGGTAACCATCATCACGGATCAAAGACTGGCATCAGCATGACGCGGGAGGCATCGATGACCACTTTCCCCGCTTCGGGGAAGTTCACGGTGATCTTGCCGCCGATATTGGATTGTACCTGCCCCACGCCCCACTCGGGCTGGCCGGGGTGCTCGACCCGCATGCCGGGCGCAAGATATGAGGAGTGATCAGACATGGGAGACCTCCGGAGATGAAAGACGCAAATGCGCAGATTGATCATAACCGCACATTGGCCGGGTTGATAGGCAGCCGGATCTGCCATGATTTGATCAGCCCGGTGGGGGCCATCGCCAACGGGCTTGAGCTTCTGAGCCTCACGGGTCTGCCCGAGGGCCCCGAGATGCAGTTGGTGAGCCAAAGTGCCGCGAATGCAGGCGCGCGGTTGAGATTTTTCCGGGTGGCGTTCGGCATGTCCAGCGAGCGACAGATCATGCCCACGCGCGAGTTGTCAGGTATCCTCGGGGACGTTTACACCGAAAAGACCCACATTGACTGGACCTGCATCGGCGATTTGGAGCGCCTTGTGGCGCAGGCGATCTGCCTCGGCGTTCTATGCGCCGAACAGGCTCTCGCCCAAGGTGGCACGATCACCATCGGCGGCACGGCGGAGGCGGTAGAGATTACCAGCAGCGGCGGGCCATTGACGGCGCGTCCCGAGCATTGGGGCTGGCTCAGCACGGGTGTCGCACCTTGCGATGTTCCTGCGGCCCAAGTGCAGTTTTTGATGCTGCACGATCTGGCGTTTGAAATGGGCCGCCCGGTCGAGGTTGATGTGGGCGCGAACGCGGTGAACCTGCGCTTTTAAGCGCGCACGGTCCCGTCGCCCACCACGAGGTATTTGAAGCTGGTCAGTTGCGCCGCGCCTACGGGGCCGCGCGCATGAAGCTTTCCTGTGGCGATGCCGATCTCGGCCCCCATACCAAACTCACCTCCATCGGCAAATTGCGTGGAGGCGTTATGCATCACGATGGCGCTGTCCACCTCGGCAAAGAACATGGCAGCGGCGGCGGTGTCCTCGGTCAGAATGCAATCGGTATGATCCGAGCCGAACTGCCCGATATGGCCAATCGCCGCCACCACATCCGGCACCACACGCGCCACTATGATACTGTCGAGATACTCGCAGCCCCAGTCGGCGTCAGTCGCGGGCACGCTGCCCGGGATCGCAGACAGCGTGCTGTCCGCGCGCACCTCCACCCCGGCCTCCAGAAGCGCTTCGATCAGCGCACGGCCCAAGCCCTCGGCAATGTCGCGGTGGATCAGCAGGCATTCCGCCGCACCACAAACACCCGTCCGCCGCGTCTTGGCGTTGAGCACCACATCCATCGCCTTTTGCGGGTCGGCGGCGGCGTCCACATAGATATGCACGATGCCCTCCAGATGGGCGAAGACCGGCACGCGCGCCTCGCGTTGCACGAGGCCCACGAGGCCCTTGCCACCGCGCGGCACGATCACGTCGATCACGCCCGTCATGGTCAGCATTTCGCTGACCGCCGCGCGATCGCGCGTGGGCACAAGCTGAATCGCTTCCTCGGGCAGATCCGCCGCGCGCAAGCCCTCAATGAGGCAGGCATGGATCGCGCTCGAAGACTGGAAACTCTCGGACCCGCCGCGCAGGATCACCGCATTGCCGGATTTGAGGCAGAGCGCGCCTGCATCCGCCGTCACGTTGGGCCGGCTTTCATAGATCACGCCGATCACACCCAAAGGCGTGCGGACCCGGCGGATGTTGAGGCCCGTAGGCTGGTTCCACTCGGCCAGAACTTCGCCCACCGGATCGGGCTGATCCGCCACAGCGCGCAAACCGTCCGCGATGCCCTTGATCCGGTCCGCGTCCAAGGTCAGCCGGTCAATCATCGCCGCGCTCAGCCCCTTTTCACGGGCCGCATCCAGATCCGCGGCATTGGCCATGAGAATCGCCGCGCTGCGCGCCTCGATCGCATCGGCGGCGGCGCGCAGAGCCACGTCTTTCTGGGCGCTTGGCACGATGCTCAGCTCGGTCGCGGCGGCGCGTGCGCAGGCCCCGATCTGGGCCATAAGGGCCGGGATATTGGTCATGTCTTTCATCGGCTCGGCTCCTTTTCTCATGGCACCTCGGGACTCTTTTATCAAAACGCCATATCATCGCGGTGCACAAGGGCCGCGCGCGCAGGGTATCCCAAAACCGGCTCAATCGCCTCCGAGCGTAGCCCCTTGATCATCCCCGCATCAACTGCGTTATAGCGGCAGAGGCCAAGGCCCAGTACCGCCCCATCGGGTGCCACGATCTCCACCGGATCGCCCCGGCCAAAGCGGCCCTCGACGCGGGCCAGACCTGCGGGCAAGAGCGAGCTGCCCCGCCCCATTGCGCGCACGGCCCCTGCATCCACATGCAAACGGCCCTTGGGCTTCATGCCCCCAATCCACGCTTTACGCTTTTGCTGCGGCGTGCCCATGGCGCGGAACCATGTGCAGGGTGCACCCTGCTCCAACGCCTGAACCGGGCGCAGGCAAGAGCCTTCGGTGATCACCATGTCGCAGCCCGCAGCCATCGCCGTGCGCGCGGCCATCAACTTGGTTTTCATCCCACCCTTGCTGAGGCCCGAGCCCGCATCGCCCGCCATCGCCTCAATCTCGGGCGTGATCGCCTCGATCACGTCAAAGCGCGTGGCGGACGCGTCCTGCGCCGGATTGCCGGAATAGAACCCGTCCACATCACTGAGAAGAATGAGCTGATCCGCCCCAGCCGTAGCGGCCACTTGCGCGGCCAGCCGGTCATTGTCGCCATAGCGGATTTCATCGGTGGCCACCGTGTCATTCTCGTTGACGATTGGCACAGCGCCCAGTTTCAGAAGCTGCTCCAGCGTCGCGCGGGCATTGAGATAGCGCCGCCGGTCCGTGCTGTCCTCCAGCGTCACAAGAACCTGCGCCGCGATGAGCCCGTGCCGCGCCAGCGCCGCGCCATACGCCCCCGCCAGCCGGATTTGGCCCACAGCGGCAGCAGCTTGTGATTGCTCCAGCGTCAATTCCGTGCGCGGCAGGCCAAGCATCCCACGCCCCATGGCGATCGAGCCTGACGAGACCAAGATAACATCCGTGCCGCGCGCGCGTAGCCGGGCCACATCATCCGCCAAAGCTTCAAGCCAGTCGGCGCGCAGACCGCCCGTTCCGCGATCCACCAAAAGGGCCGAACCGATCTTGATAACCAGCCTTGCGGCGTCCTCTACGGCTGCCACTGCTCAGGCTCCTCTGCAGGGCTCTGGCGCAGACGGTCCTCGTCTATCTCGCCGCGCAGCGCGCGCAGAACCTCCGTCACTCCCTCGCGGGCCACACCGGACATCGCCATCACCGGCCCACCAGACGCCGCGCGCAGGATTTGCAACGCCTCGTCCAAGGCATCTGGCTCAAGCGCGTCGATCTTGTTCAAAACCGTCAAACGCGGCTTACCCCCGAGGATATCGCCATACGCCTCAAGTTCGTTCACGATGGTCTGGTAATCCTGCCCGATGCTCTCGGACGTGCCATCAACCAGATGCAAGAGCACCGCACAGCGCTCCACATGGCCAAGGAACAGATCGCCCAAGCCCCGCCCCTCGCTCGCCCCGTCGATAAGGCCGGGAATGTCAGCGACCACAAACTCCACACCGTCCACGCCAACAACACCCAGATTGGGGTGCAGCGTGGTGAAGGGATAATCCGCAATCTTGGGCCGCGCGTTGGATGTGGCCGCCAAAAAGGTTGACTTGCCCGCATTTGGCAGACCGACAAGACCCACATCCGCAATCAGCTTCAGCCGGAGCCAGATGGTCCGCTCGACACCCTCCTGCCCCTTGTTGGCGCGGCGCGGCGCCTGATTGGTAGAGGATTTGAAATGCAGGTTGCCAAAACCGCCATTGCCGCCGCGCGCAAGCTGCACCCGCTGGCCAAGCTCGGTCACATCGGCGATCACCGTCTCTTGGTCCTCATCGAGGATCTCGGTGCCCACGGGCACGCGCAGCACGATGTCATCGCCATCCTTGCCGGTGCGCTGTTTGCCCATGCCCGGCTGACCGCTGCGCGCAAAAAAGTGCTGCTGATAGCGGAAATCAATGAGCGTGTTGAGCCCGTCCACCGCCTCTACAAAGACCGAGCCGCCCTTGCCGCCATCGCCCCCGTCAGGGCCGCCATATTCAATATACTTCTCCCGGCGGAAGCTGACGCATCCACCCCCACCGCCGCCCGAGCGGATATAGACTTTGGCAAAATCGAGAAATTTCATATCAGGTCCTTACCCGAAAACGCCCACATGGCTCAATCGCATTTGAGGCTGTAGGTCCATGTGGGCAATGTCGCATCGCGCGCCACGCAAAAACCCTCGGCATTGCCGAGATGCTGAAACCCGCACTTCGTCAGAACACGGGCGGAGGCGGCATTGTCTTGGAAAACAGTGGCATAGATCACCCGGCTGGCGCGCGGATTGGCCTCGATAAGCGCGCGCACTGCCTCTGATGCGAGGCCGGAATTCCAGATCTGCGGCGCGACCCAAAAACCGATCTCGGAGGCATCATGATCCACGTGTTTCAACAACACAACGCCCTGAACCTCGGCACCACCAAGACGCGACGCATCCATCGCCCACGCGCTTTGTGTGCGATCCGGGGCCTGAACGCTGGCGATGTAGGCCTCAACCGCGCCGGGCGGCAGCGGATGGGGAATAGAGCCCGTCATCTGTGCCACACGCTTGTCGCCGGTATGAAGTGCGATCAGCCCTGCGTCAGACACACGAAGCGGCCGCAAATCAAAGCGCGCGGCAGTGATCAACGGCTGGCCAAGCGTCATATCTGCACTGGTATCTGGCATCATGCCCAAAGGGCCTCCCGCCCTGAAAATATAAAAAGGGGACCGGCCCGCGCCGATCCCCCTTTGAATTCTAGACTGAACCCTTCGGTCGGCTTATTCGGCGGCCTCCGCCACCGGCAGAACCGAAATAAAGGTGCGGCCTTTCATGCCCTTGTGGAACTTCACATTGCCTTCGACAACGGCAAAGATCGTGTGATCCTTACCAAGGCCCACGCCCTCGCCCGGCCACATTTTCGTGCCGCGCTGACGCATGATGATGTTACCGGGGATAACGGCTTCGCCGCCATATTTTTTGACGCCAAGGCGACGACCAGCTGAGTCGCGCCCGTTACGGGATGAGCCGCCTGCTTTTTTATGTGCCATCTGGTCTCTCCTTAGCTAAGTTTTTTGGCTTGGTCGATCCAGCCTTCGCGATCGATCCGGCCCTTGAAGGACAGCTTCTCGTCCATCGCAGCCACGTCCTCGGGGGACCATGCTGCGATCTGGGCAAAGCTTGTCACGCCAGCTTCGTGCAGCTTCTTCTCCAGCGCGGGACCAACGCCCGACAGCTGTTTCAGATCGTCGCCGCCCGCAGCTTTCGCCGCTTTGGGAGCTGCTTTCTCGGCTTTCGCATCGGCCTTGGGGGCTTTCTTTTCGGCTTTGGCCGCCTTGGGGGCCGCAGCGCTCAGTGCCGCACCAGAGACGGAGCCTGCACCCATCGCCGCTTTCACGCCGGATTTGTCAGCGCCTTTCGCAAGGATCTCGGTGATCCGCAGAAGCGTCAGCTGCTGGCGGTGACCTTTGGTACGCTGGCTGCCATGCTTACGGCGGCGCTTGACAAAGTGGATGACCTTGTCACCCTTGACCTGGTCGATGACCTCGGCCTGCACGGCCGCACCATCCACCATCGGCGCACCGATCACGGGCGCATCACCGCCCAGCATCAGCACGTCGTTGAATTGAATTGTCTCACCGGCATCCGCTGCCAGTTTTTCGACGCGCAGCATATCGCCAGATTTGACCTTATACTGCTTGCCGCCGGTTTTCATAACCGCAAACATCTGCTTTTCCTTCGCATTTTCGCGTTCTGTGGCCCCCTTGCGGGTGTTGTTGGAGCCATGCTCCACCTCGAACAGCGCGCCATTACAGCGTCATATATGAATGACCCGCACGAGACCGTCCCGGCAAGGTTGCGGGCTTATCCGTCGCCACTGCGCCCAAGTCAAGGGAGTAGCGGGCAGTTTTGGCGCAAACTCCGCCTGTTTTTTCGGACTAAAGCGGCGCACTCATCATCCGCTCGGCCACGGCGCGGCCCAGAAGATAGGACAGCTCCTCATACATCTGGTTGAACGCACCGAACAGGGCGGCATTGAGCCCCCGCCCTTCCACGCTGCGATAAAGCGCGCCGTAGGCCTCCAGATCTTGCGCGCTCAGGGGCTGATACGCGATCAGCAAAAAGCCCCGCAGCCATATTTCGGTCTCTGTCCGCACGGCCCCTTCCTGAGACCAGACATCGGCGAGGATATCCGCCTCGCCCAGCTCGGACGCCCCGCCATCCATGAGGCCGCGATAGAACATGAGGTTGGAGTTGAGCGATCCCATGACATTGCGCTCAATGAGGTCACTGTCTGAAATCAGCGCGTCAATCTGCTCCAGAATGGGTAATTTGTCCGCTTCAGCTTGGCCAAGTGCCGCCTGCGCCGCCTCTTCCATCCCGTCCTGCATAAAGCCCCGCCGCGCCGCAAGCTCAAGCGCGATGATCCGCGCGCCCACATCCGACGAAAAGAACGCCGTGAGCGGTGCGGTCTCCACGCCCTCCATACCGGTGGCAAACTCCGCACGCACCAGCGCACTCATCCGCGCGCTGTCATAGATGCGCGCCACGGTGGCATTCCAGCTGTCCAAATCCGCATCGGGTGCAAAATCACGCAAAACCTGAGCGCCGTAACGCAGCCCCTCGGCCTCCATGATTTCAACCGTCTGCTCCAGATCAAGCGCCTCCAGCAGCGCCTCGATCTGCGCCGCACGTTCCTCCGACGCCGGCGCGGGGCCAGACATCAAAAGGCCAAATGCCAGCGCCACCGCCGGCAGGATACGCATCATCATAGAGGTTGCCCCGGCTCGATCATCGCCATGCGCAGCGCCAGCGCCTCAAATCGGTTGGCCATGATCTCAAACTGGATCGCGTTCATCAACTCATACACCTGCTGCATCTCTGCGGCCTCCAACGCCCCCGCATAGGTCTCCAGATCTGCATCAGATATCACAGCATATGTCAGCGCCGCCGTATGCTGCCCCATCTGCACCAGATCAGCGTCCAGCTCCGCATCCCCCTCGGCAAGGATCGCGCGCAGCGTGGCCTCGTCGAGGTCATACTCGACCACACCCGCCGCCGACGCCGCCATCAAAAACCGCACCTGTACCTCGCGGATCGCGCGGATCGAGCTTTCGGTGCCACCCACCGCCTGCATCAACCGGTTCAGGATCGCCTGCCGCTCGCGGCTCGCCACCTCCCACGCGACGGCACCGTCCGCCTCGATCACGGCTGTGTCGTCGCGCATATGCGCGACATTCTCGACCTCAACGAGGCGCTGACCAAGATCAGACGCATAAAAGCCCGCCGCATGGCCCAACAGCTCATCCGAGAGCGTATTTTCAAGAACATCAAGCGCAAGACCCTTCACGCGCTCAGCCGCAAACACCTCATCAACCACATCGCGCCACTGCCCGCCAAAATCGCCCGCATCCATACCAAGCATCGCAGGCGCATCCGCCGCACTCAGCCCCATGCTCTCCAACGCGACATCAAACCCTGTGATATCAAGAAACGCTTTGAGTTTGCCACGATCCGCCGCCGCCGCGGGCAGCGCCAACGCAAGCACCAGCCCGCAAAGCGCCATCGCCGCACCCGCCGCCTGCCCCAAGCTTCGTCCCACAATTATACGACCCATGCCACCTCACATTGCATCGCGCACGGCCCAAACCCGGCGCGCCGCCCCAACCTGCGGCAAATTCTAAAGCCAAACAATGCAAAACCCCTTGCCTGCCCCCCCAAAGGCAACTAAACGCCTGCCACTGACCCCCGCGGAGAGGTGCCGGAGTGGTCGAACGGGGCGGTCTCGAAAACCGTTGAAGGTGCAAGCCTTCCCAGGGTTCGAATCCCTGTCTCTCCGCCATTATCAATAAGATCAGCGACTTAAGAGTTGGACAGGCAAGTGCGACACAAAGTGGAGCACAAGCCCATGAAACTGTCCGCATACCTCTCGGCATCGCGTCACGGGGTTTATTACTTCCGTTGGCCCCTTCCTCGGGCTGAGGATCACAAGCGCAGCACAGTCAGGATATCCTTACGCACCAAGTGCCCAGATCGGGCTGGCGATCTTGCCCGTCATCTTGCATCATGCGGATGATTGGTTCGGGATTCCAAGACATTGGCTAGGCTCAGACAAGATGAGATGCGCGAGATGGTGCGTAGCGACTTTGCAGCTTCGCTGGATCGGTATGTGGAGCGGTTGAACGATACCAGGCTGTCCGAGCGATCCCTTGATGCCCTGCGCCAAGAGTTGGACGTGCATGAGGACGCCATAGGCGGCTTTGACGACCTATCAGACCTTTATCTTGACGCAGGCACCTTGGACGGCTTCCGAGGCTCAGTGGGTCTAACAGAGGCTCAGTGGGCCGAGAATGCGCCATCCCTACGCCGCGAGATGCGCAAGGCCCGTGTTGCCTAGATCAGGGGGGTCTGAGCCGCGCTGAGAGCCTTGAGGGCTATTCCCCCACCGAACCACCCGCCCAGACAGCGCCAAGGCCACCACAGACCCGCTCCATAAGCCTCAGCGCCGCCATCAGTGATTTCAAGGCCGAACATGGGCCGCAATGGTCTCAGGAGATGCGAAACAAGGCCGATGCTTACCTTGCCTTGCTGGCCGAGTTTTGCGGACCGGATAAGGGCATGGATCAGATCACACGCCAAGACGCCGCTGAGATGAAGCAGGTCGTGCTGACCATGCCTGTCAATCGCAAGACCAAGGCTGAAACCCGCGACCTGACTTTGCGGGAAGCTGTTGCCGTTCCGGGCCTGCCCACACTCAGCACCAAGACCGCGAATAGCTATCTCGACATGTTCCGCCGCTTCTGGGACTGGGCCGGCCTTATGTATCAAACGCACCAAGCGGGTGTAAGCGATGATTAGGACTCCACATTGTACGCTTGGCCAATCAATATCTTTTAAATGGTTGGGTTTTTTAAATCTTTGTTTTCGCGATTCTATGGTTTCCTTGGATTCGTTATGCTCGTCGTTGGTTTTTCGGGTGTTCCGGGCGATATCGACCAGTGGTACGATTGGATTTCTGCTGTGGTAGAAAACCCGACGGTACAGAGACGGGCAGAATTTGCTGCTGATGCAGCGCACCTGATCAATGATCCGATAGTGAGGTTTGCACTGGGCGCCATAGGCATAATCGCGATAGCATGGCCCATGCAGAGATTTCTGCGACTGCGCTACAAAATCAAAATTTGGGGGAAGTCGAAAATGTCCGAAAAAGTGTGGGTATCGGAAGATGAGGCCATAAGTGAGATAAGGGATTCAGATTGGGGGGAAATGAAAGAGCCTTACGTTTCAGAACCCAACTCTTTTGGAGCCGGTAGTGCAATTTTTAAGGCTTTAAATCAAAGGCATACGATATCAGGCATGTCGCCAGAGCGGAAGGCACAAAGAAAATTTCAAATATATTTGAAAGCTACGTTAAGGGCGTTCCACAAGAACAACCCTAATGCTGTAAGGGAAGTCGAAGGCGGCAGAAAGGAAACTGAAATTGGTGCTTTAAGGGATTTTCTTCAGGAAGCTTTAGATCGAGAGATTCTTCAAGAGATAGGGCAAGTGCCTGATATCAAAGTAACCTGATATCGTTCGTGCCAATAGCGGCGAGCGATTGCAACAAGAACGCGGCACTGAACTTGCCGCGTGACAGCTTATTGCGGATGTTAACCTCTTTTTCGCCAATCAACTCTGAAAGCTGGGAATATGTCACGCCCTTGCGCTTCAATTCGGCTTTCAGCAAGTTAGCCGCCTTGGTTTCCCACTCATTCTGATCTGCCATGTGTCACCTACATAAATAAAAGCATCATAATCATTACACAAGGTATTGCATTCGTTACGTATACGTATTAAATTCACTACATAGGTAATGATAGAGATACAAATGGCACAGCACTTTCTCCTTTAAGCGGCATCACGCACACTTAGCCTTCGCAGCATCTACAAAGCTGGCGAGGCGGCGGCTTATGAGACGTTCTGTCAGATGCGCTGGCTTGAGACCAATGGCGAGGCCGTATGCCCCCGTTGCAGCCATGACGAGACCTACAAGATCAGCACGCGCCGCAAGTTCAAGTGCAAGAACTGCCACCACCAGTTTAGCTTGACCAGCGGCACAATCTTTGCCAGCCGCAAAATGGACTTCGTGGACTTGCTGGCCGCGGTCTGCATCATTGTGAACGCCTCCAAGGGCATGAGCGTGGTGCATGCTGTCCCGCGATCTGGATTGCCAATACAAGACCGCCTTCGTGTTGGCACACAAGCTGCGCGAGGCCATGACGCGCGAAGTCCAGACGGGCGAATTGTTGGAAGGTCATGTCGAGATTGATGGTGCGTACTTCGGCGGTCACATCCGCCCCGCGAACGTCAAAGCAGATCGCGTTGATCGCCGCCTCAACAAGCGTTACCAGACAGACACACGTCGCGTTGTGGTGGCTCTGCGTGAGCGTGAGGTCCGCACGTTGCCCTTCGTTGCCATGAATGAAGGCGTAGCACTAGCAAATGAGAACGTGTCACGCATGGCAATCATGTCCGCAGACGAAGCGTCACATTGGGACATTCTGCACATGGGTTACAATGTAGACCGCGTTAACCACTCCGAGATTTACAGTGACCACGGCAAGCACACGAATATGGTTGTGTCGTTCTTCTCACGTCTGCGCAACATGATCCAAGGCCAGCACCACGGCGTATCTCCCAAGTAACTGCACCAGTATGCGAACCACTCCGCATGGCTGGAAGATAACCGCCGCACGGATAACGGCACATTGGCTCACATCGTTGTGTCTAACGCGATGGATGCGCCTGTGTCGCGCAACTGGAAAGGGTACTGGCAGCGGGCGGCTTGACCGCAACGCTCCACACCGATAACTTTTTGGAAAGTTTTTGTGATAAGGTAGCCTTAGTAATGCCACGTTTTGGGACTACATATCTTGAGTGAGCATCCTAAGAGGGAGTGCTTAGCTAAAGTACTTGGTTGCGGTGCGATTGCTTTTATGAGTTTAGTAGCTTGCGCTGAGAATATCGAAAAGTACTTGTTTGCAACGGGGACTGTTTGGATTATTGCGGGAACTATTGCGGCGATGTGCTGGGCTTTTGAGGCACTATGCGCGCTGAAAGGTGGGAATGATGATGACTAATGGAGACAAGGCGTTTTGCGCTGTTTGTTTTGCTATTGGCGTTGCTGCACCATGGGGTCTTTTACTGCTTGCGGCGGTGTTAAGCCTGACTACGGACAGCAGCTACTGGGGTGAAACCTCTGCATGGCTGGCCGCTATTGGTGTGATTTGGATGGCTGTAGCGTACCTTTTTACTCATATGGTAAACCGTATAATCGAAAAATAACGCTAACCTATACGCCACAAGCACCCATCTGGCCCGAAGTCCTGCACCACATGCCCGTCCTTCTGCGCCCTTTGCAGCGCGTCACGCACCCGCTTTAGCACATCGGGCCATATATCATCGCCCCATCCCTTCGCGGCCATGATCTGCGCCGCTATCGCCTCATCATCCGCAGGGGCAACCCGTAGCGCGTTGATGATTGTCAGCTTCAACTCATTGCGCCCGAATAGCTGCTTGTAATTGCCACGCGGTGCGATGCCCTTGGGGTCGCCCTCATAACCGCACAGCACCAGCGCGCGGTCTATGGCGTCCAGATCAGCCTTGAGGGTGTCAGCGGCCTTCATAGCGACCTTGTGCTGGCCCGCTATCTCGCCGCGTTTCTTGATTAAGCCGTGTAATACGATTGATTGTCCCATGACCCTTTATAGCGCGTAGGGTTTCACAAGTGTTGGTGCGTTTGATGCATAAGGCCACAAATGCCCGCCACCTGCGGCGTCCTGACCCAGTATTGATCGTTTTTTGTCGGTTTCGCTTGAGAACCCGACAGTTTTCCCCCAGATATGCGAAAATTTCAGGCCCGAGACCATAGGCCCTTAAAGATCAGGAGTTCGCGTGTCCCTCTTCCTTATCGTCGCCCTACCATTCCTCGGGGCTTTGTTGCCCGGTCTCATGAATTCCGCAGGCCGTGCCGCCTGCGCCGGGGTCACCTTTACCGTGACCCTCATCGCCCTTGTCGGGCTTTTGACCAACTTGCCCGCCGTTATGGCCGGAGAGCTTGTGACCGCAGGGACACCTTGGCTGCCGGCACTTGGGCTTAATGTCACGTTCATGCTGGACGGGCTTGGCTTTTTCTTCGCCTGTCTGATCCTCGGCATAGGCCTTTTGATCATTACCTACGCGCGCTATTACCTCGCGCGTGAGGATAATATGGGTGAGTTCTTCACCTATCTGCTGTTGTTCCAAGGCGCGATGGTCGGCATCGTGATGAGCGACAACATCCTGCTTTTGCTTATCTTCTGGGAGCTGACGTCGCTCTCGTCCTTCCTGCTGATCGGCTATTGGAAGCACCTGCCTGCGGGCCGTCAGGGCGCGCGCATGGCACTGGCTGTCACTGGCATGGGCGGCCTTGCGATGATCGGCGGGATGCTGATCCTCGGCAATATCGCGGGCAGCTTCGAACTGAGCGTGATCTTGCAGAACAAGGAGCTTATTCAGGCCTCGCCGCTCTACCTGCCCGCGCTGATCCTGATCCTCATTGGGTGTTTTACCAAATCCGCTCAGTTCCCGTTCCATTTCTGGTTGCCGCACGCGATGGCCGCGCCCACGCCCGTCTCGGCCTATCTGCACTCCGCCACAATGGTGAAGGCGGGGATTTTCCTCATGGCGCGGATGTGGCCGGTGCTCTCGGGCACGCCGGAATGGTTCATTCTGGTCACGGGCGCGGGTTTGATCACCATGGTGCTGGGCGCGGTGATTGCGCTCTTCAAGCATGATCTCAAGGCGCTTCTCGCCTTCTCCACCGTCAGCCATCTGGGCCTCATCACCATGCTGCTGGGCACCGGCACCGCCTTTGGCGCTATGGCCGCGATGTTCCACATCCTCAACCACGCGACATTCAAGGCCGCGCTTTTCATGGCAGCAGGGATCGTGGATCATGAAACCAAGACCCGCGATATCCGCATCCTTGGCGGGTTGCGCACGCTCATGCCGATCACATTCGTCATCACCACACTGGGCGCGCTGTCAATGGCGGGCATCCCCTTGCTCAATGGGTTCCTCTCCAAGGAGATGATGCTGGAGGAGGCGAACCGCACAGCGCTCTTCAACTCTGCGTGGCTGGTCCCGGCGCTGGCCACCATCGGTTCGCTCTTTTCTGCCGCCTATTGCTTCCGCCTCATCAGCCATACTTTCCTCGGCCCGGTGCGCGAAAGCTATCCGGCCAAGCCGCATGATCCCGGCATCGGCCTCTGGGGGCCACCCGCCCTCTTGATGATCCCTGTCATCGCAATCGGCATCGCCCCCTTTCTCGCCGAGCCCTTCATCAAGATGGTCACCGCCTCGGTTCTGGGCGGCGAAGCAGACGTGCCGACGGCCTATTTCAAGATCTGGCACGGGCTGGTGCCAGCACTTTACATGTCAATGATCGCCACGGCCGGCGGCTTGATCCTGCTGGCCCTGCACAAATATCTTCAGGCCGGATGGGACGCGGCGCCGCGCCCCGAGGCCAAGACGATCTTCGACGCACTGGTCGAAGCCATCACCTCCGCCGCGCGCAGCTTCACCCACGGGCTGCACAATGGCGCCTTCACCCGCTATGGCGCGATCTTCGCGCTCGCCGTGGTGGGGGCTGGCTACTACGCCTATACCTCAGGCACCGTCCTGCCCTCCGCGCGGGCGATGAGCCCAATACAGGTTGTCCCTGCGGCAGGCTGGGCCATGCTCGTCGCGGCCACAATCGGGCTGGTGCTTTTGCATCGCAACCGGCTGATCTCGCTTATCATGGTCTCCATAGTCGGCCTGATCGTCTCGCTTGGCTTCGTCTATTTCAGCGCCCCCGATCTTGCCATGACGCAGCTGACCGTGGATGTGGTCACGCTGGTCCTGCTGCTTTTGGCGCTCAATTTTTTGCCCAAAAGCACCCCTGTCGAGAGCAACGTAGCGCTGCGTCTGCGCGACGGGGCCGTGGCCGCAATCGGCGGGCTGGCCGCGACCGGCATGGCCTTCCATTATCTGATGCGCGATGCGGTTGAGACGCCCATCTCGGCCTTTCATGTCGCCAATTCCTACAAGGGTGGCGGCGGTACGAATGTGGTCAACGTGATCCTCGTCGATTTCCGTGGCTTTGACACCTATGGCGAGATCATCGTTCTGGGAATCGCGGCTTTGCTGATTTACGCGCTGACCGAAACCCTGCTCAGCGGTCCCGTGCGCGCACGCTTGTTCAACCGCAAGCCCGATCAGGCGCGGGCGGGCGACATGCATCCGATGATGATGATTGTTCTGACGCGGGTGATGATGCCCGTTGTTCTGATGGTCGGTTTCTACATCTTCCTGCGGGGCCACAATCAGCCGGGTGGTGGCTTCATCGCGGGGCTGGTCGTGTCCATCGCGGTTGTGATGCAATACATGGCGAGCGGGCTGGCCTGGACCAATGCGCGCATGCGCTACCCCTATCACGGCGTCATCGGTGCGGGTGTTTTGATCGCAGGGCTCTGCGGCATCGGCTCGTGGCTGGTGTCCAAGCCCTTCATGACCACGGATTTCACCTATGTACGCATCCCGCCCTTCAACGAGTTTGAACTGGCCACGGCGCTGGTCTTTGATCTCGGCGTGTTCCTGACGGTGGTGGGGGCGGTGATGCTCTCGCTCGAAAGCTTCTCACGATTGGCGCGGCACGCCCATGTGCCGGACACCGATGAAAAACTGGATATCGACCCCGAACCAGATGACCCGCCCGAGCCCCCCGCCCCACAGCCAAACCTGAAGGAGGGCGTGTGATATGGAATTTCTCGTCGCCTCCGCCATCGGCGCCATGACCGCCGGAGGGCTCTATCTGGTGCTGCGTTTGCGCACCTTCCCGGTGATCCTTGGCATCGCCATGCTCACCTACGCGGTGAACGTGTTTCTCTTCGCCTCAGGCAGGCTCACCGTGGGCTCCGCGCCCGTGCTGCGCGAGGGTGTGACCAACTACGCAGACCCGCTGCCGCAGGCCTTGGCGCTGACGGCCATCGTGATCTCCTTCGGGATGACCGCTGTGGTCGTGATGATCGCCCTTGGCGCGTATCTGGGATCAAACGACGATCATGTGAATGACCCGGTTGAGCCGGATACGGAGGATCGGACATGACCCATTGGATCATCTTGCCGGTGATGCTGCCTGCCATGGTGGCCCCGTTCATTATCCTCGCCGCGCGCTATCATATGTCCATTCAGCGGGTCGCGACCGTGGCCAGCATGATCGCCCTCATAGCACTTGCGGCGGGCCTTGTGTGGCAGGCCTCTGACGGCACGGTCACGATTTACCGCCTCGGCGATTGGGCCGCTCCGTTCGGCATTGTTCTGGTGGCCGACAAGCTTTCGACGATGATGGTGCTTTTGACCGCAATCCTCGGGCTTTTTGTGGCGCTCTATGCCATTGGGTCCAAATGGGACGAGCGGGGGCGGCATTTTCATGCGCTGTTGCAGTTTCAGATCATGGGGATCATGGGCGCGTTCCTGACGGGCGATCTCTTCAACCTCTTCGTGTTCTTCGAGATCCTGCTCATCGCCTCCTACGGGCTGATGATCCATTCGGGTGGGAACAAACGCCTGCGCGCAGGCGTTCAATACGTGCTCTTCAACCTCTTGGGTTCCACGCTGTTCCTCTTCGCCCTCGCCGCGATCTATGCGGAAACGGGCACGCTCAACATGGCCGATCTGGCCGAGCGCGCGCAGATGGTCAGCGCCGATGAAACCGTGGGCCTGCGTATCGCCGCCGTGCTTTTAATCTTGGTCTTTGCGGTAAAGGCCGCGCTGGTGCCGCTGCATTTCTGGCTCCCATCGAGCTATGCAGAGGCGCCCGGTCCCGTGGCCGCCCTCTTCGCGATCATGACCAAGGTCGGCGCCTACGCCATCATCCGCGTCTACACGATTATCTTCCCGCCCGATCTTGAGGCGACGGCAGGCCTGCACACCCAGTGGCTCCTGCCCGCCGCGCTCATATCGCTGGCGCTGGGGATGGTGGGCGTGCTTGCGGCCAAGACGCTGGACCGGCTGGTGGCTTTTGCCGTCATCGGCTCCATGGGGATGGTGATGACGGCCATCGCGCTCTTTTCCCAAGAGGCGATAGCGGCGGCACTTTACTATATCATCCACTCCACGCTGGCCGCCGCCGCCCTCTTCCTGATCACCGATATGGTCCGGCAAGGCCGCGCTGATCTGCGCCTCACGGCCCAAGCGCCTGTGCCCGGCCACTTGCTCATTGCGGGGCTCTTCATGACGACGGCCATTGCGATGGCGGGCCTGCCGCCCCTGTCGGGCTTTGTGGGCAAACTGATGATCCTTGATGCGTCCTACACATCGCCCTTGATGCCATGGGTCTGGTCCGTGATCCTGATCTCAAGCCTCATCGGCATTGTGGGCTTTGCCCGCGCGGGCAGCACGTTGTTCTGGAAGGCGCGCAGCATCGAGGCTGAGACTGCACCGAAAGGCGCGCCGCCTTCCGCCCTTGCGGCCATCGCCGCGGGTGGGCTGATTGCGCTGCTCATCGCACATACGGTCTTCGCAGGGCCAATTTACCGCTATACTGAGGGCGCCGCCGCACAGCTTTTCGCGCCGGAGGCCTATATCGACACCGTGCTGAACACCCCCGGCAAGCTCAGCCCAATGACGGAGGAGAATTAAGATGAAAAGCTTTTTCGCATGGCTCTTCCCGCATCCGGTGCTGACGCTGATCCTCACCGTCGTCTGGACGCTTTTGCAAAATCAGGTGTCGGCGGGCATGGTCGTGTTCGGCCTGATCCTCGGGATCATCATTCCGATCCTCACCTCGCGCTGGTGGCCCAACAGCCCGCGCAAGTTCAAGATGGGCCGCATGATCTCCTATTGCCTGCTGGTGCTCTGGGATATCATGGTCGCCAATGTCGAGGTCGCATGGATCGTTCTGACCCGCCCCAACGCCAAGCTACGCCCCGCATGGGTGGTCGTGCCAATCGACCTGACGCAATCCGAAGCGATCACGATCCTCGCGGGCACCGTCACCCTCACGCCCGGCACGGTGTCTTCCGACATCTCGGCTGGTGGGCGCAGCCTACTGGTTCATGCGCTGGACACCGATAACCCGGACGCCGTGCGCGACGAGATCAAAAACCGCTATGAACGCCGCCTGAAGGAGATCTTCGAATGAGCCAAGCAATGGATGTGATGAACATCGCCCTGATTATTGCGTTTGCCGCCGTGGCATTGGCGCAGGTCTTGTCGATGGTCCGGCTGGTGATGGGACCTTCGGTAGGTGACAGAATCCTCGCGCTCGACACGATGGTGATCAACGCAATCGGCTTGATCGTTTTGATGGGCATTTCCCAAGGCAGCACGATCTATTTCGAGGTCTCGCTGATCATTGCGATGCTGGGCTTTGTGTCCACCGTCGCGTTTGCACGGTTTATCATGCGGGGGGATATCATCGAATGAGCTGGGATATTATCGGCATCTACGCCACCTCCGCCGCCCTTATCATTGGCGCGATCTTTGCCATGGTCGGCGCCATTGGCCTGATCAAGTTTAACGATCCCATGGTGCGGATGCACGCCCCCACGAAGGTGGGCACTGTGGGCATCGGCGCGCTTCTTGCGGCGGCAATCATCTATAATTCGGTGATCGGTGACGGGGCCATCCACGCGATCCTGATCATGGCGTTCCTCTTCGTCACAGCGCCCATTTCGGCCAATTTCATCGCCAAGGTGAACATCCACCGCCGCAACTGCGACACGCTCCCCGCCCCCGAGGGCGACGAGACATGGTCCACGCTCAACGTGTCTGAGGCCGACCGCGCGATCGCGCCACAAAAGGACGGCGCGGCCTGATAGGGATCAGGCCGGCTGCTGCTGCGTCATGCAGTGGATGCCGCCGCCGTTCCAACAGATATCGGCGATATCCACCTGAACGATCTTGCGATCCGGGAATGCCTTGGCGAAAGTCTCGACCGCAGGCGCGTCCGTCTTGGTGCCAAAGCGCGGCAGGACCACGCCCCCGTTTGCGATGTAGCAATTGACGTAAGACGTCGCGGTCCAGTTGCTGTCATCGACGTAGGTATAGGCCTCATCCAGCAGCGTGATCTCGATCTCGCGCCCGTCCGCATCGGTCTGCCCCCGCATGGCGCGCAGGTTCTCCTTGACCACAGCATGGTGCGGATGGCTCGGGTCAGGGTTGTCCTCAAAAAGCACATGGCCGGGACCCACATAGGTCAGCACACCGTCGATATGCCCGTCGGTGATCCATTCATCCTCATCACCGGGAAGCCAGATCACCTTGCGCGCGCCGATGGCGTGGAACAATTCGCGCTCCACCTCCGCGCGTGTCATGCCGGGATTGCGGTTGGGGTTGAGCAGGAAAGTCTCTGTGGTGATCACCGTGCCCCTGCCGTCGGAAATCAGCCCGCCGCCCTCGCCCACCAGCGGCGACTGGAAAAGCGGCAGGTCGAGATGCCCAGCAAGGGCCGCACCCACGGCGCGGTCCGCGTGCGAGCCGGGGTATTTCTCGCCCCAATTGGTGAAGTGCAGGTTCGACGCCATGGTCCTGCCGCCGGGGTCCTGCACGAACAAAGGCCCCGTGTCGCGAAACCACAGATCGTCCTGCGGCAGCGTCACCACCTCGACATTGGCTGGCAAAAGCGCCCGCGCCCGTGCCGCAACAGACGGATCGGCAATCACGCGCACCGGCTCAAACTCGGCAATAGCGGCGGCGATAGCGACAAAGCCGCGCTCCACCGCGCCGAAATCACGTTTGCCCCAGTTCTCATAGTGATCATCATGCACCCACGCCATCCAGCAACACGTATGCTGCGCCGTCTCGGCGGGCATGACAAAGCCCATCTCGCCGGGGGTCTGGCCAGCAGCGAGGGCGGCTTTCACCTCGTCAGCGGCGCTCATACCTTCGGCTCCTGCTGCGTGATGCAATGGATGCCGCCACCGCCAATGGCGATGGCGGGGATCGGCACCTGCACCACCTCACGCCCCGGCAGAGCGTCCGCCAGCAGATCGCGCACTATATCATCCTCTGCAATGCCATAAGCAGGCATGATCACCGCGCCATTGCAGATGTAGGAATTCACGTAAGAGGCGCAGAACCTTTCGCGCCCGTCATTCACCTCGGACGCATCGGGGATCTCGATCAATGTGAGCGCGCGGCCCGCCGCATCCGTCTGCCCGCGCAGCGCATCCACGTTCGAGACGTTGATGTCATACCACTCGCCATCCTTCGGCCCCGGCCCTTCACAAAGCACCACGCCGGGCGCAATGAACTGCGCGATGCCGTCCACATGCCCGTCCGTCTCCACCTCCAAAGGGTTTCCGGGCAGCCAGATCACCTTGGAGACGCCAAACATCTCGCACAGTTCCTCGGTGATGGTATCACGAGTCCAGTCGGGGTTGCGGTTCACGTTGGGAAAACAGCTGATCGTGGTGAGCAGCGTGCCTTCACCATCGACGCTGATCCCGCCACCTTCGGCAATCAGTTTGGAGGTATAGGTTTCCACCCCCGCCGCCCCGGCAATCGCCGCCGCCACGCAATTGTCGCCATCAAAGGGCGTATATTTCCCACCCCATGCGTTGAACTCAAAGATCGACGCTGCCATACCGCCCTTGCCGTTGATCACGAAGTTCGGCCCGCAATCGCGGCTCCAGCTATCGTCGATCGGATGCTCCAACAGGTCCACATCACTGCCCAGCATCGCATGCGCCGCTGCGCGATCCTCGGGGCGCACCAGCATGGTCACAGGCTCAAACCGCGCAATCGCATGGGCCACCGCCGCATAGTTGCGGCAGGTCTCATTCATATCGTCCCAGACTTCGGTCCGCGTGGGCCACATCATCCATGTGCGGGAATGCGGAGCCCATTCGGGTGGCATGTGAAAGCCGGCAGCCTTGGGTGTGATACCTGTGGTCCGTGTCATCTGAAAATCCTTCTGCAAAATCTCCGAAACCGCCCCTCAGGTCGGTCGTGTCACCCCGTCAAGTGTCTGAAGCGCGCCATACATGCTGGGCCTGCGGTCCCGGAACGGCCCCCACGATCCACGATAGGCCGCCGCCTCGTCCAGATCGACCGTGGCGGTCAGCACTGTCTCCTCGCTGCGATCCGCATCGGTCAGGATCTCGCCCGTGTAACCCGCGATGAAGGAGGTGCCGTAGAAATCGGCCTGCAAATTGCCCTGAACCTCGGTTCCCACCCGGTTGGACGCCACCAGGGGCATCATATTGGCCGCCGCGTGCCCTTGCATGGTGCGCCGCCAATGGGCCGCGCTATCAAGCTCGGGCGCGTGCGGCTCGGACCCGATGGCGGTGGGGAAAAGCAACATCTCAGCTCCTCTGAGGGCAAGCGCGCGCGCCGTCTCCGGAAACCACTGATCCCAGCAAATGCCACAGCCCACCCGGCCAAACCGCGTGTCAAATACCTGAAACCCGGTGTCGCCGGGGCTGAAATAGAACTTCTCCTGATAACCGGGTGATTGGGGGATATGCGTTTTGCGGTAGCCGCCCAAAATCGTGCCATCCGCATCGGCAATTGCCAAAGCGTTATATCGCGCCTGCCCCGCCCGCTCATAATAGGAGATCGGCAACACCACACCCAGCGTCTTTGCCAAAGCCGAAAAGTGCTTCACCACGCGGCTCTCGGACATGGGCCGCGCAAGCTCCAGATACTGGTTTTCTTCCAGCTGGCAGAAATACGGCGTCTCGAAAAGCTCCTGCAAGAGGATCACCTGCGCACCGGCCTCAGCGGCTTTGCGCACATGCGCCTCGGCGCGGGCGATATTGTCATCAATGTCCCAAGTGCAGGACATTTGCGTGGCGGCGAGGGTAACGGGGCGCATGGCTGCCTCTTTATTTGATCAAATTAAGACCGAACGCTAGCCGCAGGGACCCCCTCCGCGCAAGCCCGATATTGTGTGAAACCCGCTTTACCCCTAGCGTGCGGGGACAATCGCCCAGAACTGGAGCACAATATGCCCGCCACCGACCTGCCCTTCACCCCCGAAGAATACGCCGCACGCCTCGCGAAAACCCGCACCGCCATGGCCGCGCGCGGGATAGACACCCTGATCGTGACGGACCCGTCGAATATCGCATGGCTCACGGGATATGACGGGTGGTCCTTTTATGTGCATCAGGCCGCCGTGATCGGCATGGAGGGCGCGCCCCTCTGGTGGGGCCGCAACCAAGACACCCAAGGTGCTTTGCGCACCGTCTATATGCCGCCAGAACAGGTCGTGGGCTATCCCGATACCTATGTGCAATCGACCGAACGGCACCCGATGGACCACCTCTCGGATCTTTTGCAAAAGCACGGGCATGGCGCGGCGCAGATCGGCGTGGAGATGGACAATTACTATTTCTCCGCCGCCGCTTTCGCAGCCCTCTCGCGCAATCTGGAATGCGCCACGCTGATCGACGCCACGGCGCTGGTCAATTGGCAGCGCGCGGTCAAATCCGAGGCCGAGATCACGTTTATGCGCCGGGCCGCAAAAATCGTCGAAAGGATGCACGCCCATATCGCCGAGCGAATTGAGCCGGGGATGCGCAAATGCGATCTGGTTGCGGAAATCTATGGCGTGGGGATCAAAGGCACCGACGCGTTTGGCGGCGACTACCCGGCCATCGTGCCGCTTTTGCCTACAGGGACCGATGCCGCCGCCCCGCACCTGACGTGGGACGACAAGCCGTTTGAGCGCGGTGCTGCCACCTTCTTCGAGATCGCAGGCTGTTACCGCCGCTACCACGCGCCGCTCTGCCGGACGGTCTTCCTCGGCACGCCCCCCGATGAGATCAAGCGCGCGGAAGAGGCCCTGATCCGTGGCCTTGAGGCAGGACTGGACGCGGCGCGCCCCGGCAACCGGGCCTGTGACGTGGCCAACGCACTGCACGCAGAGCTGGCCCGCGCGGGCATCGAGCGTGAGGCGCGCTGCGGCTATCCTATCGGGATCAGCTATCCGCCCGATTGGGGCGAGCGGACGATCAGCTTTCGCGCCAGCGACGAGACCGTGCTGGAGGCGGGCATGACGTTTCACTTCATGCCCGGGCTCTGGATGGACAATTGGGGGATCGAGATCACCGAGAGCATCGTGATCCGCGATAACGCCGCTGCCGAATGTCTGGCGGATGTGCCCCGGCCTATGCTGATCAAGCCCTGAATGCACAAGAGCCCTCAGTAACCCTGCGAAAGGCTCTGCTGCACTCAGCGCAGCTATAGGCCTATGGTGGGCACCGCGCATCGCACAAGGGGCGGTGCGTGCCGGACGGGGCGATCTGCAACATGGCCCCTGCATAGAGGCAGCATTGCCGATGGGACGCGCACGATCTTTGCACCTGAAAATATGGATAAACGGGCCTGAAACCTACCATGTCCGGCGAAACCGCCCCGGTGCCATATCGTATTTGCCGCGAAATGCACGGCTGAGCGCCGAGCCGCTGCCAAAGCCCGTGGCCACCGCAATCTCGGAAATTGGCAGGTCCGTCTCACTGAGCAGCGCATAGGCCCGCCCGAGCCTGAGGTCCGTGTAATAGCGGCGCGGCGAGAGGCTCAGATGGGCCGCGAAACTGCGCTCCAACTGACGTTTGGAGATACCCACCTGTGCTGCAATCGCCTCCACGTTCAAAGGCTCCTCAAGGTTAGCCTGCATCAGCCGCATAGCCGCAATCACATGCGCGTTGCGGCTGCCGATGGCCGCCGATTGCGCAGTTTTCTGGGGCATATCGCCAGAATGGCTGCGCCCGTGCAGGCACATATCAGCCACAACGAGGGCAAAATCCGTGCCGAAATCATCCTCGATCAGGCTCAGCATCATATCGGTGGACGCGGCCCCCCCGGCGGCGGTCATGAGATCCCCATCCACCTCAAAGAGGTTTGGTGTGGGCACCAGATCGGGGAAGATTTCCAGAAACCCCGGCTGGTTCTCCCAATGCAGCGTGAAGCGCCGCCCGCGCAAAAGCCCCGCCCGCGCCAGCGTGAACGCTCCGGTGCAGATCGCCCCGACCCGCACGCCGTGCGCGGCCTGCCCCGCCACCCATTTGGTAAGATGCGGATCATGGGTCTGCCCCGGCTCAATCCCTGAGCACACAAAGAGACGCGCGCCCCGCGGCGCACGCGCAAGCGGACCATCCGGGACCAGCGCCAGATTGTTGGAGCAACGTACCGGCGCGCCATCGCGGCTCATCGTGTGCCAGCGATAAAGCTCCTGCTGCGCGATCTGATTGGCGATGCGCAAAGGCTCAATCGCGGCACTGAGCGCCAGCATCGTCAGCTTGGGCAAGAGCACGAAATCAAGCTTGCGCGGCCCGGCCACAGGCGGCAGGCGAAACGTGGCGGACCCTTTTGGAATATAGCCCTCAGCCATCGCTCACCCGTTCAGCACATCGAGAAGCTCGGCATGGAGTGCAGGCGTCGCCGCGCTTACCACCCGTCCGTCCGAGCCAAGACCAAGCGCGCGCCCCTCCCAATCGGTGATCACGCCGCCCGCTGCCTCAATGAGCGGGGTGAGGGGTAGAAAATCATAAGGCTCCAGCCCGATATCCGTGACCGCATCCACATGCCCAGCCGCGACAAGCGCATGCGGATAGCAATCATAAGACATCCGCCGCGTGTGCCCCGCCTTGCACAGCCGCGCAAAGCGCGCGGGATCATCCGCGACACAGCGCTCGGCCTCATTGACGAAAAGAATGGCCTCTGACAACCCCTCCACTCGCCGCGTACGTATGGGCGCGCCGTTGAGCGTGGCCCCCGCCGCGCTCCCCACAAAGGTCTCGTCGAGCGCAGGCATCCGCACGACACCGACCTGAGGCACACCGTCTTGCAAATGACCCAGAAGCATCCCGAACCCCGGATAGCCCGACAGGAAAAACCGCGTGCCATCAATCGGATCAATGATCCATGACGGCCCATCAAGCGACCCTGTGACACCAAATTCCTCACCAAACACACCGTGATCTGGGAATTCCTTGGCCAAGCTTGCCCGGATCGCCTCCTCCGTTGCGCGGTCGGCCACGGTCACGGGGCTTGCGTCGGCCTTGGCCTCGATCCCGAGCGCGCCTTGGCGAAAATATCGCATCGGCACAGCACTCGCCTCTTCGGTGATGCGCGCGGCGGCCCTCGCGAGATCCACGCTCATGGTGCCACCTCGATCGCCACGCCCCAGCCGCGTGCGGCCTGCGCCAGATCCTTGGGCGGCGCCGCATCGGTGATCAGCAGATCCACACGGCTCGGTGGGCAAACCGTGATCGGTGCAGCCCGCCCCAGCTTGCTCGCATCCGCCGCGACCCAGGCCGCACCGGCATTGGCCAAAACGGCCCGACAGAAATTCGCCTCTTCCAGATCGTGCAACATAAATCCATCCTCCGCCGTCACCCCGGCGGTCGACAGGATCGCCAGATCGGTCTTGAAATTCTCGGCAAAGCGCATCGCCTCGGCCCCGAACGCACCGCCATCATGGGCCCTGAGCGCGCCCGCCGCCATATAGACCTGATTGCCGTTGCGGGTGGCCAGTTTGAACGCCACCGTCACCGAGTTCGTGACCACCATCAGCCCCGAATGGTCGCGCAGCGCATCGGCGATATAGGCGGTCGTGCTGCCCACATCCAGGAAAAGCACCGCCCCGTCCCGCAGCTTGCCCGCCACATGACGCGCGATCCGCTGCTTGGCCTCGGGCGCACGGGCAAGCCGCTGATTAAAATCGCCCTCGCCCTCCGAGGCTGCAAGACGTGCGCCGCCATGCATCTTCTCGACCTGCCCCACATCCGCCAAGCGCTTGAGATTGCGCCGCACCGTCTCCTCGGACACGCCCAGTTCGTCGGCCAGACGCCCGACCCGAAGGCTGCCTCCAGCGCGGCGCAGCACGTCGAGAATCTCTTGCTGGCGGTGATTTGGAGGGGTGAGGTTCATGAATTTCCTGAGCGGCTTTGAGCGTTCTTTCAGGCAATCTGCCCTATACGCGCGCCAAAACCAACATAATTCCACAAAATATGTTGCAAAACGTGGGAAGCTACGGTTCAAACGATAAGGAGAGATCATGATCCGGGGACTGCCATGACCGCTGACGAGGCATTGAAAATCGCACGCGCCTTGCCCTGCTGGACCGCGCCCGAGGCCGCAGCCCCCCTTGAGGGCGGCATCACCAACCACAACATCCGCCTGCGCGATCAGGGCCGCGATTACGTCGTGCGCCTCGGGGCAGATATCCCTGAGCACGGTATCATGCGTTGGCACGAACTGTCGCTGAGCCGCGCGGCCGAGGCCGCAGGCCTCTCGCCCCCCGTGCATCACTCCGAGCCCGGCGTGCTGGTGCTGGATTTCATCGAAAGCGAGGCTCTGGGCGAAGAGGATCTGCATGACGCAAAGACGCTTATGGCCGCCACCGACCTCATCGCGCAAATCCACCGCACCATGCCCGCCCATCTGCGCGGCCCGATCCTCAGCTTTTGGGTGTTCCACATCCTGCGCGATTACGCGGCCAGTTTGCGCGCTCAGGGCTCGCGTCATATCCCCGCCCTGCCCGCCTTGCTCGCGCAAGCGGATACGCTGGAGCGTGCCGTCGGCCCTGTCGATCTGGTGCTGGGCCACAATGACCTTCTGCCCGCCAATATCCTGCGCGCGCCCGACCGGCTCTGGGTGATTGACTGGGAATATGGTGGTTTCAACTCTCCCCTGTTTGATCTGGGCGGGCTGGCCAGCAACTGCGCGCTGGAGCGACCTGCCGAGGAGGCCATGCTGGAGCGTTACTATGGAACGCAGCCCGATGCATCCCTCTGGCACAGCTATACGGCGATGAAATGCGCGTCGCTCTTGCGTGAGACAATGTGGTCGATGATCTCCGAGCTGACCTCGACCGTGGATTTTGACTACGTCGAGTACACCGACAAGAACCTCTCCCGATATGCCGCGGCCTATGCCGCCTTTACTGCCCAAGGATCCCCCACATGAGTGATTTTCCCACCCAAGCGCAGGCCGTCATCGTCGGCGGCGGCATCGTCGGCTGCTCCACCGCCTATCACCTCGCCAAGCTTGGCTGGGACGTGGTGCTCTTGGAGCGCAAGAAACTCACCTCCGGCACGACCTTCCATGCCGCGGGCCTCGTGGGTCAATTGCGCTCCTCCGCCGGGATCACGCAGCTTCTGGGCTACTCGGTGGACCTCTACAAGACGCTGGAGGCCGAAACGGGCCAAGCCACGGGCTGGAAAATGAATGGCGGGCTGCGGCTGGCCTGTAACGAAGAGCGCTGGACGGAAGTGAAGCGGCAGGCCACGACCGCGCACTCCTTCGGGCTGGAGATGGAGCTTCTGACCCCATCGGAGGCACAAAAACTCTGGCCACTGATGCAGGTCGATGACGTGATCGGCGCGGCCTTCCTGCCCACGGACGGGCAAGCGAACCCCTCGGACATCACCTTGTCGCTGGCCAAGGGCGCGCGGCAAAGCGGAGCGCGGATTTTTGAGGATACGAAAGTGACCCGCGTCATCGTTGAGAAGGGCGTGATCAAGGGCGTGGAGACCGACAAAGGCACGATTGAGACACCCGTCGTAATCGCGTGCTGCGGGCAATGGACCCGCCAATTCGCCAAGCAAGTCGGTGTCAACGTGCCGCTCGTGTCGGTCGAGCATCAATATATGGTCACCGAGGCCATCGACGGTGTGACCTCTGATCTGCCCACCTTGCGCGATCCTGATCGCCTAACCTATTACAAGGAAGAGGTCGGCGGGTTGGTCATGGGCGGCTATGAGAAAAACCCGATCATGTGGGCCAAGGATGGCATCCCCAAGGATTTCCACTACACCCTGCTGGATAGTAATTTTGACCACTTTGAGCAGCTTATGGAGCTGTCCTTGGGCCGCGTCCCCGCACTGGAGACCGCTGGCATCAAGACGCTGACCAATGGCCCCGAAAGCTTTACCCCCGATGGCAATTTCATCCTTGGCGAGGCGCCGGAGCTGCGCAATTTCTACGTCGGCGCGGGCTTCAATGCCTACGGGATCGCGGCGGGCGGTGGTGCGGGTATGGCGCTGGCCGAATGGGTCGCCAAAGGCGAGCCGCCTTATGATCTCTGGCCCGTGGACATCCGCCGCTTTGGCCGCCCGCATTTCGACACGGACTGGGTCCGCGCGCGCACCTATGAGGCATATGGCAAGCATTATACGATGGCCTGGCCATCCGAGGAGCACGATAGCGGACGGCCCTGCCGCCGCTCGCCGCTTTACGGTGTTCTGAAAGACGCAGGCGCGGTGTTTGGCGAAAAGCTGGGCTGGGAGCGGCCAAACTGGTTCGCGGCCCCCGGAGAAGAGCCGCGCGATATCTATACGTTTGAGCGGCCCAACTGGCACACAGCCGTGGCGCGCGAACATAAGGCGGCGCGCGAGGCGGCGGTGCTTTTTGATCAGACATCCTTCGCCAAATTCACCCTCAAAGGCCCAGATGCCGAGGCCGCCCTTAGCTGGATTGCAGCCAATGACGTGGCACGCCCCGTGGGCAGCCTGATCTATACCCAAATGCTCAGCGATGCGGGCGGGATCGAATGTGATCTCACATGCCTGCGCGTGGCCGAAGATGAATACTACATCGTGACTGGCACCGGTTATGCGACCCATGACTTTGATCACATTGCCAAAAACATCCCTGAAGGACTGAATGCGCAGCTGGTCGATGTGACCTCCGCCTTTGCGGTTCTGTCGCTCTTTGGCCCGCGCGCGCGTGGCATATTGCAGGCCGTAACCCGCGATGACGTGTCGAACGCAGCTTTCCCCTTCGCCACGGCCCAAACCATCGGCATCGCAGGCGCGCCGGTGCGCGCACTTCGCGTGACCTATGTGGGCGAGCTGGGCTGGGAGCTTCATCTGCCGGTGGAATACGCCCTTTCGGTCTACGAGGCGCTGCATCAGGCGGGCGCGGAGCATGGGTTAATCAACGCAGGGTACCGCGCGATTGAAACGCTCCGGCTGGAGAAGGGATACCGCGCATGGTCCTCGGATATTGGCCCGGATCACACACCGGATGAGGCGGGGCTGGGCTGGGCGGTGAAGCTACGCAGCAACACGCCCTTCAAGGGGCGCGATGCCGCCGCCAAGCAGCGCGAGGAGGGCGTGGCCAAGCGCATGGTCACCTTCACCGCCGATCCGAATGTAATCCTATCGGGGCGCGAAACGATCTACCGCAATGGGGAGCGTGTCGGCTTCCTCAGCTCCGCAGGCTTCGGCCATACGCTGAACCAGAGCATCGGCATGGGTTATGTGCGCGGCGCGGCGGCGACCACGGCACAGAGCGTTCTGGAGGGGGAGTACGAGCTGGAAGTGGCCACGATCCGCGTGCCTGCCAAAGCGCATCTCAAGCCGCTGTATGATCCGCAGATGGCGCGGGTGAAATGCTGATAAAGCGCCAACCGCCAAACATGAGCCAAACATAAAAAGGGCCGGCTTGATCACTCAGGCCGGCCCATCAATCTCTTAGATGCCGCTCTTAGTTGGTGGCAGCCGCGTCGCCCTCTTCCGTCGCGGGCGGTGCCAGCGAGTAGAGATAGGCGTATAGGTTTATCGCGTCTTGCTCGTCGCGAACCTTGAAGGCCATCTTGCCGCGCGCTTTGCTGTCATCGAGCACCTCTTTGAGGTAGGCAGTCGGGTCCTGAACATAGGCCACGAAGCTTGCTTCGTCCCATGCAAGGCCCATTTCCTCACCCAAGGCTGCCAGCGACTTGCTGTAGCGGAAACCTTCGACAGAGCCTTTTGGCTTGCCCGCGATTGCATAGAGGTTGGGCCCTGTGCGCGCGTTGCGGCCTGCGAGTGTCTCACCAGCTTCGTCTTTTACGACGTGGCAAGCCACACATTGACGGTTGAACTGCTCTTCACCAGCGGCTGCGTCACCGGATGCGGTCAGAACCGCCTCTTCGGTCGCGTCTGTGGCAAAAGCAGGCGCAGCCATCAGCATCACGGCGGCGGTAAGTGCAAACTTGTTCATATTATCTCCCTGATTCTCATACTGGGACGAGCACACATGGCGCTCGTTCGTTCTATGATAATAGCGTCTCGCTCGGGTAATTCTAGGCCACTGCGCGAGAAATTGCGCATTGTTTCCACAAAGTTGTCAGCGCCTCGATCAGATATTCAATATCGGCGTCCGTATGAAGGGGCGACGGGGTGAATCGCAAACGCTCCGTGCCCTTGGGAACGGTGGGATAGTTGATGGGTTGCACGTAGATGCCCCACTCTTCCATCAAATGATCCGATAACATCCGGCATTTCACCGGGTCCTTGATCATCACTGGGATAATATGGCTATCGTTCATCATATGCGGGATGCCTGCCGCATCCAGACGCGCGCGCAAGAGGGCCACCTGACGGCGTTGCTTGGCGCGCTCCAGCTGGCTGACCTTGAGATGCGCGATCGACGCGCGCGCCGCCGCCGCCACGGCGGGTGGCAAGGCGGTGGTAAAGATGAACCCCGATGCGAACGAGCGGATGAAATCGCAAAGTGCAGCCGAGCCGGTAATATACCCGCCCACCACGCCATAAGCCTTGCCAAGTGTACCTTCGATCAGGGTGATCCGGTCCGCCAGCCCTTCGCGCTCGCTGACACCACCGCCGCGCGGGCCGTAAAGGCCAACCGCGTGAACCTCATCAAGATAGGTCATCGCGCCATATTTCTCGGCCACTTCAACGATCTCGCGCATGGGGCAGATATCGCCATCCATGGAATAGACGCTCTCGAACGCCACGATCTTGGGCACATCTGCGGGCAGAAGGCTGAGCTTCATCTCCAGATCGGCCACATCATTGTGGTTCCAGATCACCTTCTGCGCACGGCTGTGGCGGATGCCTTCGATCATCGAGGCATGGTTGCCGGAATCGCTGAGGATCACGCAATTGGGCAGGCGCGAGCCCAGCGTGCTCAGGGCCGCCCAGTTCGACACATATCCAGAGGTGAACAGCAAAGCAGCCTGCTTGCCATGCAGATCGGCCAGCTCCTCTTCGAGCAACAAATGATCGTGGTTCGTGCCCGAAATGTTGCGCGTCCCACCTGCGCCCGTGCCGGTGCGGCGCACCGCCTCGCACATGGCGGAGATTGTTTTGGGATGTTGCCCCATGCCCAGATAATCGTTCGAGCACCAGACCGTCACATCGCGCACACCGTCGTTGTGGTGGTTGGCAGCGCGAGGAAACTTGCCGCACTGGCGCTCTAGCTCGGCAAAATAACGGTAGTTGCCGTCTTCCTTGAGAGCGTCGATCTGGGCGGTGAACATCGCATCGAAATTCATGGTGCTATCTTTCCGTTTGTATCATCAGAGGCGTGCGCAGAGTGGATCTGCGGCCCGCGCGGCGTGGGAAGCATCCAGCGCCAAAGCTTGGCATCGGGCAGCGGAACCACCATCAACCAATGTTCAAGAAGCGCCAGCGCCGCCAGCGCGCTCAGAAGGGCATAGGTGATTTGGGCGTAGCCCGTATCGGCGGTCCAAAGCTGATGGACCAACCCGCCCGTCAGAAGAGACAGCGCCGTGATCGCGACCGGAAAGGCCAGCGTGATCGGCCCGCGCCGGAAATAGGATTTGATATGCTCAAGAGGGCGCGGCACAAATTCGGTATTGATGCGCGGCACGCCGAAGAAAAGGTTGAGCTTGGCCAATATCCGCGCGCCAAACAGCACAAGATAGGCCCAAAGCGCCATCGGATTGGCCGCACCGTGGCAGACCAGAACCATCACCAACAGACCTACCAGAAGCAATGCCTCATGATGCGCCACCACGGACCATCCGCGCCACAAACGGTCCAGCCCGAACACATGGGCCGGGCATTTCGCCCGCGTTGGTCCGGTGACAAGGCCCGTGAGGAAGGTCAGCTCGATCCAACCCCAGATCGCCAGCGCCGCGAGAAAGCCCGTATAGGCCCCCGCGACGCTTGTGTTTTCAACCGAATGGATCAGCAGCGCAAAGCCAAGCGCCAGAACGGGCGTGCCAAAAAGCACCGACCGGCCATGCGCATGCCCCCCTGCCCGGTCGGCGCGACGCACCACCAACAGGATCACCCCGGTGGCGAACCACCAAACGAAGAGGGCGAAAAGAGCTGCAATCCAAGGCGTTGTCATCAGTAAGCAGGCTCCAGACGCACTTGGGCGGGCGCCTCATGCTTGACCACGGGGATGGTATAGAGCGACACGAACGCCGCCCCCGCCTTGGCCATGCCCAGCACGCGTATCACCATGCCGCCGATCCCGCCGCGCGCCTTGGCCTTTGCCACCTGAACCGATGCGTCCTGCAACCGGTCCAGATTGGGCCGCCAGCGGGGATGGTCGATGTCGATGGTGAAGGGGAAGACCTGCTTGGTGATCTCGGAGGTTTTGCGGAACACTTCCTGACCATACCAGGTCGTGTCGACACCCAGCGCCTCATGGAAGATGGGCCGCTGATGATCGCGCACCCACATGGTGGAATAAACCGCCGTGAGGAAGAACTTGATCCAGAGCTTGTTGGCCCGGCTCTCGGTCAGCTTCGGATCGGTCTTCAGCAGAAGGGCAAAGGCCTCGCCATGGCTGAACTCATCATTGCACCACTCGCGGAACCATTTGAAGATCGGGTGGAACCGATGCTCAGGGTGTTCCTCAAGGTGGCGGAAGATCGTGATATAGCGTGCATAACCGATCTTTTCCGACAGGTATGTGGCGTAGTAGATGAATTTGGGCCGGAAATAGGTGTATTTCTTCTGCTGGGTCAAAAAGCCCAGATTGACCGAAATCCCCGCCTCGCGCAGCGCATCGTTGATGAAGCCCGCGTGACGGGCCTCGTCGCGCGCCATCAGTTGAAACAGCGTCGTGATATCCTCATTGGACCCGCGCCGCTTCATTTCCTTGTAAAGAACGCAGCCCGAGAACTCAGCGGTGCACGAAGAAATCAGGAAGTCGATGAACTCGGCCTTGAGGCCCGGCTCCATCCCGTCCCAATCAACATCATCCCAATCTTCATTTTTCTTGAAATGGCCCTTGTTGGGGTCGGCCTTCATCTGCGCGATCAAAACGTCCCAGTCCTTGCGCACGGGGGTGACGTCAATCGCGTCCATCTCGTCAAAATCGGTGGTGTAGAAGCGCGGCGTGAGCAGCGTGTTCTGCATCGCAACGGCCGTGGCCTCATCATTGGTCAGCGGCGGCAGCGCCTCTTGGCGCGCGATGGCCTCTTCGGCGGTAGCCGCGGTAGAGCTGTGAGGGGTTTGCACGTTCATGACAAGATCTCCTCGGAGAATGAGAATTCGCAAAGCTCCATGAACTCCAGATCGCCCGTCTGGCGGGTCCACCAACGCTCAAGCTTGGAGGCGCGGGTGATGGTGGCCATACGCTCTTCGCGCACAACCTCTCCGTAGGGGGCCATGATCTCTTCGCCATGGACCTGAACGCTATCGCCGGGATAGATCACGGCACCGTTCTCAAATTTCACATGCGCCGACAGCTCCTCGAAGCGGTGGCTGATTTCGACCGTGCAGGGCGCGGTCTCCGTTTCTCTCAGTAGCAGTCCCATAAGGTTCCCTCCTTTTATGGGTTAGTCGACCAGCCTGGCGAAGGCGGCGATATTGTCTTTACCATACCCGATTAAGTCCACGGACCAATCCGTTACCGTGTCTTCAACGGATATATTTCCGTTCGTCCGGCGCAGAACCCGCACCGGGGGCGTGTCGCCGGGTGTGTCGGCCACACCTGCCAGCGCGCGTTCGCGGGCAAGCACCCGCCAGATCACACCGATGAAGCCCTGCTTGTCCTCGCCGGAGCGGGCGATCACATCCCCCCCCGCGTTATAGACGGTGACGGCCCCCTCGCGGGTGCCCTCCATCCGGATCAGGCTGGAGGCCGCTTCTGGCGCCACGGTCAGAACGCCCGCATGGCTCCGATCGCTGATCGCCTGATAGCTTACAAGGGCCAAGGTCCCGAGGATAAGGCCGAACATCGCCCGGACCAGAAACTTGGGCACCATTTCAAATTCACGCGTTTGTGGCTTGGTCGTCATTGGTCCTCTCCTTACTCGGCGGCCAGAGCGCTGACGGCCTCGCGGGCCGGGATCCGCTCCACTTTGGGCTGTGAGACGCGCGCATCAGCGGCCTCGGCGAAAATACGCGCCACTTCGGGCGCATCATCAATGCACCGCAGCGCAGGCTGCGTGCGGGCAAAATGCCATGGGCGCACATGCGGCCAGCACAGAATGTAGGAAAAGCGCGTGTCTCCGATCAGCTCGAAAGCAATCGTGCCGGAGCCTTTTTTGCCGCGCTCTTCAAGCTTGGCCGTGCCAATGGCCACATATGGCAGGTTCAGCGTCATGGTGAGGGCGGCACCGATCCGCATCGCCACCCGTTTGTTTGTCAGCGTGTAGACCGCCGCGCGGGCCTGCATATAGGCCAGCCCGTAGATCAGCGCGCAGGCCACCAGACCTACCAGCGCAAGGGGGATACCGTGGCTCATCGCCTCGGCCATGGGATAGGTGGCCGAGGAGGCACCGATCCGCCAGATCACCAAAAGGACGAAATATCCCGCGACCCAGTTCAGGCAAAGCGCCTCACGTGCCAGTCGCAGGGCATTCGGGCTACCCTGCCAGAGGATATGCTCTCCCTCTGGCAATACTTCTGGCAATCCTCGGACCGGCTCGAACTTGAAATCATCGTGGGACATGTCGTCTCCCCCTTACGCGTTTAGGTTTGGTCCGCCTCAGATCACAGGATCTGCGCGGCGATCATGGGCATAAAGCGTGCCCCCGGCGAACCAGGCCATGATCTTCTCTTCTTCAAGCAGGGTCACTTTGTCCGCGGCTTTCACCTTGGGGATCCCTGCAAAATTGTGCCCGTAGAGCGAGCGTACTTTGACGTGGTCGGATTTGATCCGAACCATGTTGATCGGCATCAGGCGGTGCTCGCCCGACCCTTCCGGGTTGAGGTCGATAGTCAGGAAACGCACCATATGCTCAGGCACGTCGATCCACATATCAACCACACGACCAACAATCTCACCGTCCCCAGCCATCACGACCTTGCCACGCGGATCACGGCCAGCGCTGATGCGGAAATCTTCCAGCATCGACATCGGCTTGATCTTGGGATGGCCATGCGCATCCAGCTCCGGCACATCGCGGCGCGGCGCCCATGCGGCAGGGCCAACACCATCCACCATGGGATCACCCGTTGGGATGTAGGGAGATCCTGCGGATTTGGCCGTGCGCTCCAGAGCAAGCTTATCGCGGTCTCCGCGTGCGCCCGATGGATAGGTCAACTCGCCCGCGCCATGGGGCAGTTTGAATGTCTTGTCCGAGGGCAAGGGGAACGGGCCCTGATTGGGGGCCGCTTTGCCATCATCATCTTCTAGCGGATAGCCCTCACGCATATTCTCGGTTTGCAGATAATAGATCAGCAGTGCGAAAAAGAGCCAGAAGAGCCAGATCGATGCACTCGCCAGGTCGAAGTCTCCGAAAAATTCCATGCCTACCATGATATTGTCCTCCGTAGGTCAGGTGGGGAAGTCCGCGAGGCCGAACTTGGCCTTGCGGGTTCCCAATGCCCGGACACGCACAAGCGGGCCAAGGGCAATCAGGGTGAAGAAAAGCAGGTATACCTCGATATGGTACACCACCGAGTAACCGACTGCGGGATCGCTGAGTGCATCGCCGAGCGCTCCCGAAGCGGAAAGGTTTGAGACCGTGTCGCGAATTGCGCCACCGATCACGATCGAGAGACCCGCAGCAGTGGCTTGCGCCCCGCCCCAGGCCCCAAGGGCAAGTCCTCGGCCAGCAAGACCAGCCGTGGGCATCGTCATGGCCGCCGTCAGCGTGGCCACGGAAAACAGACCGCTGCCAAAGCCGATGGCGAAGGCCCCGGCAAAGAAAAGCGGGATTGAATCGAGCGGATCGGCAAAGATCACCATGGTGAAGGCGCAGACACCTATGAGGATCCCACGCGCGGCCATGCGGTAAGGATCAATCCCCTGCGCCAGCCACCGCGCCGCAAGCGCAAAGCCCCCCAGCGCGCCAATCGCCCACATCGCCGTCAAAAGCGTGGTCGAGGACACCGAAAGCCCGAGGATCTCACCGCCATAAGGCTCCAGCAGGACGTCCTGCATGTTGAAGGCCATCGTGCCCATGAAGACCACGACCAAAAGCCGCCCGGCATCACCACCAGAGGTGAAATCGGCCCAGGCATCGCGGAACAGGGGGCGCGGTGCTGTGCGCTCCTGCTTGGTCATCGGTGCCATCTTCTCTTGCTTCCAAAGCGCCACGAGGTTCAAAAGAACCGTGACAACGGCGGCTCCTTGGACCACTTGGATCAGGCGCAGCTCGCTGAAATCACGCAGCAAAAGCCCGATGATGATCGACGAGATCAACATACCCACAAGGAACATGACATAAAGCAGCGCCACAACGCGGGGGCGTGCCTCTTCTGTCGCGCGGTCAGCGGCAAGGGCCAGCCCCGCGGTCTGAGTCATGTGCATCCCAAGCCCGGTCAGAAGAAACGCAAGCCCCGCCCCCACTTCGGCGGCAAAAGACACGTCCATCGCCTGCGTGCCAGTGAAGAGGACCAGCCCCATCGGCATGATCGCAAGGCCGCCAAACTGCCACAGCGTGCCAAACCAGAGATACGGCACCCGCTTCCAGCCAATCGCGCTGCGATGCGTGTCCGAGCGAAAACCCAAAAGCGCGCGAAACGGAGCAATAAGCACCGGAATCGCAATAAACGTGGCCACGATCATCGCAGGCACGCTCAGCTCCACGATCATCACCCGGTTGAGCGTGCCAAGAAGCAGCACGCCGGCCATCCCGACCGAGATCTGGAAAAGCGCCAGCCGCAACAGCTGCCACATGGGCAGGCCCACGCTGGCCGCATCCGCAAAGGGCAGCATCTTTTCCGTGAACTTTGTCAGGGGATGGCGTTCGTCTTTCATGGCCGAAACTCCAGGGCGGTGGAAATGTAGAAGCCCGAGTTGATGCGCTCAATCTCGCGCAGGCTGCCGCCTGCCCCAAGGGTTTCCAAAGCCTTGGAGACACGTGCACAGCTTTCGGGGATCATCGAAGGGGACCGGTCCGAGCTTGGGAAAATCTTGCCCACGCGCCACATGGTCATCAAAAGTGGCGTGCGGGGGGCCAGCGTGAAGATCATCGAGGTCGTGATGCGTGGCGCCACGCCCGCCAGCATCCGCGCCACGCTACTCGCGCCATAATAAATCATGCTGTCCATCGCCAGCGCGTGGTCAAACTGACCCAGTTCCGGGCTCAGCATATCGCCAGACGCAAACGTAATCTGCCCGCGCAATCCGTCCGGGCAGCGCGCCTCGGCGATCTTGATCAGCTCGGGCGAGATATCAACGGCCACCACATCAGCGCCGCGCGTCGCAAGCTCAACCGCCATCGCGCCCGTGCCGCAACCCGCATCCAACACCCGCGCGCCATGCAGATCGGCAGGCAATTGCGCCAGCATCAGATCGCGCATGCGGTCCCGGCCTGCGCGCACAGTGGCACGCACGCCCGAGACAGGCGCGTCTGATGTCAGACGCTCCCAGACCTTGGTGGCCGAGCGGTCAAAGTAATGCTCAACCCGGTCCCGCGTCGCGTCATATGTGGCGCTCTTGTCCATCAATCGAACCCAAGAAGCTCAAAGATTTCACGATCCGGCAATGGCGCAGGCGCAAGAGGGTCCGTCCCGGCCCAGAGGGTCTCGGCGAGGCGGATATACTCTTTGCGCACCTCGACCACGTCTTGCTCGTCGGGCATCTCGAAAAGGGTCTTTTTCTTCAGGCGTGAGCGGCGGATCGCATCGAGATCGGGCATATGCGCGATCCGGTTGAAGCCCACCGTCTTGCAATAGCGATCCACCTCGTCAGTGTCCTTGGAGCGGTTGGCAACACAGCCTGCCAGACGCACTTTGTAATTGGCCGATTTGGCCTGCACAGCGGCAATGATCCGGTTCATCGCATAGATGCTGTCGAAATCATTGGCCGTCACAATGAGCGCACGGTCCGCATGCTGCAAAGGGGCTGCAAATCCGCCGCAGACCACATCGCCCAGTACGTCGAAGATCACAACGTCCGTGTCTTCCAGCATATGGTGCTGCTTGAGAAGTTTCACAGTCTGGCCAACCACATAGCCGCCACACCCGGTGCCCGCAGGCGGTCCGCCCGCCTCCACGCATTTCACGCCGTTGAAGCCTTCAAACACGAAATCCTCGGGCCGCAGCTCTTCCGAGTGGAAATCCACATCCTTGAGGATGTCGATCACCGTGGGCACCAGCGTACCAGTCAGGGTGAATGTGCTATCATGCTTGGGATCACAACCGATCTGAAGAACCCGCTTGCCCAGCATGGAAAACGCCGCCGAGAGGTTCGAGGAGGTCGTTGATTTGCCGATCCCGCCTTTGCCATAGACCGAAAAGACCTTGGCCCCTTCGATCTTCATCGCGTCATCTTGATGGACCTGCACCGAGCCTTCGCCGTCTTGTCCGCGCAAAATGGGGGGTGATTTATCAAGTGCCATGTTCATTCCTCTTTCCGGGCCTATTCGGCCGCAATTCCTTCGACACGATCTTCCAGCGCATCAGCCGCATCGCGCAGCCCCGCCAGCGTGTCTTCGTCGGGCGTCCAGTATGACCGGTCGCTGGCTTCCAGCAGACGGTTGGCCATGCGCATGCTGGCCTGTGGGTTCAACTTGCTCAGCCGTTCGCGCATCTCCGCGTCCAGAACGAATGTCTCGCTCAGGCGCTGATAGATCCACGGCTCCACCTGACCGGTCGTCGCGGACCAGCCCAGCGTGTTGGTAATGCTCGCCTCGATCTGGCGCACGCCCTCATGGCCGTGCTTCAGAAGCGGCTCAAAATACCGCGGGTTGAGGTTGCGGGCGCGTGTCTCTAGCGCGACCTGCTCTTTGAGGGTGCGCACCTTTGCGCCGCCCCGTGTCTGATCGCCGATATAGACCGCCGCATCCGCCCCGCCCTTGGCGCGTTTGACCGCGCGAGCAATGCCGCCAAGCGTGTCGAAATAATGATCCACCGTGGTCACGCCCAACTCGACAGATTCGAGGTTCTGGTAGGCCACATCCACGTCTGCGAGTGCGTTCTGCAAAAGCTCCGACTGCTGCGCGGGCTTGCCATTGGTGCCGTAGGCAAAGCTCTTGCGGGCCTGATACGCATCCGCCAGCTCGTCCTCGTCGCCAAAGGCGCTGCTATCGACCAGTTGGTTGACGTTGGAGCCGTAGGCCCCTTCCGCATTGGAGAAAACCCGCAACGCCGCGGTTTCCATATCGACGCCCATCTTGGCCGCGTATTGCAGCGCATGGGCGCGGATGAAGTTCTGCTCGACCGGCTCATCGGCCATCGCGGCCTTAAGCGCGGCCTCGGCCAGCATCCGTGTTTGCAACGGCAGCAAGTCGCGGAAAATACCCGACAGCGTCATGATCACGTCAATGCGCGGGCGGCCAAGCTCCTCAAGCGGGATAAGCTCGGCCCCGTAAAGGCGGCCATACGCATCAAAGCTGGGGCGCGCGCCTATGAGGCACAGTGCTTGCGCAATGCCGCAGCCGTCGCTCTTGATATTGTCCGACCCCCACAGGACCAGCGCCACGGTGCGCGGCAGATCTTCATGGGTGTCAAGAAGCACACCCGCCTGCTCCGCGCCGCTTTGCATGGCAAAGGCGGTGGGCATGCGGAAAGGATCAAACGCGTGGATATTGCGGCCCGTGGGCAGAATGTCAGGGCTGCGGATCAGATCGCCGCCCGCCACCGGAGGTGTGTAATGGCCCGAAAGCGCGCGCATCAGCGCGGGCAGCTCATGATCCTCGGCCAGAAGCCGGTCAACACGCGCGGCCCCCTCCGCATCCAGATCCATATGAGCGATGTGGCCCTTGCGCGCCTCTTCGCTCATGGCGCGGCCCACGATGTGCAACCCATCAGGGATAAGCGCCTCTTCCGTCTCCAGAAGGGTCAACCAGAGCCGCTCGGGGTGGGTGCCGTCAAGATCGACCGTCTCGGCCTGATCATGGATCAGCACTTCAAGCTCGGCGCGCTGCGCGTCCTCGGCGTCCATTTCGCGCCAGCGTTTCAGGCTCTCCTTGAGGTCCAGAAGACCCTTGTAGAGGCCAGACGTGGCCAGAGGCGGAGTGAGATGCGTGATGATCACCGCGTTGGACCGGCGCTTGGCCAGCGAGGCCTCGGACGGGTTGTTTGCGGCGTAAAGATAGATATTCGGCATCTCGCCAATCAGGCGATCAGGCCAGTCGCGCGCGCCAAGGCCCGCTTGCTTGCCCGGCATGAATTCCAGCGCGCCGTGCATTCCAAAATGCAGCACCACATCGGCCTTGTAGGTGTTCTTGAGCCACAGATAGAAGGTGGCAAACGCATGTGTCGGGGCAAAACCGCGCTCAAAGAGGAGCCGCATCGGATCACCCTCATAGCCGAATGTGGGCTGCACACCGACGAAGACATTGCCGAAATGGTGGCCCAGAACGAACACGCCCCGCCCATCCGATTGCGCCTTGCCCGGTGCCGGCCCCCAGACCGCCTCAATGGCGGCCAGCGGTGGCGTGTTGCGCACGATATGATCGGCGCTCACATGGTCGGCGACATTGGCCTCTTGGCCATATTGCTTGGCATTGCCTTCCAGAACGGCCTTGCGCAGCGCGTCCACATCATCAGGTAGATCAACGACGTAGCCTTCGGACTTCATCCGGCTCAGGGTGTTGAAAAGGCTCTCAAAAACGCTGAGATGCGCTGCTGTGCCCACCGCTCCCGCATTGGGCGGGAACCCAAAAAGAACCACGCCGACCTTCTTGTCGGCATTCGCCTTGCGGCGCAGCACGGCCAAGCGGAATGTCTTTTCGGCAAGGCTCGTGATCCGCTCGTGGCAGGGCGCCATTTCCTTGGAGGTAGAATGGGAGCCGCATTGACGCTCGCACCCGGTGCAACCCTCGGTGCCATGACGGCCCGCAAACATCGTGGGGTTGGTCGCCCCGTCTAGCTCGGGCAGCGCGATGAGCATCGTGGTCTCGATAGGGCCAAGCCCCTGTCCGCTCGCGGCCCATTGACCAAGCGTCTGAAACTCCAGAGGATGTGCGGCCACATAAGGCACGTCGAGCCCTTTGAGCGTCTCCACAGCCGCGTCGCTATCATTATAGGCAGGCCCGCCTACAAGGCTGAACCCGGTGAGCGACACAAGCGTGTCGATCCCCTTGAAATAGGCGTCCATCGCAGGCCGCCCGTCAAGACCGCCCGCAAAGGCCGGGATGACGCGCATGCCCCGCGCCTCAAACGCTTCGATCACCGCATCATAATGCGCCGTGTCCGAGGCCAGCACATAAGAGCGCAACATCAAAAGACCCACGGTGGCGACAGGTGCGTCGACCTTGGGCAGCTCGTCCAGATCGGTGATGATCCGGTGGCCCGGCAGACGCGGGTGATAAAGCCCCACATCAGGGTATTCCACAGGCGCGTCGGCCTGCACACCGTGCCACTCATCCCGGCGCGCATAACGCGACAGCAAGAAACGCACGAAGCTCTCGATATTGTCGTCAGAGCCGCCCAGCCAGTATTGCATGGACAAGAACCATGCGCGCAGGTCCTGAGACTTGCCGGGGATCAGCTTGAGGATCTTGGGCAGGCGGCGCAGCATCTTCATCTGCTTGGCGGCAGACCCGCCCGACGGCGCCTTGGTGCCGCGCAGCTTTTTCAGCATCGCCATAGCACCCGAGGCGGGCTTGGACATGTCCAGATCGCCCATCTTGGTCAGGCTGACGATCTGCGGATCCGAGACGATCCCGACAAAGGCGTCGCACGCATCGCGGCGCGCGCGCATCTGGGGCAGGATCGCGCTGAGATGCTCTTCTAGGAACAAGACACCCGAGACGATGATATCGGCCTGAAGCACAGCCGCTTGTGCGGCCTCGAGCGCAGCCGGGTCTTCGCCCCATTCAGCTGAGGCATGGACGCTGACCTCAAGACCGGGAAAATCGGCGGCAAGACGCGGGCCCACACGCTCGATCGGGCCGGCGGTATGCCGGTCCACCGTCACGATGACGATACGATAGATATGATCCATGTTATCGCGCAAAGTGTGCTTTCGCCTCATAAAGGGTGTCTAGGGTGATCTCAGAGATGCCTTGCTCGGCGGCGAAGGTTTCTGTGTTCCGGCGGGCCTTGCCACGCACGAAGAACGGGATCTTTTTCAATTCGCGCTCGGCGGCATCGAGCCAAATAACCTCGCCATTGGGCTGGCGCTCGGGCGGGGCGGCGGCCTCCTCGGCCCTGCGGGCCTCATCGGCGGTGGCCGGCATCGGCTTCGGGGCGTGGCCGCCATGGTGGCTTGGGCCCGCGGCGTCGTGGAATTCAAAATCATCGCGGAACATGTGCAGAAGGTGCTCTTCCAGCCCCATCACGAGCGGATGCACCCATGTGTCGAAAATCACATTGGCACCCTCGATCCCCATCTGGGGCGAGTAGCGCGCGGGGAAATCCTGCACATGGACGGGTGCCGAGATCACGGCGCAAGGAATGCCCAGACGCTTGCCGATATGGCGCTCCATCTGGGTGCCGAGGATCATCTCGGGTGCGGCGGCCTCAATGGCGGCTTCGACCTCAAGATAGTCATCAGTAATCAGCGCTTCGACATTATATTCACGCGCCAAAGCGCGGATATCGCGGGCAAATTCGCGGTTATAGCAGCCAAGGCCAACAACCTCGAAACCCATCTCGTCGCGCGCAATCCGCGCGGCGGCGCGGGCATGTGTGCCATCGCCAAAGATAAAGACACGCTTGCCTGTGAGATACGTGCTGTCGACGGATTTGGAATACCATGGCAGGCGCAGGCGGCTTTCCTCCATGCGTGCCGGGCGGCCCGTGATCTTGGCCACCTCGGCGATGAAATCGCGCGTGGCCCCTACCCCGATTGGCACAGTCTTGGTGAAAGGCTGATCCAGCTCCTTCTCCATCCAGCGCGCGGCCATTTCAGCCGTCTCGGGATACATCAGAACGTTGAAATGCGCGGCCCCCATGCGGGCAATATCCGACGGAGACGAGGTCATGGGCGCGACCACATTCACGTCGATCCCCATCTCGTCCAGAAGGGCCGTGACCTCAACGATATCGTCGCGGTGACGGAAACCAAGCGCGGTGGGGCCTATCAGGTTGGCCGTGATCCGCTCAGTCCGCGCCATCGGCTTCGCCAAGTGGCGTACGATCTGGAAAAACGTTTCATCGCAGCCGAAATTTTCCTTGCGCGAGTAGCTTGGAAGCTCCAGCGCGATCACCGGCACGGGCATGTTCATGGTCTCGGCCATGCCGCCGGGATCATCCTGGATCAGCTCGGCTGTGCAGGACGCGCCGACGATGATCGCCTCGGGCTGGAAGCGGTCATAGGCATCCTGACAGGCCGTTTTGAAAAGGTTCGCCGTGTCGGAACCAAGATCGCGGGCCTGAAACGTGGTGTAGGTGACCGGCGGGCGATGGTCGCGCCGCTCGATCATGGTGAAGAGAAGATCCGCATATGTATCGCCCTGCGGCGCGTGCAGCACGTAATGCAGGCCGGTCATGCCGGTGGCGACGCGCATCGCACCGACATGGGGGGGGCCCTCATATGTCCACACGGTGAGCTTCATGGGCGGCCCTCCATCCACGCGGTGCGGGCGTCTGTGGCGCGCCGCCGGGGGCTGTCTGCCCCCGGACCCCCAAGGATACTTGTGGCAAGAAGAGGGATCATTCCGCAGCCTCCAGATGCAGGCGCGCGCGGCGCCGGATGGGGCGTGAGAAGAGACCAGCGAGATCACCCGCCTGCTCGTAGAAATGCACCGGGGTGAAGACCAATTCGATGGCCCATTTGGTCAGCAGACCTTCGGCCTCCAGCGGGTTGGCGAGGCCAAGACCGCAAACCGTGAGATCAGGGCGCGCGGCGCGCACGCGTTCTAGCTGCAAATCAACGTCCTGCCCTTCCGAGATTTGCGGGCCGGCCTCCAGCAGATCGAGATCGGGGCCGTGCAGCGCGTCGTGGATATAGGGGCTGCCCACTTCGATGGCGGTCATGCCGCATTCGCGCGTGAGAAAGCGCGCGAGGGGGATTTCAAGCTGACTGTCGGGGAAGAAGAACACCGATTTGCCGCTGAGCACATCCGCCGCACCGGCGATGGCGGTGCGCGCGCGCTTGCGGGGCGCGTCCGTGACACGGGCGAAGGTCTCTGCGTCCACGCCGAATTCATCGGCGACGGCGCGCAGCCAGGCTGTTGTGCCCTGCTCACCAAAGGGGAATGGGGCGGGAAGATGGCGGGCGCCGCGCCGCTCAAGCTCGGCATGGGTGTCGCCGAGGAAGGGCTGCACCAGCGCAAAGACCGAATTCGGCCCGACGGCGATTTCATCAGCACGCGCGCGCGCCGGAAGGCAGCGCACGGGGCCAATGCCCATATCGGACAAGAGGGCCAGCATCTGGTCCTCGACCACATCAGGCAGCGCACCCACCACGAGCAATTCGCGTGCATCCGTGTTGGGCAGGACCGGCACCATGGAGGCAAGGCACGCATCCTCGCCTTGGGTGAATGTCGTCTCAATGCCCGAGCCGGAATAGTTCAGAACCCGCACATGAGGCGCATGGGTTTGCGTCAGACGCTCGGCGGCGCGGGCCAGATCCAGTTTGATCACCTCTGAGGGGCATGAGCCCACCAGAAAGAGCTGGCGAATATCGGGGCGGCGGGCCAGAAGACGGCCCACTTCGCGGTCAATCTCGTCATGCGCATCCTTGAGGCCCGCGAGATCGCCCTCTTCGAGAATCGCCGTGGCGAATCGCGGCTCGGCGAAGATCATCACCCCCGCCGCCGATTGCAGCAGATGCGCGCAGGTGCGGCTGCCCACGACGAGAAAGAACGCGTCCTGCATCTTGCGGTGCAGCCAGATAATCCCGGTGAGCCCGCAGAAGACTTCGCGCTGTCCGCGCTCTTTCAAAACGGGGGCGGTGCGGCATCCGGTCGTGGCGGGGATCTGATCCTTCATGCCGTCACCTCGGAGCCCATGCCGCGCGTCTCGGCATCAAGCCGGGCGCGGCGCAGCTTCCAGATAAACTGACCCGCATTCACCACATAGGCTGCATAGGCCAGAAGGGCGATTATCATGAGGCCGGTCGTGGTCATGGATTGGTCGAAAAGTGCAAGAATATAAGCGGTATGCAGCGCGATCACGACGAAGGAGAACACATCCTCCCAGAAGAAGGATGGCGCGAAAAGATAGCAGCCGAAAACCACTTTCTCCCAGATCGCGCCCGTGATCATGATCACGTAAAGAAAGCCGGTTTTCACGATGATCGAGATGGTCGCCGCCTGATACCCCTCGCCCGTCCAAAGATACCGGATTACCAGCACGAGCGAGATCACGAAGACCAAGAACTGAGCCGGCGCCAAAAGACCCTGCACGAGGGTCCAGCGTGTCGCGTCACGGCGCGCGCGCTCTTCTGCAGTGTAAAGGAGCCCTACTGGCTTTGAAGTCGAATGCTGTGTCATTCACCGTTCCCAAGGTGGCTACAACCCTGAAGATAAGACTGAGACAGGGCTGGTGTCAACTTTGATTTACACACCTGATACGCAAAGCTTACACTGTCTAAAATTTGAGAACTCTGCAATTTTTCACCGTTTACAACAATAAAATGCTGAAAAAATCACAGGAAACAAACAGGCCTCTTTATATACTGTCTATTTTCTTTGACATTTTCGGCCACACGGAAAACAATACAAAACTAAGTGGCTGCATCTCTGCTCGCGGTCGCAACTTTGAGCGAAACACACCGAATGAAGACTGGGGATATGATGTCGCAGAACGCCGAACGAAACGCCGCACAAGGATCGGGGCCTGTCACACAACGTGTTGGCGATCTCGCAGATTTCGCGCTTTCGATCGTCGCATCCCGCACAACCCCACAAAAGGCTGGGTCCGTGTTTATTGATAAATTGCTGCAATCCGCCATGGGCCGTTCAGAAGATGGTCACCGCGCTGTCACCCAGCAAATGCTGGAGATGGGTATCTCACCCGAAGCCATTGTAGATCATTACATTCCCGCAGCCGCCCGCCGCATGGGCGATGAGTGGACCGACGATATCAGCAGCTTTGCCGAAGTGACCATTGGCACGGCCCGGCTTCAGGCGTTGGTGCGGGAATTGTCAGCGGTCTGGACCGCAGATGGCGCGGTGGGCGCTGCAAGCACCAAGGGATCTGTCATCGTGGCGGTCCCGATGGAGGCGCAGCACACTTTGGGTGCCTCGGTCGTCTCGACACGGCTGCGGCGCGAGGGACTTTCCGTGCGCCTCGCCCTTGGGGTCTCTCCCGATTCGCTCAAGGCGATGTTGGCCACGGGAAGCTACAGCGCTGTCTTTATCTCATCGTCGCTTGGCGATGGGCTGGACGCGATAACGGCCCTCGTCAGGGCCATCAAGAACCATTCTGACGGACCGACCATTCCCGTTGTTCTGGGCGGCAGCGTCGCGGGTGAACCCGACGACCTGTATAGCAGAACCGGCGCCGGCCTCGTCACATCCGATCTGGATGAAGCCCTCGTCTTTTGTGGCCTCGAGGCGGGGTGAGGTTGATGTCAACGCAGACATCAACGGACACGCAAAGCGCATGCCAGCGCCGAGTAAAGGACGCCTAATGAATTCCGGAGGAACGCAAAACTGGGATCTCGGCGCCGTGCCGATGATCGAGCCAGAGATGCTTGCCGAAATGATTTCGACCATTTCGGACCTGGCCTTGGTAATCGATGTGGATGGGCTTATCCTATCCGTTCTCAATGCACCTGATCACAGCGCTTTTTCTCATGTGAAATCATGGGAAAGCCAGAATATCCGCAGCACCCTCATGCCCGATAGCATCGCCAAGTTCGAGCGCGCCATGGAAGAGCATCGCGCGGACCCCGATCGTCAGCAGCGCGCGCAGATGAACCACCAGTCGGCCCAGCCGGGACAAGATTCGGCGGTGCTATATTCCTTTTTCGATATCGGCCCGGATGGTGCCATCTTGATGATGGGCCGCGATCTGCGCCCCGTCGCGGATTTGCAGCAGCAACTGGTCAACGCCCAGATTGCACTTGAGCAAGATTTTGAACGCCAACGCGAATATGACACCCGCTTTCGCGTGCTGATGAAGGCGAGCCATGATGCGATCGTCTTTGTCTCGGTCGCCAATGGGCGCATCACGGACGTCAATGGATCTGCCGCCGCCCTTCTGGGGCAAACCTCGGAAGAACTGACGGGCGCTGATTTCGCCGCCATTTTTGAAGATCAGGGCAAGAGCGAGTTGATGGCCGATATGGCCGCCTCGGCGCTGTCCGAAGGCAATACCGAAGTTTCCTTGGTTCTGCGCGGTCGCCGCCGGATCGTGTTGCGCGCCGCACCGTCGTTTTTTCGGGCCGCGGGGGAGCGTATGATGCTCTGCCGACTTGAAGAACAGGCCGCGGATCGTGCCGGCAAGGATGTGCTGGCGCGGTACATGACCGGCCTGTTTGAGAACGGACCCGATGCGCTGGTCTTTGCCAATCGCGACGGCATGATCGTCGCCGCAAATGACGCCTTCCTCAGCCTCACAGATTGCGCCCATGGCACCGCAGTTAAGGGCCGCAGCCTCGCCGATTTCCTTGGGCGCGGCGTGGTGGACCTTAAGGTTCTGCTGGAAAATGCCGCCCGTTCGGGCCGGATGCGGCTCTACGCAACCAAGGTCAAGGGACAGTATGATAACGAGCGTTCCGTTGAGATTTCCGCGACTTATCTCGCCGATGCCGCCCACCCTGCCTATATTTTCGTCATGCGTGATGCAGAAGTCACCGACAAGACCCGCGCCCTCGCAGGCTCCGGTCCCGCAGGCGATAACCGCAAGTCCGTGGTTGAGCTTGTGGGCAGCGCGACCCTCAAGGAGATCGTCGCGGATACCACTGATGTCATTGAGAAACTCTGCATCGAAACCGCTGTTGAACTTACGGATAACAACCGCGTCGCCACCGCCGAAATGCTCGGCCTCTCGCGGCAGTCTCTTTATGTGAAACTGCGCAAATACGGTTTGATTTCACGCGACACGGACTAGGCCGCCACCCTTTTAAGCAAGGCTCTTCAGGCGCAGTGTAAATCTTGATTTACACTTGCGATACACACGGTGTCAGGCTAAACTGACACTATGGCCGATACTCCAATCATCACCCCCCGGCGGCTCCCAGATCCTCTCGCACTTTTGCGACTGATCAAGCCCATCACATGGTTTCCGCCCATGTGGGCGTATCTCTGTGGGGCCGTATCTTCGGGTGCCTCGCCTTCCGGGCAGTGGCTTTTGGTGCTTCTGGGTGTGATCCTTGCAGGCCCCGTGGTCTGCGGGATGAGTCAGGCCGCAAATGACTGGTGCGACCGTCATGTGGACGCGATCAACGAACCGGACCGCCCCATCCCCTCGGGCCGGGTGCCCGGTCGCTGGGGTCTTTACGTGGCGCTGGCCATGACAGGCCTGTCTCTTCTGATCGGTTGGCAGCTTGGGCCGTGGGGCTTTGGCGCGACGATCCTTGGCGTTGCCGCCGCTTGGGCCTATTCGGCCGAGCCTGTGCGCGCCAAGCGTTCTGGCATCTGGGGTCCGGGCCTTTGCGGTCTGTGCTACGAGACACTGCCGTGGATCACCGGCGCGGCTGTTTTGGCCGCTGGTGCGCCCTCATGGGAGACAATGCTGATCGCGCTCCTCTACGGGCTTGGCGCGCATGGCATCATGACCCTCAATGATTTCAAGGCCCTTGAAGGCGACCGGCAGATGGGGCTCAACTCCCTGCCCGTCACGATGGGCCCTGCGCGCGCCGCGCGCCTTGCCTGCTGGGTCATGGCGATCCCGCAAGTCGTGGTCATCGCGCTTCTGTTCACATGGGATCGCCCATGGCACGCTCTGGCCATCGCGGCCCTTCTTGCGGTGCAGTTCTGGGCCATGCGCGTCCTTCTGAGCGACCCAAAGGGCCGCACACCTTGGTATAACGGCACCGGCATCACGCTCTATGTCTCGGGCATGATGATCGCCGCCTTCGCCCTGCGCGCCTTGGGAGGTGTCTCATGAAACTCAGCTGGGTCCAGATTTTCCGCCTCGGCCTCGTGCAGATGGCGCTTGGCGCGATTGTGGTGCTGACCACATCGACGCTGAACCGACTGATGATTGTCGAGCTGGCCCTGCCCGCTTTGATCCCCGGCCTTCTCGTCGGGTTGCACTATGCCATCCAGCTGTCGCGCCCCGGTTGGGGGTTCAAATCCGATGCGGGCGGCAATCGGACCTTCTGGATCATCACCGGCATGGCCATTCTGGCACTTGGGGCTTTCCTTGCGGCGGTTGCTGTCTGGCTGATCCCGCAGGCGGCAACCCTTGGCCTGTTGCTCAGCGTGCTGGCCTATACCCTCATCGGTGTGGGTGTGGGCGCGGGCGGCACATCGCTTCTGGCGCTCATGGCCACGGCCACTGCCCCCACCCGGCGCGCCGCTGCTGCCACCATCGTGTGGCTGATGATGATCTTCGGGATCGCGGCCACGGCGGGCATCGTGGGCGCCATGCTGGACCCCTATACGCCAGCGCTTCTCTTGCGCATCGTGGGGAGCGTCTGTGCGCTGGCCGTGCTCGTCACAGTCATCGCAGTCTGGGGCGTCGAGCGCGCCGTCCATGCCGAACAGGAGCCGGAAAAAACACCCTTTCTCGATGGCCTCAAAGAGGTCTGGCGCGAGCGTGAGGCGCGCAATTTCACCCTCTTCGTTTTCCTCTCCATGACGGCCTATTTCATGCAGGAGCTGATCCTTGAGCCTTATGCAGGTCTGGTCTTCGGCTTCACGCCCGGACAGTCCACATCGCTCAGCGGCGCGCAAAACGGCGGTGTCTTCATCGGCATGCTCCTTGTGGGGATCGCGGCCACGGGCCTCAAATGGGGCGCGCTGCGCTCCTGGGTGATCGCGGGCTGCCTTGGCTCCTGCGTGGCACTCCTGGCGATTGCCTCGCTCGGCACGATCGGGCCGGGCGCGCCTTTGACCGCCGCGGTCGTGGCATTGGGCTTTTTCAACGGGATGTTCGCGGTTGCCGCCATCGGCTCGATGATGGCACTCGCCGGTGCGGGCCGGGAGCGGCGCGAGGGCACACGCATGGGCCTTTGGGGCGCGGCACAGGCCATCGCGGCGGGCTTTGGTGGCCTCACCGGTGCCGCGCTTGTGGATGTGTTCCGCATGACCAGCCTCAGCACGTCACAATCATTCGGCCTCGTCTTTGTCTTCGAGGCCGCCCTTTTCATCGCCGCAGCCTTCATGGCGGCCCAAGTCATGGAGCGTAGCATGACCCGCCGCGCCCTCGTTCCGGGAGAATAGCATATGTATGATGTCGTTGTTGTCGGGGGCGGTCCCTCAGGTGCCACAGCCGCAGAAGATCTGGTTCGTTCGGGCCATAGCGTCGCCCTTCTGGACCGTGATGGCCGTATCAAACCCTGCGGCGGGGCGATCCCGCCGCGTCTGATGCGCGATTTCCACATTGAGGACGCGCAGCTTGTCGCCAAGGTCAACACCGCGCGCATGATTTCGCCCACGGGCCGTCACGTGGACATCCCTATCGAGAACGGGTTTGTCGGCATGGTGGACCGCAAGGATTTTGATCCCTTTCTGCGCAACCGCGCGGTGGAGGCCGGGGCCAAGTTGTTCACCGGCACTTTTCTGCGGATTGAGCGTGGCGAGGATGGCACCGCCGTGATCTTCCGCGACAAGGCCAGCGGCCAAGAGCGCGCCCTGCCAACGAAGCTGATTATCGGTGCCGATGGTGCGCGCTCCAAGGTGGGACGCGCCGAGGTGCCCGGCGGCGACACGATCCCTTACGTTCTGGCCTATCACGAGATCATCAAGGCCCCTGCCAAGACGGCAATTTATGATCCCGCGCGCTGTGATGTGATCTATGACGGCAAGATCAGCCCCGATTTCTACGGCTGGGTCTTCCCGCATGGCGATAGCGCCTCTGTCGGCATGGGCACCGAAGTGGCCTCGGTGGATCTCAAGAAAGCCACCGCTGATCTGCGCGAAATGGCGGGTCTCACCGATTGCGAGACGCTGCGCCGTGAAGGTGCGCCCATCCCGCTCAAGCCTTTGGACCGCTGGGACAACGGCTTGGACGTGGTGCTGGCCGGGGACGCGGCAGGTGTTGTCGCGCCCTCTTCGGGCGAAGGCATCTATTATGCCATGGTCGGGGGTCGCGTGGCCGCCACCGCCTGCGCCGCCACGCTTGTGACCGGCAAGGTCAAGAACCTCAAACTCGCCCGCTCGCTCTTCATGAAGGAACATAAGACCGTGTTCCGCGTGCTGGCCTCAATGCAAAATGCTTATTACCGCTCGGACGAGCGGCGCGAACGCTTCGTGTCGCTATGCCATGATATCGACGTGCAGCGCCTCACATTCGAGGCATATATGAACAAGAAACTGGTCAAGGCGCGCCCGATGGCGCATCTCAAGATCGGCCTGAAAAACCTGGCGCATTTGACGCGCTTGGTCTCTGTGGAGAGAACATGACTGCTATGATTCCGGCATGGGTGGGCGACACGCTCGTCCCAGTGGAAAAACTTGAAGTGCATAAGCGCGGATTGCGGCACAAGGCCGTCTCCGTCTTCGTGGTCAGCGGCGATGACGTGCTGATCCAACGCCGTGCGCTGGGAAAATATCATACGCCGGGCCTTTGGGCCAACACCTGCTGCACCCATCCCAACTGGGACGAGAAAAGCCTCGATTGCGCCGCGCGGCGCATGGAGGAAGAACTCGGCGTGACGGGCCTCAGCTATCGCCACCGTGGGCGCGTGGAGTATCGCGCAGATGTCGGCGGCGGCCTGATCGAACATGAAGTGGTAGAGATTTATCTCGCCGAAGCACCCGAGACGATGACGGTGCAGTGCAACCCAGATGAGGTGATGGAGACCGAATGGGTCAATGTCGACACGTTGGTGGAACGCGCCGCGAACGAGCCGGACCTCTTCACGCCGTGGCTGCGCATCTACCTTGAGAATTACCACAGCGCCATTTTCGACCGCCCTGCCCTCAAGATCGCGTAAGCAGGCAAAGCCAAAACAACAAAACGCCGCGCAGGTCTTACTTGCGCGGCGTTTTTCTATGTCTGGTCCAATGCCCTAGCTGGGCAGCACGCCGCCTTTGGCCATCCGCGTGCGGCCCAGGGCCTGCATCGCACTGGCCGCGATATCGCCCGCAGTGAGCCCCGCATCCGCATACATCGCATCGGGGGCCGCCTGATCAATGAAGCGGTCGGGCAATGTCATCGTGCGCACCGCGAGGCTCCCGTCGAGCCAGCCCTCATTGGCAAGCGCATGCAGCACCATCGCGCCGAAACCGCCCTTCGAGCCCTGCTCCACCGTGATCAGCGCCTTGTGATTGCGCGCAAGCTGCCGGATGAGATCCATGTCGAGCGGCTTGGCAAAGCGCGCATCGGCGACGGTGGCCTCGACACCCTGCTCGGCCAGCATGGCAGCGGCCTTCTCAACCTCGGCCAGATGCGCCCCGAAGGACAAAAGCGCCACATCCGCGCCCTCACGGATCACCCGGCCACGGCCAATCTCCAAAACCTCGCCGCGCTCCGGCAGGGACGTCCCTGTCCCCTCGCCGCGTGGAAAGCGGAAGGCAATCGGGCCGCTGTCATGTGCGGCGGCCGTGGCCACCATATGCATCAGCTCCGCCTCATCCGCAGCGGCCATGACGGTCATGTTGGGCAGCGCCGTCATATAGGAAATGTCGAACGCGCCCGCATGTGTGGGCCCGTCCGCACCCACAAGGCCCGCACGGTCAATCGCAAAGCGCACCGGCAGGTTTTGCAGCGCCACGTCATGCACCACTTGGTCATAGCCACGCTGCAAAAACGTGGAATAAATCGCGCAGAAGGGTTTGAGCCCCGACGCGGCCATCCCGGCGGCAAAGGTCACGCCATGCTGCTCAGCAATCCCTACGTCAAACACCCGCCCGGGCAGCGCATCGGCAAGGATATTGACCCCCGTGCCCGATGGCATCGCCGCCGTCACCGCAACAACGCGGCTATCTGCGCGCGCCTCTTGCAGCAGGGCATCGCCAAAGACACGCGTATAGCTGGGCGCGTTGGGCAGTTTCTTGGCCTGCGCGCCGGTCTCCACATCAAATTTGGCCACGCCGTGATATTTGTCCGCCGCCGTCTCGGCGGGGCCATACCCTTTGCCCTTCACGGTGCAGCAATGGATGAGCACCGGCCCCGTGGCCCGTGTATGGGCCGAGCGCAGAACGGCCAGAAGCTGTCCCATATCGTGCCCGTCGATGGGGCCATAATACTGAAAGCCCAGATCCTCGAACATCGTGCCGCGCCCCTGGCTCATCTGTCCGGTCACAAGCTGCCGTGCGCGGCGCGCGTGATCACGCAAGGGGCCGGGAAGGGCTTTCTCAAAATCCTCGGCCATCTGGCCAATAGGTGTGCCACCGATGGAGCTGAGATAGCTCGACATCGCGCCCACCGGCGGGGCGATGGACATCTCGTTGTCGTTGAGGATCACGAAAAGACGCCGCCCCTCCGCGCCCGCGTTGTTCAGCGCCTCATAGGCCATCCCCGCGCTGATCGAGCCATCGCCGATTACCGCGATCGCGTCGCCCGTCGGCTGGCCCATATCGCGCCCCACTGCAAAGCCCAAAGCGGCGCTGATTGAGGTGGAGCTATGTGCGGCGCCGAAAGGGTCATAATCACTCTCGGCGCGTTTGGTGAAACCGCTCAAGCCCCCCTCTTGGCGCAACGTGCGGATACGGTCCCGGCGGCCCGTCAAAATCTTGTGCGGATAGCATTGGTGGCCCACATCCCAGATCAGCTTGTCGTGCGGCGTATCAAAAACCGCATGGATCGCCACCGTCATTTCCACCACACCCAAGGAAGACCCCAGATGCCCGCCAGTCTCGGAGACGGCCGAGACAACCTCGGCGCGCAGCTCATCCGCCAGCTGGCCAAGCGCCCCGTCGCTAAGGCGGCGCAGATCCGCCGGAGAGGCGACGCGATCAAGGATTGGTGTGGCAGGTGTATTCATGATATGTTTCCTTCGTGCTCTGGATATCTTTCATCGGTTTCGCCACCGATGGAAGGCAAATGGCGCCGCGCTGAGTTACCCCCTCGCGACGCCACGCTCCTGTAGCCAACAGGAAGGGAACCGAGGCTTGGAAGCCCCGAAGGCGCAGGATCTAAACGCGTGAAAAGATCCTGCACCGTAACAGATGGCGGGTATGCGGCCCGCCATCTGATCTCTTATCCGAACGTGCGCTCGGCCTCCGGAACCACCATCGAGAAGTTGGGGTTCGGGTCATCTGCTTCCTTCGATTCTGGCGGCAGGAGGGCACCGATGCCCACCAGCACGAACCAGATCACCAAGAGCGCTCCGCAAAAGAGGGCTGCATAGCCGCCCCCTTTCAGCATTAGGGCCAAGGCGTCAGCACGCAAACGAAAGCTGCTGTCCGAAGTTCGAAGGATATCGTTGTCGTTACTCATCGTGTCTCTCCTCAGTTCAGCGGCGCGTAGCCGTGGTCCTGTGCCCAGACAAACCAGTTGTCGACCACAGTGCCGGTCAGCAGGATACCGATCCCGCCTGTCAGCGGCGTCAGCACGGCAAACCACCAAGCCCAGCGGTGAATCCCTTCCATCGTGGCGTTGAAGCCCATGGTCCAGCGCCAGAAGAGCGCCGCACGTTCCGAGGCTGTGCCGCGGTCCACGATTTGTTCGATCTCGCGCTCACCGCCGAAGCGGCTGACCGCCAGAATGGTTGCGCCGTGCATCGCAAAGAGCAGGGCCGAGCCATAAAGGAAGGCGATCGAGAGTGCGTGGAACGGGTTGTAGAAGAGGTTGCCCCACGTGATCGAGAAGAGGTTCGTCCAGTCAAGGTGCGAGAAGATGCCGTAAGGAACCGCCTCAGACCAGCTGCCCATAAGGATCGGGCGGAAGAAGTTGAGCACGAAGATGAGCCACAGCAGAGCAAGAAAGGCCCAGGCCACGTGTTTGCCCATCCCGAGCGCTTCTGCCCGACGGTAGGTCCGCACCCACCAGGCGACACAGCCCACCGCGAACATGAAGCTCGCGATCAGCCACCAGCCACCTTCGGCCAGTGGCGCAAAGCCCAGCCCGTATTCCGGTCCTGGAGGTTCAAGCGAGAACCAAAAGAGATCCCGGAAGAAAATGCCGGGCGAGTAGCCGGCCTGCGCCCAGAAGTTCATCCCGATAATGAAGAACCACGAGGCGAAGCCAATCACCGCCAGCATCCCGAAGGACCCAAGGTGCACGGGGCCAATCTGTGCGTTGCCAAACAGGCCCGCCAGTGTCGAAAACGTCGTGCCCTTGGTGCGCTCGCGGTCTGTATCCGCGTCGGCAGCGACCCCCATCTCGGCAGGGCCTTGGACCTGCACTTGGGTGAAAATGTTCTGATATTCAGCCATTTTTCATATCTCCTTAAAGGTCCGCCCACCAGGGCAATTCAAGCCACCAATCCCACCAGACGATCCATTCCTCGAACCAGATGGTGCCGGAGATCACGATACAGATCGCACTCCAGAAACCAGCGCTCAGCGCGAGGAAGAGACCCAGCCGGTGAATACCGAGCGGCCCGATCGAATAGCCGATCAGATCGCGGAAGTAGGTGTCTTCGTGATCGGGGCTCTTCACTTCTTGACCTTTGGCAGGGTTGACCGCCGAAAGAACCAGGGACCCGTGCAGCGCAAGCGCGACTGCGGTGATCCAGAAGAAGCTGATGGCCACCATGTGAGCGGGGTTATAGTGGAAGTTGCCATACGCATACCCCACGTTATTCACCCAATCGAGGTGGCTGAAGATCCCGTAGGGAAAGCCATGCCCCCAGGCACCCATGAAGACCGGGCGGAACACCACCAGCGTCACATAGGCGAAGATTGCCACACCAAAGGCAAAGGGTACGTGATACCCGATCCCGAGTTTGCGGCAGATTTCAACCTCACGCATCATCCAACTCAGGAAAGCCCCGGTGGCACAGATGGTGATCAACTGCCACAGCCCTCCCTCTGCCAGAGGCGCAAAGCCAAGGCCGTATTCAATACTTGGCGGGTCAATCGAAATGAGCCACGGATTCCACGTGTCTCCAAGGGCCGCGCCGTAAAAAATGAGGATTGTTCCCAAGGCGGCGAAGAAGAACGTCGTCACCCCAAAAAACCCTACATAGAACGGACCAACCCAGAAATCGAAAAGATCGCCGCCCACCAGCGTCCCACCACGGACGCGATATTTTCTCTCGAAGCTGAGCTGTGCCATCGTCTAACTCCTTGCAGATACACCCCAAAAGAGAGGGCGCACCCGATGTTGCGATATCTTGTTCTGGTTACCGCGGGCGAGGCACAAAGAGATGCCCCCGCCCGCGGCTGATTTTTGAACCGAACGCTCGCGTCCGATTACTCTGCTGCCATCTCCGAGCCGAACGCGCGGTCGAACCAGTTTGTCTCAGCGTTGCTGAGCAGGACGAGGTGAATCATCGCTGCGAGCAGGAACAAAAAGACGCCTTGGGCCACGAACACACGCCGCGGATCAAAGATCAGCCAGATTTTGTAGAACTGTGCCATTTGTCAGTCTCCTATTACCAAGCAAACCAAGGAAGCTTGATGTACGTCAGAATATGAGCGACGACTGCTACCATCGCGAAGATGGTGAAACCGCTCATATAGACTGAGTGCAGCTCCTGGGCCTGCTCGTCTGTGAGACCTGTGAAAGACAGATCAGTTTTATCAGCCATGTTTTTTCCTCCAGGAAAAAATATACCGACACCGCGAATTCCCCGCGGCCGGGATACGACAGAGGCTCATCCCCTGCCCTATTTCACCCCCTCGCAAGCGAAGCGGCGAATTCCATTTGCATCAGGCCCAAAAGATCTTGGGGGTGATGATGCTGGCCTGAGACCATGCCGATTTGATCGGCCCGTGCTCTGGCGTGTCCATGATCCCGACCTGTGCCAGCGCCCATGCCACAAGGGCAAAGGGAACGGCGGTCATGAAGATCACGGCAAAATAAGCGGAGTATTCCGTGCGCCTTGGCGCATGTTTCTTCCGGGATCGCGCCGGTGCGTTCGTGTCAACATGAGTCATGTCTGTCCTCCCGAATTTTGGTCTTGAAATGCTGGGCTAAGCCCCGCGACGGTCTCACGCACAACCCGGTCTTCACCTTGAGAAAGCGCGACCTTCTCGGCCTCGTCTCTCAGGGATTTGGCCGCGGAAATGCGGGTGAGAATGGGGTGCTGGGCGACAATTTCGTCCAGCAGGCGCTGCGCATCGGTATCCCAAGGGAAATCGCGGCGCAGGGTTGTTGGTGTGGCTTCGGCCGCATCCATTTCCGTGCCCAAAGGCAGGATGTGGAAAAGCGCATCGAAAAGCCCGTTGCAGACCTCTTGCAACATGTAAGTGGCACCCGCATATCCCATGAAGGGCGTGCCCGTCGCGCGCCGGATGGCGGCACCGGGGAAGCTTGCGGGAATGAACGTGGGCGCGGGGCCGTGGCCGGATTTCAGCTCGGCCAGATACATTTTCTCGTTGATCGAGCCCATCAGGATCAGGGGCCGTTTGGCCCCGATCATGGCGCGCACCTCGTCGTTATCGGTCTTCTTGCCCGCCGTGCGTGCCACGGCAAAGGCACACGGCAGGCCCAGATCATTCTCAAGATAATTGCGGATGCCGCGCGCATAGGTCTCCCCCGCCACGATGCCGAAGCTCGCCGTGGCAAAGAAATCCTGCGTCACGCTGCGCCACAGATCCCAGACGGGCTTAAGCGTCGAGTGCTTTTCCTGCGCGATGAACGGTTCAGGGTCCAGCCCCAGCATCTCGCCCAGCTGGCGCAGGAATTTCGTCGTGCTGTCCACGCCGATGGGCGCTTGCAGATAAGGCTTGCCCAGAACTTCGCAAAGCCCCCGGCCAAATTCGCGGTACATGCAGACATTGACGTCCGCATTCACCAGATTGCGCATCTCGGCCACATGCGCGCCAAGCGGCATCACCATGTTGACCTCGGCGCCGATCCCCTCGATGAGGCGGCGGATTTCGTGCAGATCGGATGGCATGTTGAACGTGCCATACATCGGCCCGAGGATATTGACGCGCGGTGCGTCGCCCTCCTCGCGCTTGACCTCCTTGGGCATCCGGCCCTTGGTCATGCCGAACTCGGTGAAGATCCAGGTCATCGCGCGGTCGGCGCATTGCCATTGATCCTCATCAATGGTGCGCGGCAAAAAGCGCTGAATATTCGTGCCCATGGGCGTCACGCCCCCGCCGATCATCTCGGCGATAGAGCCGGTGACGACGACCGCAGGCAGTGCGGGATCAAGCGTTTTCCACGCCCGCTCCATCGCCTCTTCGGTGCCTTTGCCCATCTCGTCCTCGGCAAGGCCGGTGACAACGATGGGAAGCTCATGCGGCGGAAGCGCATCCGTGTAATGTAAAACGGAGGTCACGGGCAGGTTCTCGCAGCCTACGGGGCCGTCGATCACAACCTGCAATCCCTTGACGGCGCAGAAGGCATAAACCGCCCCCCAATATCCGCCCGCACGATCATGGTCCTGGATCAGCATGTTTGTGCCTCCCCTTTGGTGCGATTTTGGCGTGTGCGGCTGGGTGCCACATAACAACCACGTGCGGCCGCCATTGGCTGCGCCAATCGCTTTCCCGCACCCGGCGAAAAATATGTATTTTTCGCCGTCATATCATCTCCGCCGCTTTGGCCGCGCGGGCTTGTTTCTCGATCTTCTTGGCGTTCAGCTCGCGGAAGCGCGGCTGAATGTTCGGAGACCCTTCCCAGACGCCAGCCGTGTCGCAATGGCCAACCCCCTCGAAGAAAGCCTTCATTGTGCCCATGCGCTCCTTGTTGCCCATGGCGGCATTGACCACCTCGGCCAAGGACCCCGCACCCGCAGGTCCCATAAGGGGCCGCGCGGAAATGAGGTTGGTGAAGTAGAGCGATGGAATACCCAGCTCTTTGCCCTTTTGGACAACGGGCGTTGTGCCAATGGCGAGATCCGGCTGGATCGCCTCCATGGCGGCGCAATCATCCTCAAGGCTGGCGCGATATTTGATCGTCACGCCCTTCGCCTCAAGCCAATCCGCGTCCGCAGCACTCCAAGGTGTCTTGGGACAAGCCGTGCCGACATAAGGGACGTTCGCACCGCTCTCGATGAGCAGACGGGCGACCAGAAGCTCGGAGCCTTCGTAGCCTGACAGGGTGATCGTGCCATTGATGGCTGCACCTTCCAGAGCGGTCGAGATCGCAGGCAAAAACGCGTTTTGCGCGGCGGCCACCTTGTCGGCGGCAATGCCGAACGCATCGCCAATCGCGGCAAGCCATGTGGCCGTGCCATCACGCCCAACGGGTGCGGAGCCGACGATGGGCCGACCAGCGGCCTGAAACTCCCGCACGGCAGCGGTGTAGAAAGGATGGATCGCAGCCACTGCGCCACAATCAAGTGCCGCATAAAGCTCGCGCCACTCGCGGCACGGAACGACAGGACCCGCAGCCAGACCCATCGGGGCCAGCATCGCACCAATCATCATCGGATCGGCGGGGAACATCTCGCCCAGAAGGCTCACGGTCGGGCGATCAGACTTGCCGCCCACAGGTGCCGGCACGGGACCTGCGGCCACTTCGGCGCGCGCATAATTGAGCATCGCCCCGGCAAGCACGTCTTTCGCCTCGGCATGGGTGGGAATACCAAATCCCGGAACATCAATTCCCACGATCCGCACACCGTTGATTTCCTTGGGCAAAAGCCGCAAAGGCACACCGGAGGCCGTGGGCACACATAGGTTCGTCACGACGATACAATCGAATTTTTCGGGGTCCGCCATCGCATGGACGCTCTCGCGGATATCCTCAAAGAGCTTGCCCGTCACCAGCGTCTCGGAATTGAACGGGACGTAGCCGACCGAGCGCCGCGCGCCGTAGAAATGGCTCACAAAGGTCAGGCCATACACGCAGCAGGCCGAGCCCGACAGGACGGTCGCCGTGCGGCGCATCCGCAGGCCAACGCGCAGGCTGCCAAAAGCGGGGCACATGCTTTGCGGCTGATCATGGGGGCCGGTGGGATAGTCTTTCGCGTATTGATCAAGGATCTCGGACTGGCCCGCCGCGCGCGCCGCCGCTTCCATCTCGCCGCCAGGGGCGTGGCAGCCTTTGGCCGCCGCCTGCCCCGGCAGGTTGCCTGCACCCAGATCAGGTGTAGGGGCGGGAGCAACATCCGTGCCGAGCGTCACCTCTACGGCGCCGGCGGCGTCATATGTGACTTCATCGCTCATGCGGGCTTGCCCTCATCAGAATTGGACTGCGTGTTCTGGATATCCTTCATCAGGTTCCAGATTTGCTCAGGCCGTGCATCGCGCAGCATTTTTTTGATACGGGCGAAATCGTCGGATTTGGGGGCGTCATGCTTCGTCATAAATCACCTCCAGGCTCTCGATGGGTTTCGCGTTCTTGCCGCGCATATCCATGTCCGTGGCGGGCACGAGCTGGTAATCACCGCCCGTTTCCGACGCATCAAAGAGCGCCAGAAGCCCGTCTTGATCCAGCGGCGTGGGCCGCACAGGCGGGGCCACGCCCACATTATCGCCAAGCTCAGCGAACAAGGCGCCCCACTCAGATTCGGCGGTGCCAACAATCTGGTAGTTTGCTGATTTCTTGCGCAAATCATCGTTCTGCGGGATCGAGGCCAGCACCGGAATTTTGACCGATTCCGCAAAAGCCTGCGCCTCACCCGAACCGTCATCCTTGTTGATCACAAGGCCCGCGACACCGACATTGCCACCCAGCTTGCGGAAATATTCCACCGCCGAGCAGACGTTGTTGGCCACGTAAAGCGATTGCAGATCATTAGAGGCCACCAGAATGACCTTCTGCGCCATATCCCGCGCGATGGGCAGGCCAAAGCCGCCGCACACAACATCGCCGAGGAAGTCGAGCAGGACATAATCAAAGTCCCAATCGTGAAATCCCAGCTTTTCGAGCAATTCAAATCCGTGGATGATCCCGCGTCCACCGCAGCCGCGGCCAACTTCCGGCCCGCCAAGCTCCATCGCGAAAACTCCACCGCGTTTGAAGCAGACATCACCGATGGCGACTTCTTCACCAGCAAGCTTCTTGCGGGTCGAAGTCTCGATAATCGTGGGGCACGCCTTGCCGCCAAACAGAAGGCTGGTCGTGTCTGATTTGGGATCACACCCGATCAGCAACACGCGCTTGCCCTGCTCGGCCATCATGTGGCTCAGATTGGCCAGCGTGAAGGATTTGCCGATACCGCCTTTGCCGTAGATCGCGATGATCTGCGTCTTGGACGTGGGCTCGCCCTGGGGCACCTCCAACGTAGGTTCTTCATTCGCCTCGTCTCGCAAGCGTTGGTCAAAATCTTTGAGGTTTGGAACATCAAGTGTCATGCGAGGCCCTTCCAGTTCAGTATCATTTTCAAGCAAGCGGGATCTGAGAACGCTGTCTCATACGCCTGCGCGGCATCCGTGGCCGCACTTTGATGTGTGATCAGCCCACCAAGGCTGAGCGCGCCGCTCTCCACCAGACGGCGGGTGGCGACGAGATCATCGGCAGCCCATTCAGCCGCGATGCGCAGCCGCGCCTCCTTCATGAAGGCGGGCGGAAACGAGAAACTCAGCGCTTCGGTGTAAAATCCGGCGAGAACGACTTCACCGCCCCGCGCAATCCGCCCGATCAGATCATTCAGAAGATCCGCCCGGCCCGATGCGTCGTAAATCGACATGTAGTCGCGCCGCGTATCGGCCTCAGGTGTGATAACCTCATAGCCCTGCGCGCCACCCATACGCGCGGGATCAACCTCCCACACTGTGGGGGCCGGTGCGCCCGCCGCAACCGTCAGGCGCGCCAGAAGGCGGCCCAGAACGCCGTGGCCCACGATCAGGTCCGGCACAGCCTTGTTAGGACCGGCCATCGCATGGCGCGCCGTGGCGGCAAGCGCCAGAAGCGCCCCCTCGGCCCCAAGACCCGAATCGATTCGCGTAACCCGCTCAGACGCCGAGACCAGATGCGCTGCGGCACCCCCAAAAAGGCCAAACGCCCCCTCGTAGCAATTGGCGCCCGGCACAAAGACATGCTCGCCCACACGAAAGCCGGTATCGGCACCCGCCTCGACGACAAAGCCTGCGGCCTCATAGCCCGGCACAAGCGGATAGCCCATGCCCGGAAAGGGCGGCATCTCGCCAGAATAAAAGAGCTTTTCCGTCCCTGTGGAAATCCCGGAATGCGTGATTTCCACCACCAGATCCCCTGCCTCCGGCGGCGTGACAGGCAGCACATCAAGACCAAGATCGCGGGGTCCGTTGAGTATGACTGCGGTGGTTTCCAAGTGACGTTCCTGTTCTGACACCCCGTCTTGCTCTTGATGATCGAGAGACTCAGATCCGGGCGCTCCGTTGCCTGTCAGTTTAAACTTACACGCGCTGGTGTCAACTAAACCTTACAGATTTGTGTCATTTGCTTTTGACAGCCGTGATCGCTGTTGTGATAAAAGGTCGCACCGCGCGATGCGTCTTGACTGCATCAAAGCCCGCGCCCTCCAAAAGGGTTGTGATCTGCGCCGCAGAGCGCGCGCGTCCCGTACCCATTGCCAGCGTGTAAAGCGCGAAATATGCGTCCCCTGCCCGTTCGGGCCTTGTGCCACCGCTCATCGGCTCGGAGATCAGGATACGCCCGCCCACCGGAAGCGCGACATATGCCGCGCGCAGCAAAGCGGCCACCGTGTCATCCGCGTGATCATAGAGCACCCGCACGAGGCTGATCATATCCGCACCAAGCGGCAGCGCGTCATCGCGAAACGACCCCGGAGATATTCGGACCCGGTCGCGGAGCCCTGCCGCGCCAAAGCGCTCGGTCGCACCGGGCACCACAGCGGGCAGATCGAAGAGCGTCATCGACAGATGCGGATGGGCCTGCCCCACCGCCTCCAGAAACGCGCCCGTGCCGCCGCCCACATCCATCAAATGGCGCACATCCTTGAAGGCCACAGCCCCCAGCGTGTCCTCAGACACCAGAACCTGGCTCTCGGCCATCAGGCGCGAATAGGTTTGTGCTGTCTTGGGGTCCTCGGCCTCGGCCGCGCCAAAGACATATGGCCAGAACCGTGCAAGGTTCGGGTCTGTCTCACCACGAAAAAATGCTTTGGAATCAGAGAGGTCAGCATAAAGAATATGGTGATGGCGGATCATGGATTGCAAACCCGGAACGCCAAGGATCGATGCGCCCCGCGCCGTGAGGCCATAACGCCCGCGCCGCAGCTTCAATAGGTCAAGCGCCTCGCCACCGCGCAGCAAGACCGCCATCCGCTCAGGCGGCACACGGTTCTCGGATGCCAATTCAGCCACTGTGCTTTGCCGCTCGAACAGCTGCGCAAGGATATCCATCTCGACCAGAGCGCTCAGGATCTGGCTGTGACAAAACCCGGCCAGAATGTCGAAAACCGCAGCGCCCTCGCGCCCCACCCGGCCACGGGTAAGAGGAAATCCAGCCGCCCATTTCTGAAACTTGCGACTGGCCACCAGCCTCGTGAGCCACCCGGCCCCGGCACGCACGCCGCGCCCCGAGGGTGCCACTTGACCCATATCCGCCTCGTGCATCATTCGCCGGGCACGGCGCGCCGCATGGCCGCCATCGGCGCCAGTTTTTGCGCATAGGCCTGCACCATCTGGGCAAGCTGCGCCTCACCGGGGCAATGCGGAATGGACGAAATCGCACCGCTCAGAATGTTCCCAAGCCGAGCCACGGCCCCGTCAACGCCCAACAGGGCCACCGCATTGGGCCGCCCGTGCAGATCATCCTGACCTGCGGGTTTGCCGAGGCTTTCTTCGTCCAAAAGCGCGTCGCGCAGATCATCGGCCACCTGAAATGCCTCACCGATACGCATCCCAAGCTCGTCCCACGGGTCTGCGTCTTGCCCCGATGCGATCGCGCCCATCCGGGTAGCGGCAATAAACAATGCGCCGGTTTTGGCCCGGTGATAGGCCGACAAATCAATCTCCGCCTCGCTTTCCCAGCCTTGGCCCGCGCAAATTCCGCCGGGCATCCCGGTGCAGCGTGCAAGGGTCTGGACCAGTTGCAACGCGCGGTGTGGATCGTCGTGGCCCGCCTCTGCCAGCACGTCAAAGGCCAGCACAATAAGGCTATCACCCGCCAGAAGCGCGAGCGGCTCAGAGTAGGCCTTGTGGACCGAAGGCTTGCCCCGGCGCATGTCGGCATCGTCAAAACAGGGCATGTCGTCATGCACAAGCGAGGCGCAATGAATAAGCTCCAGCGCCGTCGCCGCCGCATCGGCCAGCGCCGGGCGGTCATCGCCGCAGGCCGCCGCCACGCTGAGAAGAATCGTCGGGCGGATACGTGCCCCGCCCGGAGTGACGGAATAGTTCAAAGCCTCAGACAGCTTTTGTGGCGGTGTTCCGGTCCGCGCCCCCGAGATAGCGGCGCTCATGGCCCCTTCGATACGGCGTTTCAGGTCCATCTCGGCCCTCTCATTCTGCGCAAGGCGCTCAAGGTGTAATTTATCTTGGACATATATGTGTAAACAAGACTGGACAGTTTTACCTCGCGAGTCAACAATCATCCCACCCAAGAAAGGGTGCCATATGGGCCAAGGGGCCAAAATAATCATCATCGGTGCCGGGATCGGCGGGCTCAGCGCGGCGTTGCGGCTGGCCCATCGAGGCTGTGACGTGACGGTGCTGGAGGCCGCAGGCGCGCCCGGCGGCAAAATTCGCACCTTGCCCACGGATCATGGCGCCGCCGATACCGGCCCAACGGTGCTGACCATGCGGCATGTGTTCGACGCCCTTTTCCGCGATGTGGGCGCGGTGCTGAGCGATCATGTGACCCTCACACCCCTGCCCGTTCTGGCGCGGCATTTCTGGCCGGGCGGGCAAAGCCTCGATCTGATGGCGGACCCGGCTGCCAGCGCCCGCAACATCCGCGATGCCTTAGGCCCGCGCGCAGAGGCCGAATTTCAGAGCTACTCCGCCCGTACACGCGCATTGTTCGATGCGTTCGACGCGCCTATGATGCAAACCGCCACGCCAAGCCTCTCGGCCATGGTCGCCAAAGTGGCTTCAAACCCACGCATCATCCCCAAAATGGCCCCGCATCAAAGCCTTGCAAAGATGCTGCGCGCACAGTTTTCCGACCCAGAGCTTGCCCAGCTCTTTGGCCGCTACGCCACCTATGTGGGTGGGATGCCGGCCCGCGTGCCCGCACTGCTCAGCCTGATCTCGCAGGCCGAGGCGGACGGCGTCTGGGCCGCCGAAGGCGGGATGACCGCCCTGCCGCGCGCGATTGCCGATCTGGCCACCAGCAAAGGGGCTGAGTTCCAGTACAACACCCCCGTCACGCGCATCGAAAGCCAAGGGGATCGCGCGGCTCTTGTCCACACCCATGAGGCGCGCTTCGAGGCGGATGCGGTCGTGTTTAACGGCGATCCGCGCGCGCTGGAAACGGGGCTGCTGGGCCATGGCGCGCGCCGCGCGGTTGGTGCAAGCGCAACCAGCCCGCGCTCGCTCTCGGCGTGCGTTCTGGCCTTCTCGGGCATGATGCACGGGCCAGATCTGAGCCATCATAACGTTTTCTTTGGCAATAACTTACACGCCGAATTTGACGCGATACACCAAGGCCGCCTGCCCGATGATCCCACGCTCTATCTTTGCGCGCAGGACCACGGCGCAAGCGGCCAGCCACCCGGCACACCGGGCCGGTACGAGATCATCATGAATGCCCCTGCGGGCCTGATATTGTCCCTAGAGGAGCAAGAAAAATGTCTGAAGCGAATATTCGACCGACTGGCCAGCTTCGGCCTGACCTGCGATCCGCGCCCGAGCCTCAGGGCGCTGACGGTGCCGCAGGACTGGGACAGGCTCTTCCCGGCGTCACAGGGAGCGCTTTACGGACGCAGTCCCTCGGGGATGATGGCGGCCTTTCAGCGGCCAACGGCGCGCACACCGCTCAAGGGGCTCTATCTGGTGGGGGGCGGCGCGCATCCGGGTGCGGGCGTGCCGATGGCGACCCTCTCCGGACGGCACGCGGCCGAGGCGATCTGGACGGACCTGACTTCGGCCTCCATGTCGAGCCAGACGGCTATGCCTGGTGGTATGTCGACGGCGTAAGCGATTGTGGCACGCGGGCTGTGTCGGTGATCGGGTTTATCGGCTCCGTCTTTTCGCCTTGGTATGCGTGGTCAGGGCGCGCCGAGCCGCAAAACCACTGCTGCCTCAACGTGGCCACCTACGGGCCGGGTGGCCGCTTTACCATGACCGACCGGGGCCGTGATGCCTTGCGCCAAACCCCCGATGAGATCAAAATCGGCCCCTCGTCCATGCGCTGGACCGGGTCCGATCTGATCATCGAGATCGACGAGCGCGCCGCCCTCCCGCAGTTCGGCCCGGTGCGCGGGCGCATCACGCTGACCCCCTCGGCCATCACCGGGGTTGAGCTGCCTCTGGCACCCGATGACAGCCATATCTGGCGCCCCTTCGCGCCTGTGGCCCGGATCAAGGTCGATCTGGAGGCCAAGGGCTGGCAATGGGACGGGCACGGTTATTTCGACGCCAATTTCGGCACCCGCGCGCTGGAGGCGGATTTCGATTATTGGACATGGGCGCGCTTTCCCTCTGCCAAGGGGGCTACGTGTTTTTATGACGCCGAGCGACGCGATGGCAGCACGCTGAGCGCTGCCATAGGCTTTGACGCCGAGGGGCGCGCACGGATGCTCGATGCCCCCGCCCCGCGCCCGATGAAACGCAGCGCATGGATGCTGCGCCGAGAGGGCCGCGCTGACCCCGGCCACACCGCCCGGCAGGTGCAAGCCATGCTCGACGCACCGTTCTACGCGCGCGCGGGCGTGGAGACCGTGATCAACGGTGAGACCATGCGCGGCGTACACGAAGCCCTCGACCTGCGCCGATTCGCGTCGCCGCTGCTCAAGCCTATGCTGGCCGTGCGTGTGCCGCGCCGTGCACGTTGGCCGCGTTAAATCTTGTCGATTGCCAGAGGCTTCACATCCGGGTTCAGCCGCACGATGCCCACATTCAGCGCCGCCGCAACCGTCACCCATGCAAGGTAGGGCATGAATGCCAGCCCCGCCCAAAAATCGAGCTGCCAATGCAGCACGGTCGCGCCCAGCACAGAAATCCACAACATCACGATCACGAGGATCGCGCCCTTCATCTGCCGCAAACCAAAGAAAATAGGGGTCCAGAGCGTCGCAAACCCTGCCTGCGCGGCCCAGAAGGCCAACGCATATCCCGACCCGTCAAGCACGGCGACCCGCGCGCCTGCAAAGGAGATCAGCAGATAGATTGAGGTCCACGCCACCGGAAAGGCCCAGTTGGGCGGGGTGAACCACGGCTTTTCAAGCCGCATGTACCAAGCGCCGGGGTTGAAGGCCGCACCCGTGGCCCCCGCTGCCCCGCATGTCACGAGAAAAATAGCGAAAAGCATCCAATCCATAGGGTGTGTGGCCTCCAGTTAAACTCCCCGGCAGGACCGGGCTTTCAACTCAGATAAGGCTCTTGGCGCCCCGTGTCACGTGCCCTGAGGTCGGCAAGCACATCCAAAAGCGCCCCGGTCCGGCCCGGCTGGGCGGTATTGCGCGCCGCCGCATCCACGAGATAGGCCACCTCAGGCAAGGGCCGCGCATAGAGTACCGGCGAGCGTGGGGCCGCAAAGCTGACCCCTGTGCGGGCGGCAGAGACGCCGATCCACACAAGCTTCTGCGCCGTATTGGTATGCGCCCGGCGGGTGATTGAATCGTGCCGTGCCCGTGCCAGATCACGCCCGATGGCGGCATAGATATAGCGCGCGGCAAAGATGCCCATGCGCGCCTCACGCGGCAGCGCGGGGATGCCCGCCTCGGAGCGGACATAAAGCCTGTGCGCCTCGGCCAGAAGATGACGCACCATGGCGCGGATCTCGGGGCTGGCTTCGGGGGCTGCAAAAATGTCCTCGGGCGTCAGCCTCGCCTCCCGCACCCATTCAAGCGGCAGATAAATCCGGCCTGCGCGCGCATCCTCGCCCACATCGCGGGCAATATTGGTCAGTTGCATCGCCACGCCCAGATCACAGGCGCGCGCCAGCGCATGCGCATCACGCACCCGCATCAGCACGCACATCATCGCACCCACGGCACTGGCCACGCGCGCGGAATAGCCCCGCACATCCGAGAGTGTCTCGTAGCGCCGCTCAACCGCGTCCCACGCCAGCCCCTCTAGAAGGGCCTCCGGCAGGGCGCGGGGCATGTCGAATTCTTCGATGATGGCGGCAAAAGCCCGGTCTTCGGGCGCATTCTTGGGCCGCCCGGCATAAGCCAGATCAAGACGTTCCTGAAGGTCCAGAACCGCGCGCGCCTTGTTGCCGCCCTCATCCACCTCATCATCAGCCAGACGGCAAAACGCATAAAGCGCCAGCGCCGGATCACGCACCGATGCGGGCAAAAGTTTGGACGCCGCATGAAAGCTGAGCGAGCCTGTGCGGATCACTGCGCGGCAATGCTCCAGATCATCGGCCCGGATGCCGGACGCGTGCAAAGGCGCGCTCATTCTGCAGCCAGTTTTGCTGGGGTTGGCACCGCGACATGCGGCGCGTCCGGCACCAGCTTGCCCAGCACCTCGGCCGAGCTAATCACACCAGGAAGGCCCGCACCGGGATGGGTCCCCGCCCCCACCAGATAAAGCCCCGGCGCCTCTTCCGAGACATTATGGGGCCGGAACCACGCACTTTGAAAAATGCGCGGTTCGATCGAGAAACCCGCGCCGTAGGGCGACAGGTAGCGATCACGAAACTCATTGGGCGTAAAGGTCACAGACGCCGAAATCCGCTCACGGAATCCGGGGATCACACCTTCGAGAACGGCGGCGACTTTGTCCGCGTAAGCCCCGCGCTCTGCCTCCCAATCCACAGGATTGTCGCCGCCCATATGAGGCACGGGCGAGAGCACATAGAACGTATCATCGCCTTCGGGGGCCACGCTCGGGTCGGTCACGCTGGGGCGGTGGATATAAAGGCTCATATCATCAGACAGGTGCTGATTGATGAAGATATCCTTGATCAGCCCTTGGAAGCGCGGGCCGTTGAGGATGGTGTGGTGGCCCACATCCTTCCACATATCCGCCGTACCTTTGGTGCCGAAATACCAAACGTAAAGCCCCATGGACCACCGCTTGTTCGCAAGCTTCTTATCCGTCCAGCGGCGGCGGTCATGATTGCGCATGAGGGTGCTATAGGTGTGCCCCGGATCGGCATTGCTGATCACCAAAGGCGCGTGCACCATCTCGCCGTCCTTGAGGCGGACACCAGCGGTGCGGCCATTCTCCAGCACGATCTCGTCGGCCTCGGCACCCAGACGGATTGTGCCACCCTGATCGCGGATCACGTCCGCCATCGCATCGGCAATCGCCTGCACGCCACCCATGGCGTAATGCACACCAAACGCCTTTTCCAGATGGTTCACCAGCGCATAGATCGACGTGACCTTCAGCGGGTCGCCCCCGATAAAAAGCGGATGAAACGACAGCGCCATGCGCAGCCGCTCGTCCTTCACGCGGGTCGAGACATGTTTGTAGACCGAGCGGTCCGCGCGCAGACGCACGAAGGTGGGCAGGACCTTCACGATATCCATCAGCTTGTTCATCGGGCGACGGCCCAGATTCTCGAAGCCGAATGTATAGCGGGTCTCGCTGTCTTTCAGGAATTTGAGGTAGCCCTTCACATCACCCGGGCTGAGGCGGCGGACCTCCTCAACCATCTGGTCGGTGTCGCCGGTGGCGGTAAAGCTGCTGCCATCGGGCCAGCGGATCTCGTAGAACGGGTCCATCGGCTTGAGCGTCACATCAGCATGGAAATCCCGCCCGCAGGCCGCCCAAAGCTCCTCAAACACTTGTGGAACAGTCACAATCGTAGGGCCCAGATCAAAGCGGTGCCCCGCCTCGCTCAGCGACGATCCGCGCCCGCCGGTGCGGTCAAGCCGATCCAGAACCGTTACCACATAACCCTTCGCCCCGAGGCGCATGGCGGCAGACAGACCGCCGAGGCCGGCGCCGATAACAACGGCATGAGATTTGGTAGGACGGGTAAATGTGTCAGATTCTGATATCATTCCACAAGTGTAGGTGTGTCTAGCTAAGTTGACAACTTAAATCAACGCTGCCGCACCAACCCGGATTCCCCAATGGGTTCAATCCAGCACCTTCCCAAATACATCTATATGTGTCAGACTTATCTGACACATAGGCCCCCAACACGCCTCGGAGGTATGCCCCCGCGTGACACAAATCGTCACCCTTTCCCTTTTTCGCTTCGACAGCCTGCTCTCGCGCCTTTGGGCGCTGACGATGATGGGCATGGCGCGGCCTATGATGGCGCGGGTGCCGGATATAGGCTTTTGGAAGCTCTGCGGCTCGGGCACGGGCGAAGGGTTCACACCCCTGCCCAACACAGGCGTCTATGCGATCCTCGCCACGTGGCCCGACATGGCGACCGCCCGCGCGCGCACGAATGGCGCGGCGGTCTTCAACCGCTACCGCGCCCGCGCCTGCGAGGATTGGACGCTTTTCATGTCGCCCACCTCCGCACGGGGCGATTGGGCCGGGGTGACACCGTTTGAAGTCACGCCCGAAACAATTCCCGGCCCCCTTGCCGTCCTCACCCGCGCCACGGTCAAGCCCAGCCGCGCCGCCCGCTTCTGGCGCCGCGTGCCGGATATCAGCGCGCGGATCGGCGCAGACCCAAATGTTTTGTTCAAGATAGGCATCGGCGAGGTGCCTCTCCTGCATCAGGTGACCTTCTCCGTCTGGCCCGACGCCAGCACGGTCGCGCAATTTGCCCGAACAGGCCCCCATGCAGAGGCGATCCGCGCCGTGCGCGACGAAGGCTGGTTCCGCGAGGAGCTTTATGCCCGCTTTGCCATTGCAGGCGAGAGTGGTAGTTGGTCAGAGGCCGCACCGCTCGCATCCCCGCCGATCCATCCACAAAGAGACGCCATATGAAACAGCCTTTCCCCTTCTCCGCCATCGTCGGTCAGGACGAGATGAAACAGGCGGTGATCCTCACCGCGATCGACCCAAGCATCGGCGGGGTTCTGGTCTTTGGCGACCGGGGCACGGGCAAATCCACCGCCGTGCGGGCGCTCGCCGCTTTGCTGCCGCCCATCATCGCCGTAGAGAATTGCCCGATCAACGCTGAGCGGCATGCCGATTGCCCTGACTGGGCCGAGAATGTCGGCAAGGTCACCCACGAAATCCCGACCCCCGTGGTCGATCTGCCGCTCGGTGCGACCGAGGACCGGGTCACAGGTGCGCTCGATATCGAGAAGGCGCTGACCCAAGGACAAAAGGCGTTTCAGCCGGGGCTTCTGGCGAAGGCGAACCGGGGCTATCTCTATATTGATGAAGTGAACCTGCTGGAGGATCACATCGTTGATCTGCTGCTTGATGTGGCACAATCGGGCGAAAACGTGGTGGAGCGAGACGGGCTCAGCATCCGTCACGCCGCGCGCTTCGTGCTGGTGGGTTCCGGCAACCCCGAAGAGGGCGAATTGCGGCCCCAGCTGCTGGACCGTTTTGGCCTGAGCGTCGATGTGGCTTCGCCCACGGATATCGAGGAACGGATCGAGGTGATCCGCCGCCGCGATGCCTATGAGAACGACAATTCCGCCTTCATGCTGCGTTGGCAGGCCGAGGATGCCGCGATCCGCGACCGGATCATCGGCGCGCGCGCCGCTTTGAAAAAGCTGAGTGCGACAGACGCCGTGCTGCGCGACATCTCGCAGCTTTGCCTAACGCTGGGCGCGGATGGCTTGCGCGGGGAGCTGACCCTGCTCAAGGCCGCGCGTGCCTTTGCGGCTTACCGCGACGACACGGCGCTCGCCCGTGTGCATATGCGCGCCGTGGCGGCCATGGCGCTGCGTCACCGCTTGCGCCGCGACCCATTGGACGAGGCCGGGACTGGCACGCGCGTCATGCGCGTGGTCGAGGAAGTCCTCGCCTGATGAGTACCCTGCCCGAGACCGAGGCGGACCGCGCCGCACTGGCCATTGCGCTGGTGCAGGTGGATGCCTCGCTGGGCGGGCTTCATCTGCGCGCGCGATCTGGCCCGGTGCGCGACAGCTTGGTCGACATATTCGGGCCCGCGCTCAGGCTTGGCCCCGGCGCGTCCGAGGATCAGATTTTCGGCGGGCTCGACGTGACAGAGACGCTGGCCAAGGGCCGCACAGTAGAGCGTGCAGGGCTTTTGGAGGGTGCGCGCGCGATGGTGCTCACCTCGGCTGAGCGGCTGCGCCCGCATCTCGCCGCGCGCCTGTCGCAGGCCCTTGGGGCCACACCCCTGCCGGTTCTGGCGCTCGATGAAGGGATTGAGGAGGGTGAGGGCATCGCGCCTGCCCTTTCCGAGCGTTTGGCCTTCTACGCCGATCTCGACGGGCTGGGGCTGGCCGATATCCCCGGTGCCGCAGCCGATGAGGACGACATCATAGCCGCTCGCAACGCCCTGCCGCGCATCGCCCTGCCCGAAGACGCCATCGCGCAGATTGCCACCATGACCGTGCTGATGGGCATCTCAAGCGCCCGCGCCGGGCATTACGCCTTGCGTGCCGCCCGCGCATTGGCCGCGCTCGACGGTGCACAGGCGGCGGATGCGGATCATCTGGCGGCGGCCATCGCGCTCACTTGCGGGCACCGCGCCACGCAAATACCACAGATGGAGGAGCCACCGGAGGAGGAGGCCCCACCGCCCGACACCCCGGAAGAGCCTGAAGAGGCCCCAGACGAGGCCGCATCGCAGCAAGAGAGCGACATCCCCGAGGAGCTTCTTCTCGCCGCCGTGATGGCGCAGCTGCCAAAAGATATCCTGTCGCGCATGGCCCAAGGCAACACCCGCCGCGCTTCGGGCAGCGGTGCGGGTGCCAAGCGCAAGGGCGGCGCGCGGGGCCGGCCCCTGCCCGCAAGGCCCGGCAGGCTTGATGGACGCACCCGGCTTGATCTGGTGGCAACGCTCCGCGCCGCCGCCCCGTGGCAGACGATGCGCCGCAAAGCCATGCCGGATGCGCCCGCACCAATCCATGTGCGCCCCTCGGACATCCATACCAAACGCTATGAGGACAGCGCCGAGCGGCTCTTGATCTTCACGGTGGACGCGTCCGGCTCCGCCGCCATGGCGCGTCTGGGCGAGGCGAAAGGGGCAGTCGAGCTGCTGCTTGCCGAGGCCTATGCGCGGCGCGATCACGTGGCTCTCATCGCCTTTCGTGGTGCGGGCGCTGACCTCATGTTGCCGCCCACCCGCTCACTGGTGCAGACCAAACGCAGGCTTGCGGGGCTGCCCGGTGGGGGTGGCACGCCGCTCGCCTCCGGGCTGATGGCCGCCGAAGATCTGGCAGAACAGGCGCGTGGGCGCGGGATGACGCCCACAATTGCGCTCATCACCGATGGGCGCGCGAATATCGGCCTCGATGGCCAGCCCGGCCGCGCACAGGCGGGGGCCGACGCAACAAAGGCAGCCCGCCGTATCATGGCCGCCGGAACCGCCGCGCTGGTGATCGACGCAGGCAACCGCCCCACGGCTGAGCTTGCGACCCTCAGCACCGCGATGGGCGCACAATACCTCGCCCTGCCGCGCGCCGATGCGCAGCGCCTGAGCCGCGCCGCGCGCGCCGCATTGGACGCCTGAGCCCGTGCGCTGGCCCGAGGACACAGGCGGCTGGCCCCTTATGGAGCACTCCCGCCGGGTGCTCTGCCGCCCCCATCGCTGGCACGTGCAGGAAGCGGGCGCTGGCCCTACGCTCATCCTTCTGCATGGCGCAGGTGGAGCCACGCAAAGCTGGCGCGGTCTCTTTCCGCTGCTGGCCGAAGATTTTCACGTGGTGGCAATTGACCTGCCCGGTCAGGGCTTCACCCAGATGGGTGGGCGGGCGCGCTGCGGGATTGACCATATGGCTGCCGATATCACCAGTTTGATGCACCAGGAAGGTTGGCAGCCTGACGCACTGATCGGCCATTCCGCAGGGGCCGCATTGGCCCTCAGACTGGCCGAGACATGGTCCGGTCCGCCCCCCGTGATTGGCATCAACGCGGCCCTCGCGCCCTTCAAAGGCGTGGCGGGATGGCTGTTTCCCAAACTCGCCAAGGCGCTGGCGATTGCGCCCTTCACGGCGGAGCTTTTTGTGCGCACCTCCGCCTCGCCCACCCATGTGGCCCGCCTGATCGAGGGCACGGGCTCCACCCTGACCCCCGAAGGACTGGCGCTTTATCACAGGCTGGCGCGGGACCGTGCCCATGTGAATGGGGTTCTGGCGATGATGGCACAATGGGATCTCGACACGTTGCTCACGCGGATGCCCCGCAACATGGCCCGCACGCTTTTGATCGCCGCCGAGGGCGATATCGCCGTGCCCCCCGGCGTCTCCGAGCACGCCGCCACCGTCCTGCCTAATGCAGTCGTCACGCGGCTTCGTGGTCTCGGCCATCTGGCCCATGAGGAAGCCCCCGAGCAGGTCGCGCAGCTGATCGCCGCGCATCTTGCGGGTGGAGCCGCCGCTTAATCCACAGGCAATTGCCCGGTTTTCCCGCTAAGAGGCGCGATTAACGATTGCGCTCCCGGCCCCGCTGGGCCAATTTCGCGCCCACACGCCGCGCGGCTTGTCTGCCACGTCAAATCCGCGCCAGGCAATAATTTTCAGGGGGATATATCCATGACCATAGCGACCAAACCGGGCTTCAGCCGCCGCCGTTTTCTGACCACTACAGCGGGCGTGGCCCTTGCCTCGGGCGCGGCCTTTGGCCCCACGCGCCTTCTGGCCGCCGAGCCGATCAAATGCGCGGGCATCTACACCGTGCCCGTGGAGCAGCAATGGGTGAGCCGCATCCACAAGGCCGCGATGATTGCCCAAGAGCGCGGTGATCTGGACTATACTTTCTCCGAGAATGTGTCGAACACCGACTATGCCCGTGTGATGCGCGAATACGCCGAAAGCGGCTACACGATGATCATCGGCGAGATGTTCGCCGTGGAGCAAGAGGCGCGCGAAGTGGCGGCCGAATATCCCGAGATCGCCTTCCTCATGGGGTCCAGCTTCAAGCCTGACGATGCGTTGCCTAACATGGCCGTGTTCGACAATTACATTCAGGACGCCTCGTATCTTACCGGGATCATTGCAGGGTCCATGACCGAGACTGGTAATTTTGGCATGGTCGGCGGCTTCCCCATCCCCGAAGTGAACCGTCTGATGCATGCCTTCATGGCGGGCGTGCGCGAGATGCGGCCTGACGCGTCGTTCCAAGTCAGCTTCATCGGCAGCTGGTTCGATCCCCCCAAGGCCAAAGAGACCGCATTTGCGATGATCGAGAATGGCGCGGACGTGCTTTACGCCGAGCGGTTTGGCGTCTCGGACGCGGCCCAAGAGAAGGGCATCCTCGCCATTGGCAATGTGATCGACACGCAGGCCGATTACCCCGAAACGGTTGTCTCCTCCGCGATCTGGCATTTTGAGCCGACGCTGGATAAGGCCATCGCAGAGGTGAAGGCAGGCACGTTCACCGCCGCTGATTACGGCGTCTATTCCTACATGATCGAGGGCGGCTGTTCGATCCCGCCTCTGGGCACGTTTGAGGGCAAGGTGCCGCAAGAGGCGATGGATCTGGTGGAACAACGCACCGCCGAAATCCTTGCGGGTACATATGTGACCGCGATCAATGATGATGAGCCGAAGTCGCAGTAAATGCCGGAGCAAACAGAGGCGCAGGTTGTCCTGCGCCTCGACAAGATCACTAAGACGTTTGGCGCGCTGACCGCCAATGACGCCGTGAGCCTCGCTCTGCACAAGGGCGAGGTGATCGCGCTTTTGGGCGAGAATGGCGCGGGCAAGACCACATTGATGAACATCCTCTTCGGCCAATACACAGCCGATAGCGGCACGGTCGAGGTGTTCGGCAAACCCCTGCCCCCCGGCAATCCGCGCGCCGCATTGGAGGCGGGCGTGGGCATGGTGCATCAGCATTTTACGCTGGCCGAGAATATGACCGTGCTGGAGAATGTCGCCCTCGGCACCCAAGGGCTGATGTCGTGGCGGTTCGATGCGCGCGCGGCACGGGCGCGGATCATGGCCTTGGCTGCGGATTTCAAGCTGGCTGTGGACCCAGATGCGCGGGTCGGCACCCTAACCGTGGGCGAGCGGCAGAGGGTCGAGATCCTCAAGGCCCTCTACCGCGAGGCGCGCATCCTGATCCTGGACGAGCCGACCGCCGTGCTGACGCCGCAAGAGACGGATGATCTTTTCGAGACGTTGCGCAAGGCGGTGGCCCTGGGCCTCTCCATCGTTTTCATCTCGCACAAGCTGCATGAAGTTATGGCGATCTCGGACCGTGTGGTGATCCTGCGCCACGGCAAAATGGTCCATGAAGGCCCTATCGCTGAGACGGACAAACGCGATCTGGCCGCGCGCATGGTCGGCTCTGAGGTGTCCGCGCCTAAGGTTGCGCCGGGCACACCGGGGGCAGCACTTTTATCGCTCAAAGCGGTGACCACGCCGGATCGGGGGGCCGCACCGGGGCTGAAGGCGCTCAATCTGGACCTCTTTGCGGGGCAGATTACCGGGCTTGCGGGTGTGTCGGGCAACGGACAAGCCGCATTGGCCGATCTGATCGGCGGGATGCAGGGGCCGAGCGCGGGTGCGCTCCACCTCAAAGGGGCCCCGCCGCAAGGTTGGTCGCCCCGCGCCGCCGTCCATGCGGGCATCGCGCGCATTCCCGAGGACCGCCACAAGACCGGCACAATCGCGGATTTTGACCTCACGGAAAACGCCATCCTTGAGCGCTACGCCGATGCCCCGTTCAGCCGCAAGGGCTGGATGAGCTGGCGCGCGGCGCAGGACTTCGCCCGCGCGGTGATCGACCGCTACGATGTGCGCTGCCCCGGTCCCGGCACGCGGATCAGGTTGCTATCGGGCGGCAATATGCAAAAGCTGATCCTTGGCAGGGTTCTGGAAGGTGCGCCGGAGATTATCTTGGCCAATCAACCGGTGCGCGGTCTCGATATTGGCGCGGTGAACTATGTCCATTCGCAGCTTCTGGCCGCGCGGGATCGCGGGGCGGCAGTGCTTTTGATCTCCGAGGATCTCGATGAGATCATGGCGCTGTCGGATGTGATCCACGTGATCTCCGAAGGCCGCCTCTCGCCGCCCTTCGCGCGTGGATCAATGAGCCCGGCAGAGCTTGGTGTCTGGATGGCCGGGCAAGGTTTCGAGGAGATGGCCCATGCGTCTTGAGCCTATCGCCAATCCATCGGCCCTGCGCACCCTCATGCCACCTGCCCTCGCGATCAGCGCCACGGTCGTCATCGCCTCGCTGCTGGCAATGGCCGCAGGGGCAAACCCCTTTGCCGTGCTGGGCGAGATTTTGCGCGGCGCGGCGGGCAGTCAGTTTGCGCTTCTGGAGACGCTGAACCGCGCCACGCCTTTGATCTTCACCGGGCTGGCCGTCGCCGTGGCGTTTCGTGCAAAGCTCTGGAATATCGGGGCCGAGGCGCAGCTTTATGCGGGCGCGTTGGTCACGGTTGTGCTGGGCACGGGCGCGCTTGGCTGGTCGTCCGCCGCACTTATCCCCACGCTGATCATCGCATCGCTTTTGGCAGGCGCGTTGCTCCTGTTGGTACCCGCGCTTTTGAAAGTGCGGCTGGGGGTGGATGAGGTGGTCACGACGCTCCTGCTGAACTTTATCTTCCTGCTCTTTGTCTCCATGCTCCTCGAAGGCCCCCTCAAAGACCCTATGGGCATGGGTTGGCCCAAATCCCCGCGCCTGATCGACGAGGCCCGCCTGCCCCGCATCATCGACGGGCTGCGCCTGCATTGGGGCTTTGGCATCGCGCTCATTGCCGCCGTGCTGGTCTGGGTTATTCAGGCCCGCACCACGCTCGGGTATGAGATGCGCGCCGTGGGTCTCAGCCGCGATGCGGCAAAGTTTGCAGGCATCCCGGTGGGGCTGGTACTGATCAAGACGGCGCTTCTGTCGGGCGGCCTTGCAGCCCTCGCGGGCTTCTCGGAAGTGGCGGGGCTGAAAGGCGCGCTGACCTTGGATCTCAGCCCCGGCTTTGGCTACACTGGGATCATCGTGGCAATGCTGGCCTTGCTCAATCCGCTGGGTGTGATCGCCGCCGCCCTCTTTGTGGCAGGCATTTTCGTCGGCGCAGACAGCATGAGCCGCGCTTTGGACGTGCCCACATATCTGGCCGATATCATGCTGGCCACAGCGCTGTTGCTTATGGTGCTGGCGATCCTTCTGACGCGGTTCCGGGTGGTAAGGGAATAGCATGGACATCATCGACATTCTCCTCTCAGCCAGCTTTTGGACCGCCGCGATCCGCATCGCGTCGCCGCTGATTTTCGCTGTGCTGGGCGAGCTGATCTGCGAGCGCGCGGGCGTGCTCAACCTCGGGATCGAGGGGATCATGGTCGCGGGCGCTTTCGCGGGCTGGATGGCGGTCTATAGCGGCACGGACCTCTGGACCGGGGTCGCTGTGGCCTTCGCCGTGGGGATGCTCTTCGGGTTGGTGCACAGCACGTTGACAGTGCCCTTCGGGCTGAGCCAGCATGTGGTGGGCTTGGGCGTTACGCTACTGGCCACGTCACTCACATATTTTGCGTATCGCCTCTTCCTGCCCGAGGTCACCAGCCCACCGAAAATCGAGGCGTTTCAGCCGCTTGAAATCCCGTTCCTATCGGATATTCCCATCATCGGCCCAGCGCTCTTCAACCAGACTCCGCTCACATACTTGGCGTTTATCAGCGTGGGCGTCGTGGCCTATATCCTCTACCGCACGCCTTTGGGGCTGGCGCTAAGGGCGGCGGGCGAGAACCCGGCGGCGGTGGCGGCACAGGGCCTGTCGGTGACAGCCATTCGCATGGGCGCGGTGATTGCCGGGTCGGGGCTGATGGCCGTGGGCGGGGCATTCCTGACCATGTCGGCCTTTGACAGTTTCTTCTTCGAGATGGTGAACGGGCGCGGCTGGATTTGTATCGCCCTCGTGGTCTTTGGCGCGTGGCGGCCCGGCAAGGCGCTCTTGGGCGCGATACTCTTTGCCGCCTTTGACGCACTGCAAATCCGGGTGCAGCAGACGGAGGTGGGCGCGGATATCCCCTATCAGATATTCCTGATGATGCCTTACATCCTCAGCATCCTCGCCCTCATCGTGATGTCGCGCCGGGCCGAGGTGCCAGCGGCCCTGATGGTGCCATTCAACAAAGGAGAGCGGTGATGTTCGATCTGATCGTCAAGGGCGGCACCCTGCCCGATGGGCACGTGGCCGATATCGGGATCAAAGCCGGCAAGATCACAGCGATTGGCACGCTGGACGCCGAGGCGGGCGAGGTGATCGATGCCACCGGCGATCTCGTCAGCCCGCCCTTCGTGGACCCGCATTTTCATCTTGATGCCACGCTGAGCTACGGCCAGCCCCGCATCAACGCCTCGGGTACATTGCTAGAGGGGATCGGCCTCTGGGGCGAGCTGAAGCAGGTGATGACCCAGGACGAAATGATCGCCCGCGCGCTGGACTATTGCGATTGGGCCGCGAGCATGGGCCTCTTAGCGATCCGCAGCCATGTGGACACGTGTGACGATAGCCTCAAGGGCGTAGAGGCGATGCTGGAGGTGCGGCGACAGGTCAAAGACTATATCGACCTGCAGCTCGTGGCCTTCCCCCAAGACGGGTTCTACCGCGACCCCACCGCGCGCGACAACACGATCCGCGCGCTGGATATGGGCGTGGATGTGGTCGGCGGCATCCCGCATTTCGAGCGGACAATGGCGGATGGTGCGGCGTCCGTGCGCGAGCTATGCGAGATGGCCGCCCAGCGCGGGCTGCGCGTGGACATGCATTGCGACGAGACGGACGACCCGATGAGCCGCCATATCGAGACGCTGATCTTTGAGGCCCAGCGCCTTGGCCTTGAGGGCCGCGTGGCGGGCAGTCACCTCACATCCATGCATTCGATGGACAATTACTATGTCTCGAAACTGCTCCCTTTGATGGCCGAGGCCGAGGTTGCCGCAATCCCCAACCCCCTGATCAACATCATGATCCAAGGGCGGCACGATACCTTCCCCAAGCGGCGCGGCATGACCCGCGTGAAGGAGATGCAAGCCCATGGCATCACCGTGGGCTTTGGGCAGGATTGCGTGCGCGATCCGTGGTATCCGCTGGGCACGGGCGATATGCTCGACGTGGCCTTCATGGGCCTGCACGTGGCGCAGATGAGCAGCCCCGCCGAGATGCGCGAGTGCTATGAGATGGTCACGACCCGCAGCGCCAAGATCATGGGGCTGGAGGGATACGGGCTTGAGGTTGGTTGTGAGGCCTCTCTGGTAGTGATTGATGCGGGCGACCCGGTAGAGGCCCTGCGCCTGCGCGCCGCCCGGCTTTGCGTGATCGCCAAGGGCCGCGTGATTGCCCGCACCCCGCGCGGCGATGCCAGCCTGACCCTTCCCGGCAGGCCCACCACTATACGGCGGCGTCACAATGTCGGTTGAGGGCGCAAATCGTCTCTGATACGGCGCGCTCTGTCGTTTCCGGATAGCCCTCTGGCCTATGGATGCGCTAAAGCTCAATCGCCGCACTCAGCGGGTATCAAGGGAGGCGCCCTCAATGTTTCTGTCTGTGTTTGAGATGTTCAAAGTGGGTATTGGCCCGTCGTCGTCGCACACGATGGGGCCTATGGTCGCCGCCTCCATGTTTCTGGACAAAATGCGCGGCGCACCGTTTCAATATGCGGGTATCCGCGGCTCGCTGCATGGCAGCCTTGCGTTTACAGGCGTGGGCCATGCGACGGACCGCGCGACGATCCTCGGCCTTGCGGGGTTCCTGCCCGAGACATATGACGCAGAAAAGGCCGAAGCCGCACTGGCCGATATCCACGCGACGCATACCCTGCGCCCCGAAGGCCTGCCGGAGCTGGCCTTTCACCCCAAGGACGATCTGGTGTTCGATTTTGGTCCCAACCTCCCCGGCCACGCCAACGGTATGGTCCTGATGGCCACGGATGCGCAGGGCGACGTGATCTTGCAGGAGACCTATTACTCCATCGGCGGCGGCTTCGTGATGACCGAGGCAGAGCTTGCCGCCGGGCGCAACACCGATGAGGGCGCGCCCGTCCCCTACCCGTTCAAATCCGCCGCCGAGATGCTGGAGATGGCCCAAAGCTCGGGCAAATCCATCGCCGCGATGAAGCGCGCCAATGAGGTGTCGCGCAAGGCCGAGGTGGATATGACCACGGGCGTCAAACGCATCTGGCAGGTGATGGATGATTGTATCGAGCGCGGCATGGTCACCGATGGAATCCTGCCCGGCGGCCTGAAGGTCAAACGCCGCGCCAAGGGCATCCGCGACGCGCTGATCGCAGAGCGCGGCACCAACCTCAGCGCACCGCACAAGATCAATGACTGGATGAGCACCTATGCCATGGCCGTCAATGAGGAGAACGCGGCGGGCGGTCAGGTGGTCACAGCCCCCACCAACGGTGCGGCAGGCGTGGTGCCTGCGGTGATCAAATACTGGCTGGAGCATGTGCCCGGCGCGTCCGAGGCGCAGGTGGAGGAATTTCTGCTCACCGCTGCCGCCATTGGGGGGCTGGTGAAATACAACGCCTCCATCTCGGGCGCCGAGGCCGGGTGTCAGGCCGAAGTGGGCAGCGCCGCCGCCATGGGGGCCGCTGGCCTCTGCGCCGTTCTGGGCGGCACGCCCGAGCAGATTGAAAACGCCGCCGAGATCGCGCTGGAGCATCACCTCGGCATGACCTGCGACCCGGTTGCGGGCCTTGTCCAAGTGCCCTGCATTGAGCGCAACGGGCTGGGCGCGATCAAGGCCGTCTCGGCGGCAAGCCTCGCGCTGCGCGGCGATGGTACGCATCTTGTCCCGCTTGATGCCTGTATCGAGACGATGCGCCAGACGGGCGCGGATATGATGGACAAATACAAAGAGACGTCGCTTGGCGGGCTCGCTGTGAACGTGCCGAACTGCTGATGAAAGGCCTGCCAAAAGCCGAGCGGCCCACACTCGGCATATTGCTGATGGTGGGGTTTGCCCTCACCGCGCCGCTGATGGACAGCTTCGCCAAAATGATCGGCGATGCGCTGGCCGTGGGCCAGGTGGCGGCAACCCGATTTGCGGTTCAGGCCGCTTTGCTGCTGCCGCTGGCCATCGCCATGGGATGCCTGCACAGGCCATTGCGCGCCGAGATGGGCCTGCACCTCATTCGCGCGGCGCTCATTCTCACCGCCACCGGATTTTTCTTCTACGCTTTGCGCTACATGCCAATCGCAGATGCTATCGCGATCTTCTTTGTGGAGCCGTTCATCCTGACCCTTCTGGGGGCGCTCCTGCTGGGGGAGGCAATCGGGGCGCGGCGCATCCTTGCCTGCACCGTGGGCTTTGTGGGCGCGCTTTTGATCATTCAGCCCACATTCGTGGATGTGGGCCTTGTCGCGCTGGCGCCTCTGGTGACGGCCCTGCTCTTTGCCTTCTACATGATCCTGACCCGTAAGATGGCGCAGCGCATGCACCCCATAACCTTGCAAACCTATACCAGCCTTGCCGCACTGGTGATCGCCGTGCCCCTCCTTACGATCTTCAACAATACCGGCGTGACCGAGCTTGACCCAAGCTGGCCTGCCGCCCGCGAGCTATGGTTACTCTTAGGCGTCGGCGTGGTCGCCACGCTCAGCCATATCTGCATCAGCTACGCGCTCAGCTTCGCCCCCGCCTCCACCATCGCGCCCATCCACTACCTTGAGATTGTCAGCGCCACCGCACTGGGCTTTTGGATCTTCGGGGACCTGCCTGATGGGCTGAGCATTATTGGCATCGCGCTCATTGTGGGCTCAGGCTTTTACGTTTTCCTGCGCGAACGCAAAATGGAACTGGCGATAGAGCGCCGCGTCCCCCCGCAGCCCTGATCTGATCACTGCGCCGTCACCGGCCCCAATTCGGCGCGGCCAGAAGCGACGCCACCACCATCTCCAGATGCTCGGGCGCCACCATCACCAGCATTTTCGGCGCGGTCATGCTAAGAAAAACAGGCCCCAGCGCCCTGTTAGATGTGCTGATCTGACGGTCGGGCGCAAAGTTCAGCCCCTGAATGGGCCACTCAAGCCCATCCGACACGCCCTCAACCGCGCCCAGCGGAAAAAGCGACACACGCGCCCCCTCGGGCAGATCGAGCCGCAAACTGGGCGGTGCGAGAAAGATCAGATCGTCACTGCCCAAAAGCACACAGCGCTGATGCGCCGCCCGCACCAGCGCATTACACGCGGCCATCTGATGATCCATCCGCCCGCCTGCAAAGCCCACCCCGAGGATAAGGGGCGCTTTGATCCGCGCGAGGCATTTCTCAAAATCCGTGCTGTCTTGCTCGGGGATATGATGCAGGTTTTCAGCGGGCACGGCGGCGCGCACATCCTCAGATATCGAATCGAAATCGCCGATCACCGCCCGCACATCAACCCCGTGGGTTAACGCCAACTGCGCGCCGCCATCCGCCGCCACCGCCACGGGGGCGATCCCCATCGCCGCGTGCAATTGCTCTTGCGTCGCCGCACCGCCACCCAGCAGCGTGATTGGTCCCAAATCCTGCACAATCATTTTCAAATTCACTATATTATCCCAGATTTGTGAAACAGATCACAATCTCGCCATGAAATGATACGTTAATCTTCTCAGATTCGGGCCGGTTTGAACGCGCCCCCCATGGTAAACCGCCCATTGCAGGCAACGAAAGTGAGCATGTTATGGTGAATTCGAGTAAAATTCTGACGGTCTCGTATGGCACGTTTTCGTGCACCCTTGAAGGGTTCGACGATTCGTTCGACACGATGAAGGCGATTGCGGAGTATTTCCGTGATCTGGCCGCCGACGACCGTTATTTCGGCGCAGAGCCACCGACACCCGATGCAGACATGCTGGCCAAGATCGCAGGCCGCGAGATTTCGCGCCGCGTGGAGGCACATGATCAAGACGGCCGTATCCACTTGCGCGCCAGCGATGCAGCGGCATCGCCCGCCACCGCGCCTGCCCCACAGTCCGCCCCGGTGGCAACGACGCCCCCTGCCGCGTTGCCTGCGCAGGGCGCGGCAGAGGTCCGCTCTGAGGCCACTGTGACCAACGGCATAAATAACGCTGATGAAGCACCCAAACGCGCCGCCCCCCAAGGCGAGGCGGAAAGCGTGGCCGACAAGCTGCGCCGCATCCGCGCCGTGGCCAGCCCGTCAGGCGGATTCGATGCGCGCTATACCGAGGACGAGCACGCCCAAGATTTCTTGAGAAGCGCACAGGATGATATCGCGGCCGCGCTGGACGCTGATGATGTAGAAGAAGATGCGGCCCGTTTGGCCGAGGCTGAAAGCACCGAACAAGCGGAGCGCGAGGAGGCCCAGCGCGCAGCTGAGGCCGCCGCCAAAGCCGAAGAAGACCGTGCCGCCCTTGAGGCCGCGCGTGAGGCAGAGGCCGCGCGTGAGGCGGAGGCCCAAGCGGCAGCAGAAGCCAAAGCGGCCGAAAAGGCCGAGGCTGAGCGTGCAGCGGAAGCAGAGCGTCAAGCCGAGGCCGCTGAGCAAGCGGAGGCGGAGCGTGCAGCAGACGCGAAAGCCGAGGCAGACCACGCCGCCGAGGCCAAACGCCAAGCAGAGCTTGAAGCGCAGGCCGAAGCCGACGCAGAACAAGCCCGCGCCGAGGCCGCCACTCGCGAAGCCGAAGCACACGCCACCGCGCAAGAAAACACAGACGTCGAAGACGACATGCTGGCCCGCTTGAGCGCAGCGGACAACGGCCCGATTGAAACCGCTAAGGATGACGATGACATCGACGCAGACGCCGCGCCCCGCGCAGATGATACTCTGGCGCAGCTTAAGGCGGATGCCATCGGCAATGACGCCGAGACAGCCCCTACTGAGGACGCATCAGAGGTCCGCCCCCTCGCCGCGCGTATGATCAAGGTGAAACGCGCCGATCTCGACGCAGCCCTTGGCGGGACAGACAGCGCCGCAAACAACGCCACAGACGGTGCCTCCCTCTCGCCCGAGGAAGAGGCCGATCTGCAACGCGAATTGGCAGAGGTCGAAGCGGAGCTGAACGCGTCCCGCGCCGCAAAGTCAGAGCCTGAGGCGGCAGAAATGCCAGCCGAGGAGATCGTAGAGGGCACGTCCGAGGATGTGGCAGATGATGTGGCCGACGCCCTCGCCGATCTTGACGACACCCCCGCCGAGGCCAGCAAAGACCTTACGGATGAGATCGACGACGCGCCGGAAGATGCGCCCCAAGATGCAGCCGAAGACGCCGCCACGGAGAAGCCCGCCCCTGACGCCAAAAGCGCTGTGCTCGGCGCAATTGGGTCCGATGCGCAAACCTCGCGGATCTTCGATGAGACCGACAGCCAGTTGCAAGAGCCCGAATCAAACGAACGGCGCAATGCCATTCAACACCTGCGCGCCGCCGTGGCCGCCACCAAGGCCGAGCGCAGCGCGGGCGGAGCCATGGCGCAAGACGTGGACGATCAGCCTTACCGGCTCGATCTTGAAAACGCCGTGCGCCCCCGTCGCCCGCGCGTATCAGTCACAGCCACGCCCAGCCCCGAACGGCCAGCCGCCCCACGCCCCGCGCCTCTGAAGCTGGTGGCCGAGCAACGTGTCGACACCGATGCGGCCCCCATACGGCCTCGCCGGGTTGTGCGCGCGCGTCCCGCCGAGGCTCCTCTGGCCGAAGCGTCCGAGATACGGAAAGACACCTCGGACATGACCCCACAGCGCCCACAGACCGAACCAAAGCCTGAGCAGATGAATGCTTCCGCCACCGATCACAGCTTTGCTGATTTTGCCGACGCGCAAGGGGCCAAATCCCTGCCCGAGCTTTTGGAAGCCGCCGCCGCCTATATGGCCGATGTGGAAGGCATGCCGCAATTCTCGCGCCCGATGCTGATGCAAAAGCTGCGTGAGATGGAGGCGGGCGACTTTTCCCGCGAAGAGGGGCTGCGCTCGTTCGGGCAGCTTCTGCGCGAGGGAAAGCTGCAAAAGCTCAAAGGCGGGCGGTTCGCCGTGACCGATGAGACGGATTTCCGCCGCGCTGGTTAATCATCGCGCCCCAAGATGACCAAAACCCCCGCCCTTACCCGGCGGGGGGTTTTGCGTGCCCCCTTTGCAAACCGAACAGCACCGCCTATATTCAAAATGTTCCTTCGGGGACTATGGACATAAACGCGCTCGTAATACGCGGATCGGACCCGGGGGCGGTACCCGGCGACTCCACCAACACCCGTTCATTTGGCGGCGGAGGGGGTCGAAATAGGATCGACGAACGTCTAAAGGGGTTATGCTTTGTTTCGGCTGGGTGCCACCGTATCGGCCCAAAAAGTACAATTGCAAATGACAATCGTGCTCCAGTTGCGATGGCCGCGTAAGCGGTTTCAGCGACTGAAACTTAAGCCCTTGCGCCTAGCCGCGTAAGGCGGGGTTCGCAGGCACCTGGCAACAGAAGCCTGCACTTTACCCCCATATTTTTATGATTTCCGCACCGATGCCTCTTGGCGCGCGCGCCGTGTCATGAAATCGTCAAACCCCTGAGCCAAGGTGAGCCACCACAAAGCGCGCGCCACCGCGTATAAGGGAGTGAGCGATGGACATGCCGCTGAGCGATTTCCTGCGCAGCTTCGCGCGTATCGGTCTTCTCTCCTTCGGTGGGCCCGCCGCGCAGATATCCCTCATGCATAGCGAGCTGGTGGAGCACCGTGGATGGATGAGTGAGCCGCAGTTTCTGGGTGCGTTGTCCTTCTGCATGCTCCTGCCGGGACCCGAGGCAATGCAACTGGCCACCTATGCCGGGTGGAAGCTGCGCGGCACGGTGGGCGGGTTGATCGCCGGGCTTTTCTTCGTGCTGCCCGGTGCGGCGGTCATCCTCGCGCTCGCGCTCGCTTATATCGCGCTTGGGCAAGTGCCGCTGGTTCAAGCCGTCTTTCTGGGGATCAAGGCGGCGGTGGTTATCATCGTGATCAAGGCGCTTTGGAGCCTCAGCCAGAAGGCGCTGAAAGGGGCCGCGCATTGGGCGCTTGCCGCACTGGGTTTTGCCGCGATCTTCTTCGCGGGGCTGCCCTTCCCGCTGATCATTGCGCTGGCCGCTCTTTATGGCGCGCTGAGCGCCGGGGCAGCACCAGGCGATGCGGCGCCACTGCCACGGGGCCAGTTTGGCCGCTCTGCCAAGGGCGCGGTGATCTTTGCAGTGCTGTGGGCGCTGCCCGTGCTGGCCGTCTGGGCCTCGGGTGCAGAGTTCCTTACGGAAATCGCGCTCTTCTTCAGCAAACTGGCCGTGGTGACATTTGGCGGCGCCTACGCCGTTCTCGCTTATATGACACAGGCCGTGGTGGAGACACATGGCTGGCTCAGCACCGCACAGATGATCGACGCGCTGGGGCTTGCGGAAACCACCCCCGGCCCGCTCATTCTGGTGACGCAGTTCGTGGCGCTTCTGGCGGGCTATTACGAGGGCGGGCTTGGGCTGGCCCTTGCGGCGGGCGCGCTCACACTTTGGGTGACGTTTCTGCCCTGTTTTCTATGGATATTCGCCGGTGCACCCTATCTGGAGTGGCTTCTGGCGCAGCCCCGGCTCAAAGGCGCGCTGGCCGCGATTTCCGCCTCTGTGGTGGGCGTGATCCTGAACCTGTCGCTGTGGTTCGCGCTTCATGTCCTCTTTGGCGAGGTGGGCGAGACGGCTTTTGGCCCCCGTCCCGTCTGGTCCAGTTTCTCCCTCCCCGCCGCAGCCCTCACCGCGTTGGCGGGCGTGCTCATGCTGGGCCTGCGGGTGCCAATGCTGCCCGCATTGGGGCTTATGGCGGCGGCAGGCGGAGTGCTGGGCATGGCCCTCTGACAGCGCTTTGCTTTTGCCCCGAATCCCCTATGATGAGGGAGACCAAGCCGGGGGGCGCACATGTCCGATAGAATTGACTATGGCAACCTGATGCACCGCGCCATGCGGAGCCTGATCCAAGAGGTGCTGGAAGATGTGCAGGAAAACGGCCTGCCAGGCGCGCATCATTTCTTCATCACATTCGACACGACGCACCCGGACGCAAAGCTCGCGGATTGGCTGCGCGAACGCTATCCCAGCGAGATGACCGTGGTGATGCAGCATTGGTATGACAATCTTGAGGTCACGGACAAAGGCTTCTCCGTTTCACTCAATTTTGGCGACGCGCCCGAAGCGCTTGTGGTGCCATATGACGCGATCCTGACCTTCGTAGACCCCTCGGTCGAATTTGGGCTGCGCTTCGAGACGCCGGAGGAGGAGGACGAAGAAGACGAGGACGCGCCATCCCCCGACGACAGCTCTACCAAGCAGGCAGAGGTGGTCAGCCTCGATACCTTCCGCAAGTAAGCCGCGATTGAACTTTCCGCGCCATAGGATAAGGAAGGGGCAAACCGCATAGGAGAGCCCGCCCATGACCGCCACCCGCACTGAAACCGATAGTTTTGGCCCTCTTGAGGTCCCCGCAGACAAGTATTGGGGCGCGCAAACGCAACGCTCGATCCTGAATTTCCCCATCGGGTGGGAAAAACAGCCCGTGGCCATTGTTCGCGCGCTTGGCGTGATCAAACAGGCCTGCGCTGAGGCGAATGTGACGCTGGGCAAGCTGGACACGGCGCGCGGAGAAGCAATTATCGAGGCCGCATCCGAGGTTGTCGCGGGCAAGCTCGACGACAATTTCCCGCTGGTGGTGTGGCAGACCGGGTCGGGCACGCAATCCAACATGAACGCCAATGAGGTGATCGCCAACCGCGCGATTGAGATCATGGGCGGCGTGATCGGCTCCAAGGACCCGGTGCATCCCAACGACCATTGCAATATGGGGCAATCGTCCAACGACACCTTCCCTACGGCGATGCATATCTCGACCGCGATGATGGCGCGCGACATGCTGCTGCCGGGCCTGCGCAAGCTTCATGCGTCACTTGAAGAAAAGATCGCAAGTTTCGATGGAATAATAAAAATTGGCCGCACCCACACTCAAGACGCGACCCCTCTGACGCTGAGTCAGGAATTTTCGGGCTATGCCCATCAGGTCGCCATGGGGATCAAGCGGGTCGAGACCTCGCTTGAAGGCATCTATGAGCTGGCCCAAGGCGGCACAGCCGTGGGCACCGGCCTCAACACAAACCCCGGTTGGGACGTGATGGTGGCCCAGAACATGGCCAAGATCACCGGCCTGCCCTTCGTCACCGCCCCCAACAAGTTTGAGGCGCTGGCCGCCCATGACGCGATGGTGGAAATCTCCGGATCGCTGAAAACCGTGGCCGGGTCGCTCTTCAAGATCGCAAACGATATCCGCCTGCTCGGCTCCGGCCCGCGCTGCGGCCTGGGCGAGCTGATCCTGCCCGAAAACGAGCCGGGCAGCTCGATCATGCCCGGCAAGGTGAACCCCACTCAATGCGAGGCGCTGACCCAAGTCTGCGCGCATGTTATGGGCAATGATGCCGCCGTGGGCTTTGCCGGCTCTCAGGGGCATTTTGAGCTGAACGTCTACAAACCTATGATGGCCTATAACGTGCTGCAATCCATGCAGCTTCTGGGCGATGCGGCGGGTACGTTCACCGATAATCTCATGGCCGGGCTCGACGCGGACCGCACACGGATCGACAAGCTGATGCGCGAATCGCTGATGCTTGTCACGGCGCTCGCGCCCGAAATTGGCTATGATAACGCGACAAAAGTGGCCAAGACGGCCCATAAGAACGGCACCACATTGCGCGAAGAGGCGATTGCCTTGGGCTTTGTGGATGGCGAAACATTCGACCGCGTTGTGCGGCCCGAGAACATGGTAGGACCAAAATGAGCGCCCCAGTGAACATGAACAAGGCCAAGAAAGAGCGCAACCGCGCCTCCCGCCGGGCCCGCGCGGATGAAAATGCCGTGGCCTTTGGCCAGACCAAGAGCCAGAAAGAACTGCTCAAGGCCAAGGCAGCGCAGATCGCCAAAAATCTGGACGCTAAAAAACGCGAGACATGAGCAGGCGGCCTGTCAAACATTCGCTCACCCTCAAGGGGCATCGTACCTCGGTGTCGCTTGAGGCAGAGTTTTGGCAGGCCTTTCGCGAGATTGCAGCGTCAAAAGATACGGCGATCAACGTGCTGGCCGCAGAAATTGACGCGGACCGAGGCACAGATATGGGGCTCGCTTCGGCCATCCGGCTCTATGTGTTACGCCACTACCGGCGCCCGTCCACCGGCGCGGCCCTGTCCGGTGGACAATGAAGCCTGCACACGCCATGGTCCGCCAATACGCCAGATAGGGTGGGACAGTTATGACCGCGATGACACTTGGCAAACCTGAAGATATCGACCGGCTTTTGCCATTGATTGCGGCGTTCCACACCGAAGAGGGCATTGATCTGAGCGATGCTGCACGGCGCGCGGCTGTGCTGCCTTTGCTGGAGGGATCACCGCATGGGGCGATCTATGTGATCGGGCCATCGCGCGCGCCGATTGGGTATGCCTGCGTCAGTTTTGGCTGGTCGCTGGAATATGGCGGGCTCGACGGGATTTTGGACGAGATCTATATCCGGCCCGGCGTGCGCGGACGCGGGATCGGGCTGGAAGTGCTGCGCGGGCTGCCCAAGGCGCTTGGCGCGGCGGGCATGAAGGCGATCCATTTGGAAGTGCGCGGCGATAACGCCAAGGCACGCGCGCTTTACGAGGCGCTACATTTTGAGCTGCGCGAGGGCTATGGCCTGATGTCTCGCGTGCTTTGAACATGCCACGTATGTTCTGAAAGACGAAAGCGCAGACCTCTGCGCCTTTTTATTTGCGAAGCGCAGGCTTAGGTTAACCCCATGATGATCAAATTTGACAATAGCTACGCCCGCCTGCCCGAAGGCTTCTACACACGGATCGCCCCGCGCGCCGTGGCCGCACCTGCGCTTTTGGCGTTCAACACCGGCCTTGCCGAAGAGTTGGGGCTGAGCCTTGATTACGCCGCCATGGCCCCGGTGTTTGCGGGCAGCGAGCTGCCTGATGGGGCCGAGCCGATTGCGCAGGTCTATGCGGGGCACCAATTTGGCGGCTTCTCCCCACAGCTCGGTGATGGGCGGGCAGTCCTGCTGGGCGAGGTCATAGACCCCGCTGGGCATCGGCGCGATATTCAGCTCAAGGGCTCCGGCCCTACCCCCTATAGCCGCAATGGCGATGGGCGCGCGTGGCTGGGCCCCGTGCTGCGTGAATATGTCGTCAGCGAGGCAATGCACGCGCTTGGCGTGCCCACCACCCGCGCGCTGGCCGCCGCCCTGACGGGCGAGCCGATCTACCGTCAGGAAGGGGCCGTGCCCGGCGCGGTTCTGACCCGCGTTGCGTCAAGCCATATCCGCGTCGGCACGTTTCAGTATTTCGCCGCGCGCCGCGATGTGGAGGCGCTCCACGCACTTTATGACTACACTGCCGCGCGCCATTACCCGGACGCAAACGGCCCGGCGGATTTCTTGCGCGCGGTCTGCGCCGCGCAGGCCGAATTGGTGGCCCATTGGATGTCGCTCGGCTTCATCCACGGGGTGATGAACACAGACAACACGGCCCTTTCGGGCGAGACAATTGATTACGGCCCCTGCGCCTTCATGGATGTCTATCACCCGGTCACGGTCTTCAGTTCAATCGACGCGCAGGGGCGTTATGCCTATGATAATCAGGCACATGTGATCGTCTGGAATATGGCGCAGCTGGCCACATCGCTTGTGCCGCTGATGCCAGACAGGGACGCCGCGATTGAGGAGTTTACCGCGATCATTCACGCCATGCCTGCGCTGGTGGATGCCGCATGGCTGCGCCGGATGGGTGCCAAGATCGGCCTCAAAGAGGCCACGGAGGCAGACAAGCCGCTCATTGAGGGGCTGCTCGAACGGATGCAGGCGGGGCGCGCGGATTTTACCAACACATTCCGCGCGCTCACCGAAGGGGCTGCGCGGGATCAGTTTCTGGACCCTGCCGCCTTTGATCAATGGGAGCCGGAGTGGCGCGCGCGAATCGAACGCGAGGCAGACCCGTCAGCCCTGATGCAGGCCTCCAACCCTTGGGTCATCCCCCGCAACCACCGGATCGAAGAGATGATCCTGGCCGCGCGCGAGGGAGATTTCGCCCCCTTCGAGCGGCTTCTTAGCGTGCTCTCCAAGCCCTTTGAGGCGCAGCCGGGCGTGGAGGATTTACGCCGCCCGCCCGAGCCCTCGGAAGTGGTGCAACAAACCTTCTGCGGCACATGAAAAAGGCGGGGAACACCCCGCCTGATCCGTCACTGTAACATTCGCAGATTACGCGGCCTTAGCACCAGAGCGTCCACCGCCGCCACCGCGCCGACGCCGGTTGCCACCACCGCCACCGGGGCCGGCGCCTTGGGATTGGCCACCGCCGCCCCCTTGGCCGCCACCACCTTTGCCACCGCGCCCGCGTCGATTGCCGCCACCGCCGCCCGGACCACGGCCCTTGGGCTTGGCCGTAGGATCAGGCAGATCGGCCCAGGGCCGCCCCGAAACAACGGGGATGCTGGTGCCCAGAACCTTCTGGATGTCTTTCAATTCGCCCATCTCATCGGGGCTGCAAAATGCGATAGCCGCGCCATCCTTGCCCGCGCGGGCCGTGCGACCAATGCGGTGGACGTAATTCTCGGGCACGTTGGGCAGATCGAAGTTGTAGACATGTTTCACATCCGGAATATCGAGACCGCGTGCCGCCACATCCGTGGCCACAAGCACCTTCACCTGACCATCGCGGAATGCTTTGAGCGCACGGTCACGCTGTCCTTGGCTTTTGTTGCCATGGATCGCGGCCACGGAGAAGCCAGCACTTTCAAGCTTGCGGGCCAGCTTGTCCGAGCCATGCTTCGTGCGCCCAAAGACCAGTGCAAGCTCATCCTTGTGCTTGGCCAGAAGCTCAATCAGCAAGTTTGGCTTTTCCGCCTTGGCGATGAAATGCACGGCTTGCGTGACCTTGTCGGCAGCCTTGCCCGGAGGGGCGACCTGCACGCGCTTGGGATGGGTGAGATAGCTCGCGGCGATCTCTTCCATCTGTTTGGGCATGGTGGCCGAAAAAAGCATCGTCTGACGCTCTTTTGGCAGCATCCCGGCAATCTTGCGCAGCGCGTGGATAAAGCCCAGATCGAGCATCTGATCCGCCTCATCCAACACCAGAAACTTCGCCTCATCAAGGCGCAGCGCCCGGCGATCCAGCAGGTCCAGCAAGCGGCCCGGCGTGGCCACGAGGATATGCGTGCCCTTCTCAAGGCGCTTGATCTGCACGTTGATCGATTGCCCACCGACCACCACACCGATCTTCATCGGCGTGTCGCGCACCAAAGGCAAAAGCGTGTCGCGGATCTGTCCTGCCAATTCGCGCGTGGGCGCGAGGATCAGGCTACCAACCATCTTGGGGCCGGGGCGTGTGTCTTCTTCCATCATACGCGCAATCAGTGGCAAACCAAACGCCGCCGTCTTGCCCGTGCCGGTCTGGGCAAGGCCCATCACGTCATGCCCGTTGAGCGCGTGCGGAATCGCGTGGCTCTGGATCGGGGTTGGCTCGGAGATGCCTTGCGCGGCCAGCTTGCGGACCAAACCGCTGGGCAGGCCCATTTCTTCAAACAAATTCAAATCGTTTCCTTTATCGGCGCCGGGCAAACTGCACGCAGCACCAGTCTCAAAGGGCTCAAAGCCTTGCACCTCATGCGCAGGGCCGCCCTCGTCGTGGTTCCGCCAACGGCCCTGACGCGCCGGACGAATGCCCGGCCGCCGTCCCGGCGGCATGCCCCACGCGTGATTTTGGGAACAAACGCTGCCTGTCCGGGGGGGCTGTCTGCCCGAAGGGCGGCCAGCATGCTCACGCGGCGGGACAGATGCGCGTGATGTGCATATGCGGGTGCGGCGTGGATAAGTCAAGCACGGAGGCGGTCAAAAGCGGTGGAATCTACGCCGCTCAGGCGGTATCACCTAAGCGAGGTTCCGCAAACGAGACACGCCATGACCGACAGCATCATCCGCCGCGCAGCCGACATGGGCCTGCGCATGACCGAGCAACGGCGCATCATTGCGGCCGTGCTGGAGGCGGCAGACGATCACCCCGATGTCGATGAGCTTTACGCCCGCGCCGTGGCGCATGACCCGCGGATTTCTCTGGCGACGGTCTATCGCACGGTGAAGCTCTTTGAGGCATCGGGCCTTTTGGAGAAGGTTGATTTCGGCGATGGACGCGCGCGCTATGAAGATGCGGAGCGCGCGCATCACGACCACCTGATTGATCTGGAGACAGGTGCCGTGATCGAGTTTTGTGACCCCGAGATTGAGGCGCTTCAGGAAAAAATCGCGGCCAAGCTGGGCTATAAGCTCAAAGGCCATAAGATGGAGCTTTACGGCGAGCCGATCAGCAAAGCTGCGCGCCGTTCGTGACATCCTCGCCGTAGAGCCAGTCGAACTGCCGCATCATCCGCATCGGCGCCAGCGCCCCACCCAGCCGCAGCGCAGTATGCGCGGCAAGGCGCAGGGGCGGAAAGCTGAGGTGGTATTTCCACGCATTGCCGCTGGCCGCCTCAATGACGCGCGTGGCGCGGGGACGGCGGCGCGCGGTATAGGTGACGAGCGCCTCGGGCAGATCCTGCACGGCGAGCGCATCGGCCAGAACCCACGCATCTTCCAGCGCCATGGACGCGCCCTGCGCCAAAAAAGGCAGCGTGGGATGGGCCGCATCCCCCAACAGGGCAAACCGCCCCTGCCCCCAGATTTTGGCCACGGGATGCCGGAAAAGCCCCCATTGGCTTACAGCATTCACGGCACCGAGCATCTCCTGCGCATCCGCCCCGAAATCCGCGAACCGCGCCCGCAGATTATCCGCGTCGCCTGCATGGCTCCAGCTCTCAGTGGTCCACTCCGCCTGCTCTTCCACCGCCACAAGGTTCATCAGCGTACCACCGCGCAGCGGGTAGCTGACCAGATGCCGACGCGGGGCCATGTGCACGCGAGCCTCCCCGCCACGGCGGCCGTCATGCGGGATGAGGGCGCGCCACGCCACTTGGCCTGTGAAAAACGGCGCCTCGGGGCCGTTGAGGCCGGGCCGTAGTACGGAATGGAGCCCATCGGCCCCAATCACCAGATCGCCCTCGCACTCCCCCGGTTCACTGACCCGCGCGCCCGTGCGGATCGTCACCCCCGCCGCCTCGGCGCCCGCGCGCAAAATCTCGATCAGGTCGGCGCGGTGAATGAACCAATACTCCCGGCTCTCAAGCCGCGTGAGGTCCAGTCGCACCACCGGCCCGCGCCGGTAATCATGTAGCGCCACAGCCTCGCCCTGCACCGCCCCCGCCCGCAGCGCATCACCCAGCCCGAGACCGCGCAGAACAGCGAACCCGTTGGGGCTGATCTGCAACCCTGCGCCAACCTCGCCGATGGCCTCCGCCTGCTCCAGCACCGTCACGCGCGCGCCGCGCAACGCACAGGCCCGCGCCACGGCGAGACCGCCGATACCGCCGCCAATCACAGTGATGTTTGATGCCGCTTTCATACACCCACTTTCAAACGAAAAACGCCGGAGCGAAAGCCCCGGCGCTTGAATACGTGATCCTGATATAAATCAATCGTCGCGGTGGACTTTTTCGCGGCGCTCATGCCGCTCCTGCGCCTCAAGGCTCATGGTCGCAATGGGCCGCGCGTCAAGACGCTTGAGGCTGATCGGCTCCCCCGTCACATCGCAATACCCAAACTCGCCCTCTTCAATCCGGCGCAGGGCCTGATCAATCTTGGCCACCAGCTTGCGCTGACGGTCGCGGGTCCGCAGCTCAAGCGCGCGGTCAGTCTCTTCGCTGGCGCGGTCCGCCACATCCGGGATCGCCCGTGTGCCGTCTTGCAAACCCTCGATTGTATCGCGGCTTCCCGCCAAGAGGTCTTCACGCCAATCCACGAGTTTGCGGCGGAAATACTCCAGCTGCCGCTCGTTCATGAATGGCTCATCTTCCACTGGGCTATAGTCTTTTGGCAGGAAAACTTCGGCTTTCATGCGTTTATCCTCAATGGGTTCAAGGTTGGTCTGGATATCGGGTTGAGACATAATTCTCCCCTTCATTTGGGCCGAAATACTGCACCGCGCGGCATTTGTCACTATCGAAATAGCGCGCGGTTTTGTCTTTTGACCGCGACACCGCGCTGGGGTATCACGCAGCCTGATGAGACGCGAAACAAAGGGGCGTGAGCCATGAAATTTGAAGGCACGGACGCATATGTGGCCACGGACGATCTGACCATCGCGGTCAATGCCGCCGTCACGCTGGAGCGGCCCCTTCTGGTCAAGGGCGAGCCGGGCACCGGCAAAACCGAGCTGGCTCGGCAGATCGCGGGCGCGCTTGGGATGCAAATGATCGAGTGGAACATCAAATCCACCACCCGCGCACAACAAGGTCTCTATGAATATGACGCCGTAAGCCGCCTGCGCGACAGCCAGCTTGGCGATGCGCGGGTCGAAGATGTGTCGAACTATATCCGCGCCGGCAAGCTTTGGCAGGCCTTTGCGTCGGAGGAGAAATGCGTGCTTTTGATCGACGAGATCGACAAGGCCGATATCGAATTTCCCAACGATCTGCTGCAAGAGCTCGATAAGATGGAGTTTCACGTCTACGAGACGGGCGAGACGATCCGCGCCACCAAACGCCCCATCGTGATCATCACATCCAACAACGAAAAAGAGTTGCCCGACGCGTTCCTGCGCCGCTGCTTTTTCCACTACATCCGCTTCCCCGACATGGACACGATGCGCAAGATCGTGGAGGTACACCACCCCGGCATCAAGGACGCGCTTTTGACCACGGCTCTCACCCAATTCTACGAGATTCGCGAGCAGCAAGGGCTGAAGAAGAAACCCTCAACCTCAGAAGTTCTGGATTGGCTCAAGCTTCTGCTGGCAGAAGATCTGAGCCCGGAGGACCTTAAATCCAAGGGCGCGGACGCGCTACCTAAGCTGCATGGCGCGCTTTTGAAAAACGAACAAGACGTGCATCTTTTTGAGCGTTTGGCCTTTATGGCGCGGCGCGGCCGCTAAGAAATCACAAGAGCTATGCAGCGAAAAAACCGTCAATGGCTAAGGTTTAGGCGTGACCCGACGCATTTTCTCTGCTTCATAAACTTTGCCCCATTTTTGCCTTAAATGCTCCTTACTGACGTCGGGATGAGGCGCAATTCTACTCCTGAACCTGCTGGTTATGGGATTCGGTGTAATTTTGTCTGCAAGGGACGGCAGGTATCAACGCTCCAATCTCCGCTGGCAGAGCGCACCCCCCCGGCCACTCTGGCATGGGGGTTTTTCACGAGTGCTCAAGGATTGGGAAACAGATGCGTCGAATGATCTTGCCGATTTGCCTCATGCTGGGGGCGTGTATGCCCGGCACATCCGGAGAGATCACATCGCGCGCCGCGACTGGCGATGTCAGCGTGATGCCCCCGATGAAATCCTTCTCCGTGCCGCGCCCTGCCGCGCCGCAACGCTCCAACGTGGATCTCGCGCGCGACTTTATCGATCTAAGTATGCAACTCGAATCCGGTCGCCAGCTTGCGGTTCTGTCGCGGTTTGAGACGCCGATCACCGTGCGTGTCACCGGCGCACCGCCCGCGACCCTCCTGCCCGACCTCAACCGCCTGTTGCACCGTATGCGCAATGAGGCCGGCATCAATATCCGGCAGGTGCAGGGTCAGGCCGCCAACATCACCATTGAGGCGGTCAGCCGCGCCGATATCCGCCGTCATTTGCCGCAGGCTGCGTGTTTCGTCGTGCCCAACATCTCAAATCTCGCCGAATACCGTCAGGCCCGCCGCGCACGTCTGACAAGCTGGAGCGCGTTGGAGACCCGCAAGCGCATTGCCATTTTTGTGCCCAATGATACCAGCCCCCAAGAGGTGCGTGATTGCCTGCACGAGGAGCTGGCACAGGCCGTGGGCCCGCTCAACGATCTCTATCGCCTCTCGGACAGCGTCTTCAATGACGACAATGTTCACACCGTCCTCACCGGCTTTGACATGCTGATGCTGCGCGCCTTCTACGCACCAGAGCTGCGCTCGGGCATGTCTCGCAGGCAGGTGGCCGAGCGTATCCCCGGCATCCTGCGTCGGCTCAATCCCGCAGGCGAGAACATCGCGCCCCGCCACCCCACCACGACACCGCGCGCATGGATCAGGGCGATCCAGACCGCGCTTGGACCGGGCGCTGGCCCCATGCAACGCCGTCAGGCAGCCGAAACCGCGCTCGATATCGCCGAGACTGTCGGTTGGACCGATCACCGCCGCGCGTTCTCGCATTATGCCATCGGACGGCTCAGCCAGAACACCGATCCCGAATATGCGCAGAACCAGTTTGCCGCCGCCGATGCCTATTACCGCCGCACCCCCGGCACCGAAATGCACCGCGCCCACACCGCGGCACAACTCGCCGCCTATGCCATTTCGCGCGGGAACGGTGAAGACGCCCTGACGCTGCTCGGTCCGCAGATTTCTGTGGCTGAAACCCACGAGAACGCTGCCCTTTTGGCGCAGCTTATGATGCTGCGTGCCGAGGCGCTGGAGCTTACGGGACGCGTGGCCGAAGCACGCTCCGTCCGGCTGGACAGCCTTGGCTGGGCACGGTACGGATATGGCGCGGATTGGGCCGTGCGTGCAAAGCTGCGCGAGGTCTCGGCCCTGAACCCGCTCAAAGGTCCAAACGGGTGATACATGATTATTCTGATAGCGGCGCTGGCTGGCGCAGCACTTGGGGCCTTTCAGGCCCGCCGTCGTAAGGGGCGCGTCGCAGACATTATCCAATACGCAGTGGTTTACGCGATGATCTTCGCGGTGGGCGCGCTCTTTGTCACATTGCTGATCGACCGCCAGATGCGCTTTGGGTAGGCGATGTTCCTACCGTTCTTTGAGAGCCTCCGCGCCGCCCGTGTCCCGGTCTCCTTGCGCGAATACCTGACCTTTCTTGAGGCGGTCGGCGCGGGCCTTGTGACCTATGACATTGAAGGCTTCTACTATCTCGCGCGCAGCGCGATGGTGAAGGACGAGCGCCATATCGACCGCTTCGACCGTGCCTTCGCCGCCGCCTTCTCCGGGCTTGAGGCGATCAGCGCTGATGAGGTACTGGACGCCGTCGACCTGCCCGCAGAGTGGCTGGAAAAGCTTGCCGAGAAGCACCTCAGCCCCGAGGAAAAAGCCGAGATCGAAGCCCTTGGCGGGTTCGACAAGCTGATGGAGACCCTCAAGGAACGCCTCAAGGAGCAGCAGGGCCGCCACCAGGGGGGCAGCAAATGGATCGGCACGGCAGGCACCTCGCCGTTTGGAGCCTATGGATACAACCCCGAAGGCGTGCGAATCGGGCAGGACGAGAGCCGCCACCAACGCGCGGTCAAGGTCTGGGACAAGCGCGAGTTCCGCAACCTTGATGACGGGGTGGAAATCGGCACGCGCAACATCAAAGTGGCGCTCAAGCGCCTGCGCCAATGGGTGCGCGACAGCGCCCATGAGGAGCTTGATCTGGATGGCACGATCCGCGCCACCGCCGAGCAGGGCTATCTTGACGTGCAAACCCGGCCCGAGCGGCGCAACGCGGCGCGGGTCCTTCTTTTCCTCGATGTGGGCGGCTCGATGGACCCGCATATCAAAGTGGTGGAGGAGCTTTTTTCCGCCGCGCGCTCCGAGTTCAAGCATCTGGAGTATTACTATTTCCACAATTGCCTCTATGAGGGCGTGTGGCGCGACAATACCCGCCGCTGGGACGCGCAAACCCCGACCGATGAGGTCCTGCGCACTTACGGCCCCGAATACAAATGCATCTTCGTCGGAGACGCAGCCATGTCGCCCTATGAGGTCGCCTTTGCGGGCGGCGCGAACGAGCATTGGAACCCGGAAGCGGGTCAAGTCTGGCTGGAGCGTGCCCGCGCACAATGGCCCGCCAACCTCTGGATCAACCCGGTGCCCGAGCGCCAATGGGACTATACACAATCCACCCATATGATCCGCGAGATCTTTGAGAACCAGATGGTGCCGATGACGCTCGAAGGGCTGGACCGGGGTATGAAAACCCTCGTCCGGTGAGGCCCATCAGAGGGTGAAAAGCCGCCCCGGACCCCAGCCCTGCGCCCGAGCGCCCGACACCTTGAGCAGATGCCACAGCAACGCCTGATTGGAACTGACGACTGGCAGGCCCGTCTCGGCCTCAACGCCGTCGATGATGGAAAACGTCTGCAAATTCGTGCAGCTGGCAAAGATCGCCTCGGCCCCCGCCGCCTGTCCGGCCTCTGCCGCGCCGAGCATCGCCGCGCGGGTGGAGGCCGGATCAATCCGCGCCACGCGCCAATCATTGCCCTCAGAAAAGCTGATCTCGGAGACCACGTCGATGCCGCTGCGCCCCAAGAGCGCGCGCATCGGGGCCGTCACGCTGGGCACATAGGGCGTGACCATCGCGATTTTTACGGCCCCGAGCGCATGCAACGCCGCCACCACCGCGCGGATCGGGTCCGTCACAGCCGCCTTGGGATGCGCGCGCGCCACCAACCCCGCCACCGCGTCTGAGCCTATGACCGTGGCCCCAGAGGTGCAGCCATAGCCCACAGCATCCAACCCCTCGGGCAAAAGCGCTGCCGTCTTTGGCATCTCATTCGCCATCGCGGCCAGTGTCTCGGGGGTGACGTCATGCGCATTGGGTATGCGCGTATGAAAAAGCGCTGCATCGCGCCCGGCCAGAACCTGCCACGCCTCAAATTCAAGCGTCTCGTCGGTTTGCAGCACGATGAGGCCAAGCCGCACCCCGCCCGCCGCTCCTTGGTTAAGCGTGTATTCCATCACGCCTCCCTGACGCCCAGATCGGGCCGGCTAAGCGTGCCGCCAGACACCGCCGCCCGCACGCCTGTGGTGCCCGGACAGGACGTGGGCAACCCCCGCGCCACCCGCACGGCAAGGAACGCAAAGGCCTGTGCCTCCAGCATATCACCATCAAGCCCCACCGCCTCCACAGGCTCAACGGGGCAATCAAGAGCTGCGCGCAGCATCTCCATCAGCACCGGATTATGCCGCCCACCACCCGTGACCAGCATCCGTTCGGGCGGGCTTGGGCAATGCTCCATCGCCTGCAAGACGCCCGCCGCACTCATCGCGGTAAGAGTGGCGGCGGCATCCGCATCGCTCAGCTCGCGCACCAACTCAATCATGTCGGCAAACGCATCGCGATCCAGCGATTTGGGCGGTATCTTGCGAAAATAAGCCTCGTCGAGGAAAAGCTCCAAAGCCCCCTCGGCCACCACGCCTTTGCGGGCCAGTGCGCCGCCTTCGTCAAAAGGCACCCCGCGCCGCGCCATCATAAGATCATTGATCGGCGCATTGGCAGGCCCGGTGTCAAAGGCTAAAAGCGCGCCTTCGGCCTCGGGGCTGTCCTTGGCAGGGTCAATCCAAGTGATATTGCCCACCCCGCCCAGATTGAGAAACGCCAAGGGGGCTTTGGCCCCGATATGGCGCGCGCAGGCGAAATGATAAAACGGTGCCAGCGGCGCGCCCTGCCCACCAAGCTCCACATCCGCGCTGCGAAAATCCCATACAACCGGCAGGCTCAAAGCCTCCGCCAATGCCGCGCCATCTCCGATCTGATGCGTGCCGCGCCCACGCGGATCATGCGCGAGGGTCTGGCCGTGAAACCCGGCCAGTGCCGCACTTTCAAGCTGCGCCATCGCATCCAGATGCGCGCGCATCACGATATCTTCCGCAGCACCCAGATCCTCACCCGGCCATTTTCCCAAAGCGGCGCTCAGAACCCGCTGTTCGTCGGCGCTATAGGCCCGGTACTGCGATGCGCCAAAAGCAAATATATCATGGCCATCCGTCTCGATCAGTGCCGCGTCCACCCCATCAAGCGACGTGCCCGACATGGCACCCATCGCCCAGAGGCGCTCGCCCTTGCCTTTGGTCTTCTGCATGGTCTTCTGCGTGGCCTTTTCTGCGATGCGTGCCGCACTCGGCTTTATGGCCGTCAACATGGCCTTTTCCTTCGCCCATTACCCACCTATACATTGCCGCGCAAAAGCAAGCGGGACAAGCGCCATGACCTACCATCCGAAATCTGAGTTCCTGCGCATCATGATTGAGCGCAGCTTTCTTGCCGATTGCACTGATATGCAAGGGCTGGACGACGCGATGATGGCGGGGGTGGTGCCAACCTATATCGGCTATGACGCGACAGCGAAATCCCTGCATATCGGCCATTTGCTGAACATCATGATGCTGCGCTGGTTGCAAAAGAGCGGGCACAAGCCGATTACTTTGATGGGCGGCGGCACCACAAAGGTAGGCGATCCCAGTTTTCGCGCGGACGAGCGACCCCTGCTGACCCCGCAGGTGATAAACGAGAACATTGAAGGCATGCAGCAGGTCTTCGCGCGGTATCTGAGCTATGGCGACAATGCGACCGATGCGATGATGGTCAACAATGCCGAATGGCTTGACGGGCTGAATTACCTTGAGTTCCTGCGCGACATCGGGCGGCATTTCTCCGTCAACCGGATGCTGTCATTTGAATCCGTGAAATCGCGGCTGGACCGGGAGCAATCGCTGAGCTTTCTTGAGTTCAACTACATGATTTTGCAAGCTTATGACTTCATGGAGCTGAATCGGCGCTATGGGTGCATGTTGCAAATGGGCGGCTCGGATCAATGGGGCAATATCGTCAACGGGATCGACCTCACCCGCCGGGTGATCCATGGCGAAGTCTTTGGCCTGACCTCGCCGCTCCTGACCACATCGGACGGCAAGAAGATGGGCAAAAGCCAGGATGGCGCCGTGTGGCTGAATGGGGATATGTGCAGCCCCTATACGTTCTGGCAGTTTTGGCGGAACACGACAGATGCCGATACGGGCCGGTTTTTGAAGCTCTACACGGAGCTGCCCGTGGAGGAATGCGACCGGCTTGGGGCCCTCGGCGGAGCTGAGATAAACGCGTCCAAGGTTATTTTGGCCAATGAGGTGACGACCCTCTTGCACGGGCGCGCGGCGGCGGAGGCCGCAGAGGCCACGGCGCATGAGGTGTTCGAGAAGGGCGGCATTGGGGATGATTTGCCCACGCTGGAGTTGTCGGAGGCAGAGCTGTCCGACGGCATATCGATCGTGCAGATTCTGGTGCGCGCGGGGCTCGCCAAGTCGGGCAAAGAGGCCAAGCGGCTGATCGCAGAGCACGGCGCGCGGATGGATGATGTACCTTTGAGCGATGCGGGGTTGATGCTGACTGCGGCGGCCTTGGCCGAGCCTGTGAGGCTGAGCGCGGGCAAGAAGCGGCATGCTTTGGTGAAGCGCGCGGGCTGAGGAGGGTCTCCTTAGCTCCTATGAGATCACCCACGGGGGTGAGTATTTGGGCTAAGAAGATGGCCAGATTGGTTTTATCCAAAGGGCATTAACTTTGGGTATGTGGATAGGATCTCCAGCTTCTTGGACCTTCCGTCTCCTGCACAAGAGACCCAAATGGGTGCTTTTCGTCTTTTGGTGGAACCGGGACCATTGGGATGCGTGCCAGAAAGGTATCCGAGCTGCTTTAAGTGCAGCAGGCGGGCGCGTGTCACCGCAGGCTAAGCGCGTCCTGCAAAACGCCGAGTACCGCATCGCGCGGCACGTCCGATGTGACGAATGCCGCACCAATATCGCGGGCGAGGATGAAACGAAGCTGACCGTCGACAACCTTTTTATCCTGCGCCATCAACGCAAGCAGTCCCTTTGCATCGGGCAGATCTCCGGCAATATCAGTCAGATCCACTTTCATCCCCATCTCGCGCAAATGCGCGCGCACCCGGCTCGGCGCCTCTTGGCTGCAAAGCCCGAGCCGCGCCGACAGCTCAAACGCCATGGCGCATCCGATGGCCACGCCTTCGCCGTGCAAAAGCCGGTTGGAATAGCCCGTCGCCGCCTCAAGCGCGTGGCAGAACGTATGGCCGAGGTTTAGCAAGGCGCGGTCGCCCTGCTCTGTCTCGTCGCGGACAACGATCTCGGATTTCATCTCGACCGAGCGGCGCACGGCGGCAATGCGCGCGGCCATATCCCCGGCGGCGGCGCGCGGCCCCTCCACCTCAAGCCAGTCGAAAAACGCCGCATCCCCAAGAAGCCCGTATTTCACCACCTCGCCGTAACCCGCAAGATAATCGCGCGGGCGTAGCGTGCCGAGCACGTCGGTGTCAGCCAGAACAAGGCTGGGTTGGTGAAACGCGCCGATGAGGTTCTTGCCTTGGCGCGCATTGATGCCCGTCTTGCCGCCCACGGAGCTGTCGACCTGCGCCAAAAGGGAGGTCGGCACCTGAACGAAGCGCACGCCACGCCGCAGGATGGCCGCCGCAAACCCCACCAGATCACCAATCACACCGCCGCCAAAGGCCACGACCACATCACCGCGCTCAACGCGTTGATCCAAGAGCCACGACACAGTTCTCTCAAGCTGCGGCCAGCTCTTCGTGCTCTCACCGGGCGGCAGGGCGAGCGCCTCCATGCTGATCCCGGCCGCAGCAAGCCCTGCGCGCAATGTCTCCAGGTGGAGTGCCCCCACCGTCTCATCGGTCACCACGGCCACGCGCGGGCGGCGCAACAGGGGCGAGATCATCTCGCCCGAGCGGCCCAGCAATCCGGGGCCCACATGCACGTCATAAGCGCGATCCCCAAGCGGGACATGGACAATATCGCTCATGTTGCGGCCTCCAGAACGTCGGGTCGGCGACCCAAAGCCTCAAGCACTTTCTCAGCCATCATGTCGATAGAATATTCCGCCCGGCTCACCACTTCCAGATCTGCTTCGGCATAGACCGGCACGCGGGCCTCATAGAGCGCCTTGAGTGTTCCGCGAGGATCAGGCGTGCGCAAAAGTGGGCGGGTATCTTTGTGTTTCACCCGGCTCCACAGGAGCGGCAGATCGGCATTGAGCCACACCGACACGCCTTTCTTGGAGATCAGTGCCCGATTACGCGCCACGAGAAACGCACCACCGCCGGTGGACAATACCCCGCACCCCGCCTCCAGCAGACGGTCGATCACCTCGGTCTCGCGCTCCCGGAAAAACGCCTCACCGTCGCGGGCAAAAATCTCGGCGACGCTCATGGCGGCGGCGGCCTCAATCTCGGCATCCGAATCTCGAAATGGCACCCCCAAAGAGCAGGCCAATGCCCGCCCAACGGCAGTTTTCCCAGAGCCCATCATCCCCACCATCACAACGGTTTTCTTCAGTTTACCAGCCGCTCCTGCACTCACCCTTCGGCACTCCCCCGCCCAAAACTCTCTGCTTGCGCATGAATGACGTGATCTTACCCAAAAGGCCAGTTACATTGGTCGAAAATCAGCAGTAATTGAGGCAGGTCAAACGTGTTTAAACTTCTCAAGTGGTTGTTCTATTTGGGTGTACTGGCGTTTGTCGCGCTGGTTGGTTACGCCTATGTCGGCCCGTTCTTTGGGGCCGATTTCTCGCCTATTGCGACTGAAACAAGGCAGGATATCATCCTTGAGAAGAACTGAAGCCGCACTCGTGATAGCGCTTGGCGCGGTTTTTTGCACGGCTGCAACCGCCCAGACACCGCTCTCGGCCATCGACTGGCTGGATGAGGCGCCAACGGTGGCAGCACCACGTGTGACCGCAGACCCCGAGGCCCCGAATGCGACAGGCGTATCCGTGCCCGAGGTGACGGTGATGGCGCTGGGGGATGCCGATCATGAGGCGGTCGGGCTTTTGCCACCTTCGGTGACCGGCCTGCCCGCAACGCTCTGGGCCGCGAGCGATGCGGACGCGATCCTGTCGCTTTGGCTGCGCGCAGCAGATGACCCGCTTCCGGCGGTTCAGGCGCTTTACTACACGCTTCTCTTGGCCGAGGCAGAGCCGCCGGGCGGCGCGGAAGGGGCGTTTCTCAAGGCGCGCGTGGCGGCTCTCATGCGGCTGGGTGCGGTGGAGCCTGCACAGGCGCTTTTGACGCGCGCAGGCCCCGACACGCCCGAGCTTTTTACGCAATGGTTCGATCTGTCGCTCCTGCGTGGGGATGAGGCCGCGGCCTGCACCCGCCTGATGGCGCGCCGCGCGCTTCACCCGGATCAAGCCGCTCAAATCTATTGCGCCACGCTCACAGGGGATTGGCCGACCGCAGCGCTCATCTATGACACCGGCGCGGCCCTCGGCATCTTTAGCAGCACCGAAAGCTACCTTTTGGAGCGGTTTCTCGACCCCGAACTGGCCGAGGAGAGCGTGGAGCTTCCCCCCGTCCAAGACCCCTCGCCGCTGATTTTTCAGCTTTACGAGGCCATTGGAACGCCCCTGCCCACGCGGGGGTTGCCGCTATCTTTTGCGGTGGCCGATCTGCGTGGCAATGCCGGCTGGAAAGCCGAGCTGGAGGCCGCCGAGCGATTGGTGCGCACAGGCGCGCTCTCCGAGAACCGGCTCTTGGGGCTTTATACCGACCGCGATCCGGCAGCGTCGGGTGGCGTCTGGGACCGGGTTGAGGCAGTGCAGGAGTTTGACCGCGCCCTCACCCGCCAGGACGCGGACGCCATCGCCCGCACCCTACCGCCCGTCTGGCGGATGATGTCGGACGCGCATTTGGAGATAAGCTTCGCGCGCCTCTTTGCAGAAGGGCTGGTGCGCGCCGCGCCGCGTCTGGACCCAGCAACACAGGCTCTCGCGTTTCGCATTACCCTTCTGGGCGAGGATTACGAGGCAGCCGCCAAGTCCCCCAGTCCCCGGCGCGCCGCACGGTTTCTGGCCAGCGTGGCGATGGGCGCGCCCGATCCGGTCCTCGCCACCTCCCCCGAGGAGCGGATGATCACCCGCGTTTTCACCGCCGCGCCCTCCCCCAGCGCTGAACACGCGCGCCTTTTGTCGGATGGCAAGCTGGGCGAGGCCATTCTCGCAGCCGCCATTCAACTGGACGGTGCCGGCGGCGACCTCACACAGACCGCCGAGGCGCTCTCCACCCTGCGCGCGGTGGGGCTGGAGGATACCGCCCGGCGTGCCGCGCTCCAGCTGCTCATTCTGGACCAGCGCGGATGAGCGCGGGCTGGATCCCCCTCTTTCTGGAGGCGCAGGCCGCAGAGCAGGGCGCCGCCGAGAACACGCTGGCCGCCTATGCCCGCGACCTGGCGGATTTCGCAGGCTGGCTGGGGGCCAAATCGCTTGATCCGGCACGCGCACAGCAGGCCGATATCGAGCATTACCTCGTGGATCTTGAGGCGCAGGGCCTTGCCAAAGCCACCCGCGCCCGGCGGCTCTCGGCGATCAAACAGCTCTACCGCTTTGCCTTTGAGGATCGCCTGCGCGAGGATAACCCGGCCATGCGCATCAAGGGACCGGGCCGTGACAAACGCCTGCCCAAGACTCTGAGCGAGGAAGAGGTGGACCTGCTTCTCGACGCCGCGCGCCATGTGGGCCGCAGCCCGGCGGACCGTGCGCGAAACACATGCTTGATGGAACTTCTTTACGCCACCGGCATGCGCGTGACCGAGCTTGTCTCGCTGCCCGCCTCCGCGGCGCGGGGCGATCCCAACATGCTGATGATCAAGGGCAAGGGGGGCAAGGAACGGATGGTCCCCCTTTCGCCGCCCGCGCGCGTGGCCCTTGCAGACTGGCTCGACCTGCGCGACGCGGCACAGGACGCAGCACGGATGCAGGGCAAACCGCCCTCGCCCTATCTTTTCCCGTCGGGCGGCGCTCTGGGCCACCTTACCCGCCACAGGTTCTATGCGCTGATCAAGGAGCTGAGCGTTGCGGGCGGTGTGCCCCCGTCCAAGGTCACGCCGCATACCTTGCGCCACGCCTTTGCCACGCATCTTCTGGCCAATGGTGCAGACCTCATGGCGATCCAGAGCCTTCTGGGCCACGCCGATGTTGCCACAACCGAGATCTATACCCATGTGCTGGAGGCCCGGCTGCAACAGCTGGTCCTCGACCATCACCCGTTGTCGGACAAATCATCCGGGGAAAGTTCAGGGTAAAGAGCGTATATTTCGCCCGCGCGCCGCAAATGCCGCAGCCCTGCCCCCGCTCGCGACTTGAATGCGCGCGCGAGAGCCCCCATAACCTGCCCTGAACACTAAGGATATCAGGACACATGGACCTCAGCACGCTCAACTTCGACGCGGCCTTCTGGATCACCTCGGCAGCGATCATGGGGCTTTTGGTCATGTCGGGGCTTTTCTCGGGCAGCGAAACCGCCCTGACGGCGGCCTCGCGCGGCAAACTGCGCTCGCGTGCGGATAAGGGCGACAAGGGGGCGGCCCGCGCGCTGGCGATTACCGAAGATAACGAGCGGCTCATCGGCTCGGTCCTTCTGGGCAACAACCTCGTCAATATCCTCGCCACCTCGCTTGCCACGGCCATGTTCACGCGGCTTCTGGGCGAGGGCGGCGTTGCGATGGCCACGCTGGTGATGACGCTTCTGGTGCTTGTCTTTGCCGAGGTGCTGCCGAAAACCTACGCGATCAGCAACGCCGAAGCCGCCGCCAGCAAGGCAGCGCCGCTGATCACGATCATCATCCGCCTTTTCTCGCCCATCGTCTCGGCGGTGCGCTATTTCGTGCGCGGTGTGCTGAGCATGGTGGGCGTCAAGATCGACCCCGACAGCCATATCCTCGCGGTGCGTGAGGAGATCGCGGGCGCGCTCTATCTTGGCCATTCCGAAGGCATCGTGGAGAAAGAAGACCGCGACCGTATCTTGGGCGCGCTTGATCTGGGCGACCGCGCGATCGAAGAGATCATGCGACACCGCAGCCAGATCGAGATGATCGACGCGGATATCGACCCCGAGGCGATCCTTGAGCAATGTCTGCAATCCAGTCATACGCGCCTGCCTGTTTTCAAGGGAGATCAAGACAACATCATCGGTATCGTGCATGCCAAAGACCTTTTGCGCGCCATGCACAAGCTGGTCGTAGGCCCCGGTGCCGCGGCACGTAAGCTCAAGGATTTCGACATCACCTCGGTGGTGATGAAGCCCTATTTCGTGCCCGAGACCACATCACTGGATGAGCAAATGCGCCAGTTCCTGCGCCGACGCACGCATTTCGCACTGGTGGTGGATGAGTATGGCTCGCTTCAGGGGCTTCTCACGTTGGAGGATATCCTTGAGGAGATCGTGGGCGAGATCACCGATGAGTTCGATCCAGACGCAGAGCATCCGATCCGCCGCACCGAGGATGGTCAATTTCTGGTCGATGGGGCCATGACGCTGCGCGATCTCAACCGTGCCACCGATTGGGCCCTGCCCGATGACGAGGCCAATACCGTCGCGGGCCTTGTGATCTATGAGGCGCAGATGATCCCCCGCGTGAGCCAGGTGTTCAACTTCCACGGCTTCCGCTTCGAGGTGGTCGCCCGCAGCGGCAACCGCATCACAAGGTTGAAGATCAGCAAGCTTTGAGGGGGGAAGGTCCGCTGCGCCGGACAGAGCAGGGCTTGTGCGGCGGCACCAGTTTCGGTTGCGGTGAAGCCGTTCAACAAACGGTCGTTTTTGGAACGGCTCGGCTAGAGTGGGCAGACCAACGGTAGCTGGCCTGCCCCAGCTCTTTGCTCAGGACACTTATTCGCAAAACCGAATTCTGTTGCCAAATGGATCATGCACTTGGATTTGCAGGCCCCACGGCAATTCTTCCAAATCAGGACGCCCGAAGGAATACTGCTTATCCGAAAGCTCCTTATGGAACATTCGTATTTCTTGCGTTGGCAAAAATACGTTCGATCCGGGGCTTGCGTCGCCATGATGCTCTGTAAGATGTAAAAGCGCACCGGCACGCTCGACGCCCATGTAGAGCGGCAGTTGCTTTTCGTGACGATGCTCAAATGCGACTTCGAAGCCAAGAAACCCGCAGTAGAACTCTCTTGCTTTGGCCTCATCAAAAATACGGATGATAGGGCTAATCTTACCGAAGCTGATCGCGTTAGAAACCGCACCGTCCAGTTTGGCCGATGCCGTGTTCCAATCTGAATATCCCAACGTGTTTGCAACAAGCTCCAAAGCTTCTGAGTGGGAAATATCTTTGTCGCCTTTGGCCAAGGCTGACCGAAGTTTGCGGGCCATAGATTTGGCCTGATCTACACTGTTCATGATGATCTCCATGCCAGCAAATTGTTCACGGCGCCCGCTTTACCGACCAAATGCTGGACGGAGTGTTTGAATTAAATATCAAAGCATTTTCACCTTACCCAACAGGGCGCGAGCGGCTGGCAACACAAACCGAGGCAAGAAGGCCATATTCAGTAAAGTTGGTCAAGACCTGCTCCGTGTGCCTTCCAAAAACCCTCCTTTTTGGCACATACTCATAACACCCCGATTGACGCTGCCACGAACCCCGTTCAAAACCCAACCAGTTGTTGAACGTTTTTTGCCTCTACGATGTTGATAGCCATTCGTCCATCATACACAATCGGCCTAATGGGCCAAAGCCGTCGCCCCACACCCCCAACGCTTCAAAAACAAAACGGCCCAGAACCGCCTCCGGGGCCTTTTGCATCGTCAGGTCTACGCCCCTACCCCCGCAAAATCGCACCTTTCGCATCAAACGGCGGCTCTTCCAGAATAATCGCCTTGTGCGGCCTGCCCAGCACCATCACCTCAACCGCGTCGCCCGGCACGGCCCCTTTGACATAGCCCAGCGCGAGGCTCATCCCCACGCTGTAGCCATAGGCGCCGGAGGTCACACGTCCGATGCCGCGACCGTCCTTGAAGATCGGCTCACCGCCCGTGGCGTCGGCGTTTGACGCGTCTGTGGCGGCGCCCTCCAGATGTAGCAAAACAAGCGCCTCGCGCGGGGTATTCTCCATCACCGCAGCCGCAGCAGGTTTGTGCAGGAAGTCCTTGTCCATCTTGCAAAGCCCCGCCAGCCCGACCTCTTGGGGCCAGTATTCCGGGCTATATTCGCGCGACCATGACCCATAGCCCTTCTCCACCCGCAAGCTCATCAGCGCCCGGCTACCCACAGGCCCCGCGCCGTAAGGTTTGCCCGCCTCAATGAGCGCCTCCCAAAGGCGCAGTTGATCGGCCTCCGCGCAATGAAGCTCCCAGCCCAAGTCACCCGTAAAGCTGACCCGGAGGGCGAGGCACTCAACACCCCCAAGCTCAATCCGCTGAGAGCGCATGAAGGGCCAATCGACGGTCTCAAGCGAGGCGTTGGTCATGCGGGCCAGCATTTCGCGCGATTTTGGCCCAGCGACGTTAAAGCCGCACATCGCGTCTGTATGGCTCTCGAAAACCGTGCCCTCGGGGCGCGGCACCATGTCGAAGAACCGCTTGTGATAACGCTCCGCCATGCCCGACCCGATGATCCAAAACTCATCATCCGCCGTCCGGGTCACGGTGAAATCGCCCGCAATCCCGCCGCGCACAGAAATCAGCGGCGTAAGGCAGGACCGCCCCACGGATTTCGGCATCCGGTTGGCGAAAACCGCGTTCAGCCATGCCTCGGCCCCTGCCCCCACACAGCGGTATTTCGCGAAATTGGAGATGTCGATAATGCCCGCCGCCGCGCGCAGCATCTTGCATTCCGCGCCCACCGGACCCCACCAGTTCTGGCGGGTAAACCCGTTGGTATCGACTGTGCCCGGCGCGTCCGAATACCACAAAGGATGCTCCCAGCCATAGTTGAGGCCCATCACCGCGCCCATCGCTTTCTGAACCTCGTAGGCCGGGCGCACACGGGCCGGGCGGCCCGCGGCACGCTCCTCATTGGGGAAGTGGATGGCGAAGCGATGCGCATATTGATCGCCAACCTTTGCCTTGGTGAACGCCTTGTCGGCCCAATCGCCAAAGCGCGCCATGTCCCACGCGAACATGTCATAGCGCATCTCGCCCTCGACGATCCAATCGGCGACCATAAGGCCCATACCCGCCGATTGGCTGAAGCCCGGAATGATCCCGTTGCAGCAGAAATAGCCCTTAAACTCGGGCACCGGGCCAAGGATCACGTTGCTGTCGGGCGACCAGATCATCGGCCCGTTGATCACGCGTTTGATCCCCGCCTCGCCGACCGCCGGCACGCGGTCAATGGCGCGCATCATGTTCTCTTCGATGCGGTCCAGATCATCGGCAAAGAGGTCATGCGCGAAATCGAGCGGCGTGCCCTCCTCGGCCCAGAACCGCATGTCGCGCTCATACGCGCCAATCAGAAGGCCCTTGCCTTCCTGGCGCAGGTAATATTCACCGTCGCGGTCCGCCACGGACGGCAGGCGACGGTCCATGCCCTCAATCTCGGCAATCGCCTCGGTCACGAAATACTGGTGCTCGGTCGGTTGCAGCGGCAGTTCGATCCCCGCCAAAGCCGCAACTTCACGGCCCCAGAGGCCTGCGGCGTTGATCACCCATGGCGTGGCGACATTGCCCTTGGGCGTCTCGACGATCCATGTGCCATCCGGTTGCGACGTGGTGGCTGTGACGGGCGTAAACCGGTGGATCTCCGCGCCGTTCTGGCGTGCGCCCGCCGCATAGGCGTTAGTCACGCCCGACGGGTCCACATTGCCGCCATCAGGCTCCCACATGATGCAGCGGATGCCGTCAAAATTGACCAACGGATGCAATTCCTCGGCCCGCGCGCGGTCAATCTCGTGGAAATTCATGCCGTAAAGCTTGGCCTTGGCCGCTTGTAGGCGCAATTGATGCTCACGCGCCTCGGTCTGCGCCAGATAAAGCGATCCCGGCTGGAACACACCGCAGCTTTGGCCCGTCTCGGCCTCAAGGCTGTTATAGAGGTTCATTGTGTAATGCTGAATACGGCTGATATTGGCACTATCATGCAGCCCGTGGATATTGGCCGCCGCGTGCCATGTGGAACCGGAGGTAAGTTCGTCACGTTCCAACAGAATCACATCCGTCCAACCCATTTTGGTCAGGTGATAGAGGATCGAGCATCCGATAACGCCGCCACCTATGACAACGGCCTGTGCATGGGTCTTCATGGAGATTCCCTATGGATTAAATCCCCCCCAACCTGCCGCCCGGCCCGGCCCCGCGATTGCCGAAAGGCGACAATCTGCGTCGCTGTGATGACATGAGGCCACCAGCCGCTAAAGCGGCTCAAATTACACTTGAGGCACGAGGATAATTTGAAACGCGCGCTGACCTTATATGTTGCGAGAGTTTCGAGAAAAGCAGTACCTCAGGTTTTTCGAAACGCTTTAATCGACTGCCGCCCGCACATCGGGGTGCGCGGCCTCAAGGAGGCGCGTGCGATCACCCGGAAAATCAATCGCCGCCAACGCGCGGCGCAACGCGCTACATGCCGCATCACACGCCGCACGGCTCAGGCCCGCGTCCGGGTGCTGCATCAGCCCGGCCAGCGTGCGCTGAAGCTGGTGCTGCACCTCAAACGTGCTTGCGCCATCGCGCATCGCAGTGCCGAACCCATCGTCCAAAAGCGCGTCCGCATCCAAGGGCGGAACCCAAAGACGGGTGAACTGGGCCTCCCCATCGCCCTTGGTCTCGTCGCGGTAGCTCGACAAGATACGCCCCACACGGGTGATGACATCGATCGCCGTGCCGGGATCATTCACCCCGGGCGACAGGGCCTTTGCGCCAATCTCCCCCATCACCGTCAGGCCAAAGCGCGGATCTTGATCATAGCTGCGCAAATCACCCTGGTTGATGTGATCACGTACGAGGGTCTCAAAATCATCCTCGCCCGTTGCGCCCTCGTCCAGATCCCCCACGACCCAGAGCAACGGCTCATTGAGAAACACGAACTGCCCCACGGGCTGGCTAAGAAAAAGCTCCACGTCAAAGCGTTTGGCCGTGGCCTGAAGCGCCTCTGGGTAGAGGTGTCGTATATACCCGCTTTCATCGGCCCGAATGCAAACCGCGCCTTCAGGCACCTCGCCGACAAGCGGATTGGCCCCGAGACATGGCGTGTCCAGACGGTCCTCAAATTGGCGCTTGGTGATCACCTCGACCTGTCGTGTGGTGTCCAGAAGGCTGCCGAAGGTCTGCAAATGCAGCGCCCACCGCACGAGTGACCAGACGACGAAGCCAAGCACCAGAACCGTCACCCAAAAGAGTACAAGCGCATGATCATCCACAAAGACGCCCAACTCGCGCAGGATGATGGCCACAAGCGCGTAAAGATAGGTGCCGATGAAGGCCGCCAGCGTCTTTTGCGTGATCCGGTCCTGCATGATCAATTGGTGCACACGCGGCGTCCATTGCGACGACGAGCTTTGATAGACCGACACCATCACCGTCATCGAAAAGATCGTTACCGCAAGCATCGCATTTGCGATCAGATCCAGCAGCCTGTCCGCCGAGGAGCCAGGCATCTGTGCGGCCATCTCATCGGGCACGAAAATCTGGATCAGTTGCGTCAGCCCAAGCGAGATCAGCGACAAAAGCCCCATGAAGACAACACGCACCCATAACTCACGGCTCAGCGCGCGGGCTTTGCGCCACAGGGTGGCCGGATGAAAACGGATGACTTGCACCGGGACCAACGCCGCCCCTACCCCAAAGGTTCCCCCAAGATCACGAGTTAAGATCGCCGCAATACCGACGCCTACAATTTCACCAATATGATAAGGCTAACCGCCCTCCCGCGCCGTCACCTTGAGCCAGATCCCGTCCTTGCCACGCACCGTGAGGTGGGCCACAGGCATGGCGGGGCGTTCGGGAACAATCTCAAAGCGGTAGGCGCGCACCAGCATCGCGAGAAGCAACACACCCTCAATCATTGCAAAGCCCGCCCCGGTGCAGACCCGCTGCCCGGCGGAAAACGGCATATAGGCCGACCGCAGGCCCGCCCGTCCATTCTCGGTCGCAAACCGGGCCGGATCAAACGCATCGGGGGCGTCCCATATCCGCTCATGCCGATGCTGATGCCACGGGCTGAGCACGATCTGCGCGCCTTTTGGCACATCGCGGTCGCGGAAGCGTTCCGGCTGCGCCGTCTCTCGCACCATCATCGGCACGGGCGGATAAAGCCTGAGCGTCTCGCGGAACACATCGCGCACGGTCGCAAGCTTGGACATATCTTTGAAGTCGGGCCCCTCGGAGCCAAACCCTTGCGCCTCCGCTGCGACCTTGTCCTGCCACTCAGGGTACAGCGCTAAGAGATAGAGCGCCCACGCCAGCGCCGACGCGCTCGTCTCATGCCCCGCGAGGAAAAAGATCGCCACCTGATCGACCATCTCCTCGGTCTCGAACACCTTACCGTCCACCGGGTCAGGCGTGGTCATGATCTTGGTCGCCAGATCATCGGGCGCAGTCCCGGTCTTGATCTCGGCCATCCGCTCGGAGGTCAGTTGCCTGATCAAGCCGCGGATCACCGCCGCCGTTTGCTTGGTGCGTTTGCGGTACGGGCGCGGCATCCAGCGCGGGAACGGAATGAGCGCCGCGATGTTCACCACCGGCTGGGTGCGCTGATGCTCGCGAAACTCCTCAAAAACGCGGCCCGCGATCTCGTTCTCGATAGGGATCGAAAAGAGCGTCCGAAAAATTACATCCGCCGCCACATGGCTCGTCTCGGACTCAATCTCGCGGGGGCTGCCATCGGCCAAATGCGCCATGCGCGCCACCGCCCCCTGCCCCGCGGCGCGCATCGCCGGGAACACATCGCGCAGCCGCCCCCCCTCAAAGGCCGGATCAATGATGCGCCGCTGCCGCTTCCACTCCTCGCCATTGGTCACAAAAACCGAATTGCCCAAAAGCGGCGTCAGCCCCTCGCGCACCCTGTCGGATTTGGGGAAATCATCAGGGCGTTCCTTGAGGACCAGATCGACCAGCGCGGGCTGATTACAGAGATACGAGCGGAAAAACGGCGTGCGAAACTCGGCCATCCATGCGCGGTAGAGCCGCGCGGGCTGTGCCGAAAGAATATCCGCCTTGAAAAGCTTGAGATAACGCCGAAGCGAGACACGGCCTTCCCGGCTTGGCGGCTTGGGGGGCAGAATCATGACGCCATGCTCCGAAAGCGGTTCACGGGTTTTTCCAGACGGCTCTTGGAGGGCGCGCGGACTTGGAACCGCTCGCCAAGCGTTTTTGGCCCCGCCGTGATGCGGAAATAATCGTAATCGCCGGGCCGGTCAAAGGCGCAGAGATACTGAAAATGCAGCCGAAAAAACCGCCAGCGCAGCGCGCGCCACCGCGCGGGGCTGAGGGTTTGGGTGAACGCCGCCGAGATCACCAAGGGCCACCGCTTGTCCGCTGGTGCGACACCCGTGACCGCCACGGGATCGCAGAGCGCGAAGGCGCAGCCATCGCCGGGGGCCGTGACATCGACCCATGTGATCTCCTCGCGTGCGCTCAGATAGGCCAGATCGGTCCGAAGCCGCACCGCGCGTGGCAGGAACGAGACCATCGGGACGACCTGCCCCAGCGACAAGAATGACAGGCGCGGTGCGGCGCCCGGCAGGCCCGCACGGATCATATCCGCGAGAATCGACACCGCCAGATGTGCACCAGAAGAGTGGCCAACGATCAAAACCTCGTCCACATCCTCGGCCAAAGCGGCGGCGATCTGCGCGCGCATCTCGTCCATGCGCGCCTCAAGCTCGGGCGGGTTCGCCCCACCGTAGCGCGCCGAATAGGCAAAATCATGCATCAGATAATAGGCGAAGAACTTGGCATCCTTGGCCTTGAACCAGCGCAAAACGCCTGCAAAAGCCACAAGCCCCAGCGCCGCACCGATCCCAAGCGCCGCCGCCTCGCCGATCATATCCGAGGCACGCGCGCAGAGCCGCAAAGCGGTGATCCCCGCAAGTACAGCGAGCGCCAGTTGCAGCAGCAAAAAAGCGACCGGGTAAAGTGCTGCGATCACCGGACCCTTGCGCAGGCGCATCAGCCGGAAGAGCGCGCCAGTGGAGATATAAGCCCATGCCGTGCGGATGAGTTGCAGGTAGGTGGCGGGGATGGAGTTCGACATGGAGCCGCGCACGATATCCGACCAGATCAGCACATCGACCTCCGAGCGCACCGATGCGCCCTCAATCTGGGCCTCCACGTGCCAGCCATAGGTGCTGCCACCCTGCCGCGCCGACAGGGCAATTTCATAGCCCGAAATCGCCGCCTGCGCGGCGCTTTCCTTGCGGTAAAGCTCGCGGTAGCGGCGCGGGTGGATCGGGTCATAGCCCGGAATATAAAAGACGCGGCGCGTCGCGACGGGTCTGTGGGGGCTGCTCATCTCTCACCTCATTGAGGCGGGATGCTAGGCCAAGTTTGGGGCAAGAGTAAGGCTTAACCGAGCAAAGCGAGGGCCGGGAAAACCTCCAAAAGCCAGAAGGCGAAGGCAGAGAACCCCCCTGTGAGCATCAAAAGACCAATGGTCCACAAAAGCAGGCCCATGACCCGCTCGATCTGGGTCATATGCCGCTTCATCCAGCCCATCACGCCCGTGAGGCGCGGCAGGAAGGCCGCGACCAAAAGGAACGGCACACCCAGACCAATGGCATAGACACCGAGAAGCGTGGTGCCGCGGGCAACCGAGCCCTCCGAGGCCGCAAGCGACAGGATCGCACCCAGCTGTGGCCCGATGCAGGGTGTCCAGCCAAACGCGAAGGCGAGCCCGAGGATATAGGCGCCAAACGCGCTGCCGCCCCGGTCGCCCGCATCCATGCGCGCCTCGCGGTTGAGAAAGCCGAGCCGGATGATGCCCAGAAAATGCAGGCCAAACCCCATGACCAAAAGGCCCGCCACGGTGTTGAAAACGGTTTGGTACTGCAAAAACACCGTGCCTATCGCGGAGGCCGCAAACCCCAGAAGCAAGAAGATTGTCGAGAGGCCCATCACGAAGAACATCGCAGGTATAATCGCCTTGTTGCGCCTCGATTGCTTCTCGGAAAGCTCCCCCACGGTGACGCCGCTCATATAGGCGAGGTAAGGCGGCACGATGGGCAATACACACGGGCTGAGGAACGAAATGACCCCCGCCAGAAGGGCCACGATCATGGCGGGCAAAAGCCCTGCGTCGATGATTTCGATTCCAAACATGCAGCCTGCTTACGGGATTAATGCGGCGGCGTCATGGGGCGCAATGTCACAAGTTTGTGGACAGTGTGACAGTCGCGGATTAACTGGCGGTTATGGATATAGACGTCACGATTGAGGCGGAGGGGCTGTTGTGCCCTTTGCCAGTGCTGAAACTGCGCAAACGCATGGCCGGATTGCCGTCAGGGGCGGTGGTGGCATTGCGCGCAGATGATCCAGCAGCCGTGATCGACGTGCCGCATTTTTGCGCCGAAGCGGGCCATGAACTGTTGGAGACGCAGAGCGACGGGGATTGCGCGGTCTATCTGGTCCGCAAAGGGTAGCGCTCTTTCGGGCGCGCCTCGGACGGGACGGCTCAGAGACACATCAGGCGGCACCTTTTCGGGGCGCCGCCTGATTTTTGAGTATTTTTTCTAAGAAGAAAGCCTAGCGACCGAGAGACCACCAGCCTTTGCGTTTGGGCTTGTCATCCGCAGGGGCGGCTTCGGCCACGACAGGCTCTGGTGTCGGCTCGGGCATTGCCGTGGCGGCGGCCACGGGTTCAGGCGCGGGCTCGGCCTTGGGTTTGCGGGTGCGGGTCCGCTTTGGCTTTGGTTCCGCCTCGGGTGCCGGGGCTTCGGCCTCGGGGGGTGCCGCCGCCAGAGCCTCATCCGCTGGAGCCTCATCCACCTTCTTGGCGCGGGACTTGCGGACGCGTTTGGGCTTGGGAGCCTCTTCGGGTGCTGCCTCTGCCGGGGCATCCGCTTCGGCTACGGCCTCTGCCGGTGCGTCTGCATCTTTAGGAGTGGACGCCGTTTTGCGAGGGCGGCGCGTGCGTTTGGGCTTGGGTTTTTCGTCCGTCTCGGCCTCAGCGGCCAGATCAGCAGCAGGCGCATCCTCAGCAGTAACCGCAACATTAGCCTCGCCATCCTCGGCCCCGTTCTCTGAGCTATCTTCGCCCCCGTTGCGACCGCGACCACCGCGCGAGCGGCTCCGTCTGCGACGGCGGCGCTTCTTGGGACGGTCTTCGCCGTCCCCGTCTTCTGCGTCATTGCTGTTGCCCGCCCGTTGGGGGGCCGCTTCGGCCTCGCCTGTTTCCTCATTCGGCAATTCGTCGGGGTCCGCCTCAGCGGCTTCATCGATATCGTCCATGATGGAGCTATCGACCGAGACCACGGGGGCCACGGCCTCGGGCACGGCGCGGGTGGCTGTCTTGAACTTCTCCAGCGCGAAATCGGGGCTGATCAGCGAGGGATCGCCCTCAATCCGCACCGACAGGCCATAGCGCAGCTCAATTTGGGCCACATGCTCGCGTTTTTGGTTCATCAGGAAGTTTGAAATGCCGACAGGGCATCGCACAAGAACCTCTCGCGAGCGGCGGCGGACGCCCTCTTCCTCAATCTGGCGCAGGATATTCAGCGCAAGGTTGTCATCTGAGCGGATGAGGCCCGTCCCGTGGCAATGCGGACATGGTTGTGTCGTGGCCTCAATCATACCGGGGCGCAAGCGCTGGCGGCTCATCTCCATCAGGCCAAAGCCCGAGATGCGGCTCACTTGGATGCGCGCGCGGTCGGTCTTGAGCTTGTCCTTCATGCGCTTCTCAACAGCGGCGTTGTTCTTGCGCTCGTCCATGTCGATGAAGTCGATCACAATGAGGCCTGCAAGGTCGCGCAGGCGCAATTGGCGCGCCACCTCTTCTGCGGCCTCAAGGTTAGTCTTGGTCGCAGTCTCCTCAATGGAGCCCTCTTTGGTGGCGCGGCCAGAGTTCACGTCGATGGCCACAAGCGCCTCGGTCACACCAATCACAATATAGCCGCCAGATTTGAGCTGCACCGTCGGATTGAACATGGCCGAGAGATACGATTCCACCTGATGGCGCGCAAAGAGAGGCATGGTTTCGGCGTAATGCTTCACGTTCTTGGCATGCGACGGCATGATCATTTTCATGAAGTCCTTGGCGATGCGGTAGCCGCGCTCACCCTCAACCAGAACCTCGTCAATCTCGCGGTTATAAAGATCGCGGATCGAGCGTTTGATCAGATCGCCCTCTTCATAGATTTTCGCAGGTGCTGTGGATTCCAGCGTCAGCTTGCGGATCTGCTCCCACAGGCGGAAGAGATACTCGTAATCGCGCTTGATCTCGGTCTTGGTCCGCTGCGCGCCAGCGGTGCGCACAATGAGGCCTGCGCCCTTGGGCACGTCGATCTCGTTGGCAATCTCTTTGAGCTTCTTGCGGTCGGGTGCATTGGTAATCTTGCGGCTGATGCCGCCGCCGCGCGCGGTGTTGGGCATGAGCACGCAATAGCGACCCGCGAGCGACAGATAGGTCGTGAGCGCCGCGCCTTTGTTGCCGCGCTCTTCCTTGACCACCTGCACCAGAAGGATCTGGCGCACCTTGACCACTTCCTGAATCTTGTAGCGGCGCGCGCGAGGTTTGCGCGGCGGGCGGATGTCTTCGTGATCATCCTCGTCGGCCACAACCTCGATGGATGTGTCCTTCTCGGCGGCGCGGCTCTTGTCGGCCATGGCAGGCTCGTCCGCGTCGCTGTCATCGCCCAAGACCGGCTCTTCGACAGGCGTCTCGGCCACGCGCTCCATCGGCGAGAGACCTTCTTCGCCCTCGGTATCTATTGTCTCCATCCCGGAGATTTGATCACCATTAACCTCAGCGGTCTCGACCGCATCTTCGGTGGTAGTCTCCGCCGCCTTGGCGCGACCACGCCCGCCGCGCGAACGGCGCTTGGGCTTTGGCTCTTCATCCGCTTCGGCCTTCTGGGCCTCGGCATAGGCCTGCTCTTCGGCCATAAGGGCTTCGCGATCCGCGATGGGTATCTGGTAGTAATCGGGGTGAATTTCCGAGAACGCCAAAAAGCCATGGCGGTTTCCGCCATAATCAATGAACGCCGCCTGAAGCGACGGCTCGACCCGTGTTACCTTGGCGAGATAGATGTTGCCGGCAAGCTGTCGCCGGCTCTCGGATTCAAAGTCAAATTCCTCGACCTTGTTTCCATCAACCACAACAACGCGCGTTTCCTCGGCGTGGGTGGCATCGATAAGCATTTTCTTAGGCATGGTTTCCGTTTGCACCCGGGCACACGCGCCCGCCCCGGAGGGGCGAGGTTACGTTGCAAGGGGTGTCTTGTGATGGCGAGCGGGCGCGGGCAGACCGGGGCACCCGAAGGGGCCCTGAGCGAAGTCCTGTCTTGCCTTGCGCGCGTCATCGCGGTTCTTCTCCGGCGCTCGGACGGTTTGTCCGGCACCCGTTCAATGCCCGAACGGTCCGCAGATGCGTGTCCGGGCGCGTATGTGGCTCCACGCATCGCGCGAGGCCCAATCAGTCTGCCGTAGGGTGCTGGACACTTTGGTCAAACATGCTCTGCGTGCAGCGAAACTCATGGACAGTTTGCAAAGATGCAAAACGCCCTGTGATCACCCTAATGGGACAGCGTGGCCAATGACAATGGAGAAAATGCCCAAGCGGCCTGCGCGCTCAGAGATAATCAGAGCGTTGCAGCGTATATTTGGCCATCTTCTCGTTCAGCGTTCGGCGTGGCAGGCACAGCTCGTCCATCACGGCGGCGATGGACCCTTTGTGGCGGCGCATCGTGTTGTCGATCAGCATCCGCTCAAACGCTTCCACGTATTCTTTCAGCGGTTTACCTTCGGTGGTCATCACGGGCTGCATATCCTGATGATCATTCATCAAGAGCGACACGATGGTCCCTGAGCCGCGCCGCGATTGCAGCACGGCCCGCTCGGCCACATTGAAGAGTTGCCGCACGTTGCCGGGCCATGGGGCTTGCAAAAGCTGTGCGGCTTCCTGCGCGCTGACTTGCGGCGCGTCACACCCGTAATCATCGGCGAACTGATCGGCAAAGCGCGTAAACAGCGTCAGGATATCCTCTCCGCGCTGGCGCAGAGGCGGCACGGTGATCCGCAGGCTGGCCAAGCGGTAAAACAGGTCCGGGCGCAGCACATCCTCGGATGTCTTGCCCTCATCCTGAAGGTTGGAGATCGCCACCAGCCGCGTCTCGGGCGGTGTCCCCTCCTCGTTGAGGAAGGTCAGTAATCGCGCCTGAAGCGAATCGCTCAGCGCCTCCACATCCTCCAGCACGAGCGTTCCACCACGCGCCTCCTCCACCGCGGGAAGGCGGCTTTCCTCGGGCAGCATGGGGCCAAAGAGCCGCCGACCAAGCGCCTCTTCCTCAAGCGCTGCACAGCTTATAAGCACGAATTTCTTTCCCGCCCGCGCACCGACGGCGTGGAGCGCATGGGCCACAAGCGTCTTGCCCGTGCCCGTCTCCCCGTCGATCAACACGTGGCCATCCGCCTGCCCCAGATCAAGGATATCTTCCTTCAGCCGATCCATCACCGGACTGGACCCGATGAGCTTTTTCATCAGCTGCCCACCATCCGACAACTCACGCCGCAAAGCCCGGTTATCAAGGGTCAGGCGGCGCGCATTGGTGGCTTTCTTGGCAAGCTCGGTCATACGGTCCGGGTTGAATGGCTTTTCGAGAAAGTCATACGCACCCACGCGCATCGCCTCGACCGCCATCGGCACGTCGCCATGCCCAGTGATCATGATGACGGGCAGAGTACTATCCGAGCCCATCAGCTTTTTAAGAAACTGCATCCCGTCCATGCCGGGCATCTTGATATCGCTGACCACGATGCCGGGATAATCCGGTCCCAGTTTTTTCAGCGCATCTTCGGCGCTGGCAAAGGTTTCGGTGTCATAGCCCGACAGCGCCAGCCACTGGCTGATCGATTGGCGCATGTCCTTTTCGTCATCCACGATGGCGATCTTCATAGCGTTCGGCATTTGCTCACTCCGCTGCTTGGGCTTCGGCTTCCAATATGGGCAGGCGCATCTCGAATACAGCCCCCCCGCTCGCGGCGTTGCGCGCCGTGAGCCGTCCTCCAAGGTCGTTCACGATCCCCGAGGAAATGGCAAGGCCCAGCCCCACCCCGTCGCCGGGCTGTTTGGTTGTGAAGAAGGGCTCAAAAAGGTTCTCGGTATCCTTGATCCCGTCCCCATTGTCGCGCACCGTCAGGATCGCGTCATCCCCCGCCGCCAGCACCAGATCAATCCGCGCATCGGGCACGCCTTGGGTGGCGTCCATCGCATTGCGCAACAGGTTGATCATCACCTGCTCGATCCGCACCCGGTCGCCCATCACCATCACGGGCGCCTCGGGCAGCGCCCGCTCAATCGTGACGCGACGCTCGCGTAGCTGCGGCTCCATCATGGCAAGGGCAGACGCGAGAGAATCCCCCATATTCACAGGCTCGAACGTATCGCCCGAATGACGCGCGTAGGATTTAAGCTGACGGGTGATGGCCCCCATCCGCTCGATCAGATCGTCTATCCGCTGAAAGCTACTGACCGCCTCATCCGGGCGGTTCCGGCTGAGCAAAAGCCGCGCGCCCGCCAGATAGGTTTTCATCGCCGCCAGCGGCTGGTTCAACTCGTGGCTCACCGCCGCCGACATCTCGCCCAATGCGGCCAGTTTGGAGCTTTGCGCCAGCGTCTGTTCAGCCACGGCAAGCGTCTCCTGCACGCGCACACGCTCGGCGATTTCCCGCTGGAGCCTCAGGTTCAATGCGCGAAGCTCTGCCGACTCGCGTTGGAAAAGCGCCATGCGCACAGCAGTCTTGCGGTTGAGAAAATAAAACGCGAGCGCCAGAAGGATGGCGAATCCCATGATCTCAAGCGCTAAAAATCCATTCACCTTCTCGCGGACCGACGCATAGGTGGTGAAAGACGCAATTCGCCAGCCGCGAAACGCCACGCGCCCCTCAACCCGCATCACCGCCTCGCCCGCCACATAGGCATCGGGCGGCAGCGAGGTCCAATCGGCGGTGACCTGAATGGCGCGTTGCACCGCACTTGTCACCGGCTGGCGAGCCAGCGCCTCGGCCTCCGACAGGCCCCTCCAGCGCGGCTCGGTCGACAGGATGATCGCACCCTCGCTATCGGTCACGACGACCGCATCCGAAATCCCGGCCCAGGCACGCTCATACTTGCCGAGATCCACCTCGACGAGAATCACACCGGCAAGCTCACCCTGGCTTTCGATCCTGCGGGAATAAAAGAAATCATAGCGCCCCGTATCCTGTTGGCGCAGCGTGAAAATCGTATCGCGCGAGCGAATGGCGTCGATGAAATAGGGCTGGCCGCGATGGCTCTCACCCAATGAGTTGCGATCCGTGGTGGCCACCGAGCGCCCATCCTCATCCAACAGCGTGAGGGAGGCAGCCCCAATCTCATCAATGAAGCTGATCAGACGCTGGGTGGATTGCGTGTAATCATCCGAGTTGAGCGCCGAAATCAGCGCTGGGTCACGCGCCAGAAGCTGTGGGACAATCGCGTTCTGCCGCAGCTCTGACAGCAGGTTCCCGGAATAGAGCACAAGACGCAGCTCGGCCCGGTTGCGCGTGGTCTCGGTAAAGCGGTCCGTGAGCAGGCGATTGGTGAAAAACACCGTCGCCACCGCAAGCCCTGTCAGCAGCACAAGTGCCAGCCGCACCTTCCAACTTGTCGTGCGGGTCGTTCGGGGAAGGGTTTTGTCGTTAGCGCGGCTCATAGCATCAGGCTAAGGCTCTACGCCCGCACGCTCAAGCCCTCAGATCGTGCCATCGGCGTTCAGGCGCTGACCAATTGCGCCGCGAGACCGGCAAAAAGCGCGGCTCCGTCCGTGCCGCCATGCGCGGTCTCGGCCATACGCTCAGGGTGGGGCATCATGCCCAGAACCCGGCGGTTTTCCGACAAGATGCCTGCAATATCACGGGCCGACCCGTTGGGATTATCCGCATAGGTGAAGGCCACCCTGTCTTCGGCCTCAAGCCGGTCCAGCGTGGCCGCATCTGCGTGATAATTGCCATCGTGATGCGCGATCGGCACCGTGATCTCTGCACCTTTGGCATACCCGCTGGTATACGCGCTCTGGTCTGTTGCCACGCGCAGACCCACGGCCCGGCAGACATATTTGAGCTCTGCATTGCGCAACAGAACACCCGGCAACATGCCCGTCTCGGTCAGAATCTGAAACCCGTTGCAAATGCCGAGCACATAGCCACCCGCCTGCCCATGGGCCTTGACCGCCTGACAGATGGGCGAGTTTGCCGCAATCGCACCACAGCGCAGGTAATCGCCAAAGGAAAAGCCGCCGGGGATGCCGATGAGGTCAACACCCGCAGGCATTACCGTGTCCTTGTGCCAGACCATGGAGACCTTCGCCCCCGCCCGCTCAAACGCCACGGCCATGTCACGATCACAGTTTGATCCGGGAAAAACGACAACAGCGGCGTGCATCAGGACATCTCCACCGTGTAGCTTTCGATCACCGTATTCGCGAGCAGCTTTTCGCACATCGCGGTCACATCCGCCTCGGTTGCGCCCGGCGCCAGATCAAGTTCGATCACCTTGCCTTGGCGCACGGCCTCGACGCCCTCAAACCCAAGCGATCCGAGCGCATGGCGCACCGCCTCGCCCTGCGGGTCCAGAACACCGGTTTTCAGCATGATATGCACACGTGCCTTCATAATCAGACGCTCCTTGCAGGCTTAGTTGATGAGTGTGGGCCGCGCCATGGGCGTGGCACCTTTGGGCAGCACGCCAAGGCGCTTGGCCACTTCTGTATACGCATCGGTGAGCGAGCCGAGATCGCGGCGGAACACATCCTTGTCCAGCTTCTGACCCGTCTCGATATCCCACAAACGGCAGCTATCGGGGCTAATCTCGTCGGCCACGATCAGGCGCTGGAAATCACCGTCATAGACACGGCCCACTTCGATCTTGAAGTCCACCAGCTTGATCCCGACGCCGTACATCACACCGGCCATGAAATCATTCACACGCAGCGCGAGGCTGAGGATATCATCCATGTCCTGCTGGCTGGCCCAACCGAAAGCCGCGATATGCTCTTCCGTGACCAAAGGATCGCCGAGTGCATCATCCTTGAGGCAATATTCCACGATGGGGCGCGGCAATTGCGTGCCCTCGTCCATGCCCAATCGTTTGGCCATGCTCCCGGCGGCGTAATTGCGCACGATGATTTCGAGCGGCACAATCTCGCAGGCGCGGATCAATTGCTCACGCATGTTGATACGCTTGATGAAATGCGTGGGCACACCGACCAGATTGAGGCCATTCATGAAATATTCGCTCAGGATGTTGTTGAGAACACCCTTGCCCTCGATCACGTCCTTCTTCTGCGCGTTGAAGGCGGTCGCGTCATCCTTGAAATATTGCACCAAAGTGCCGGGCTCGGGGCCCTCATAAAGCGTCTTCGCTTTGCCTTCGTAAATTTTCTTGCGCCGTGCCATGGTCACTCCACCAAACTGCTGGGGACATCGCCCCCCGGGATGCTGTGCCCACCTCTTAGAGGAAGCCCCCCTTACCCGCAAGCGCGTCGCGGGGGTTGCGAATGACCCAAGGCGCACGCATATTTGTAATGACACCAACCAACCTCCGGGGAGAGCAGGCCAATGAGTACTTTCGATGACCGCGAAAACGCGTTTGAGAACAAATTCGCCCATGACGAGGAAATGCAATTCAAGGCCGAGGCGCGCACGAACAAATTGCTGGGGCTTTGGGCGGCGGAGCTGATGGGCAAATCCGGCGATGACGCGGCGGACTATGCCAAAGAGGTGATCCGCGCCGATTTCGAGGAGGCGGGCTTTGAGGACGTGATCCGCAAAGTGGCGGGCGATCTTGGCGACAAAGCCGACCCCGACACGATCCGCGCCAAACGCGCCGAGCTGATGATCATGGCCAAAGCACAGCTGATGACCGAGGTTTGAGAGGCGGTTTTCTGCGCTTTGAGGGATGAATGGCGACGGCTGTTTTTGGCAAACGGGCGTATGGTGCGCTTTATGCTTGGGGGTAAGCTAGCGATGGTTTTTTTAGATTCGATATCTCTCCGCTATGATCACCGTAATGGGCCGGGTCATTCGAGCTATAGATGAGTAGACACAATCTAAGTTTGTTTTTATGAGCAGGTGTAGTGACTTTAGGTTTTGAAAGTGTTTGCTATGTTCCATGCCCCTGAGGTGTGGATAAAATGGCAAACCAATTCCTGGCAAACCAACCAATCAACGCCTGTGTGAGAGCCTTCGCAACAATCCATGCGCCCGCCACCTCCACAAACAGCCTGTCCGCTCTTCCATCTCCGCCCGTGAACTTTCTGCATAATCATTATGAGCAGTATCGAATTGCCCCCGCCCGCGCCGCGTGAGAAAAGCCGGCAAAACCCAAAGGACAGTCCCCATGACCAATGCCCTCACCCGTATGATGCAGACGCGCGACTGGATCCTTGCCGATGGGGCCACGGGCACGAACCTCTTCAATATGGGGCTGGAATCCGGCGATCCGCCGGAATTCTGGAACGATCAGCATCCCGACCGGATTAGCAAACTCTACCGTATGGCGCTGGATGCGGGCAGTGACCTCTTCCTGACCAACTCCTTTGGGGGCAACGCCGCCCGGCTCAAGCTACATGGCGCGCAAAAACGCGCGCGCGAGCTATCGCGCATCTCCGCCGAGATTGGCCGCGAAGTGGCCGAGCGCACGGACCGTGATGTGATCGTCGCAGGCTCGGTCGGGCCCACGGGCGAGATCATGGCCCCGATGGGCGCGCTGACCCATGCGCTGGCCGTCGAGATTTTTCACGAGCAGGCCGAGGGGCTGAAGGAAGGCGGGGCGGACGTGCTCTGGCTTGAGACGATCTCCGCTCAGGAAGAATACGCCGCCGCCGCCGAGGCCTTCGCGCTGGCAGATATGCCATGGGTCGGCACGATGAGTTTCGATACTGCCGGACGCACGATGATGGGCCTCACCTCCGCCGCGATGGCCGACATGGTGGAGACGCTGGACACGCCGCCGCTGGCTTACGGCGCCAATTGCGGCGTCGGCGCGTCGGATCTTTTGCGCACGGTGTTGGGCTTCAAGGCCCAAGGCACAGAGCGGCCCATCGTGGCCAAGGGCAATGCAGGCATCCCCAAATATGTTGACGGGCATATCCACTATGACGGCACACCCGAGTTGATGGCGGATTACGCGTGCCTTGCGCGCGATGCGGGCGCGACGATCATCGGCGGCTGTTGCGGCACCATGGCCGAGCATCTCAGCAAGATGCGCTCCGCCCTTGAGGAGCGCCCGCGCGGCCCTGCCCCCACGCTGGAGCAAATCACCGAAGCGCTCGGCGCGTTTTCCTCTGCCGCAGATGGCACGGGCGACGACACACCCGCGCCGCGCCGCAACCGCCGCCGGGGCTAAACCAGAGGTCTCAGCGCATTGCTCGGCCTTTAGCGAGCACGCCTCACAACCACTCAGGCGGCATCAAAAAGCGAGAGCTGATCACCGCTTTGGGCCGGCGGGCGGAATAAATCCGTGCGCAGTGCGGGCAGCCCTTTGGCAAAGCCCAGCCGCCGCACCGCCGCCTCGAACCGCTGCGCGATGATCTGCGCATATGGCCCCTCGCCGCGCATCCGACGGCCCCATTCCGCATCATAGTCCTTGCCACCATGCATGTCGCGCACATGGCCCATCACACGGCCCGCACGGTCCGGATAATGCTCTGCCAGCCACGCCTTGAAAAGCGGTGCCACCTCCAAAGGCAGGCGCAGCATAACCCAACTGGCCGCAATCGCACCCGCATCCCGTCCGGCCCGCAATAGCCCCTCAAGCTCATGATCGGTGAGGCCTGGGATCATCGGTGACGTCATAATGCGCACGTCAATCCCGGCCGCACTCAGACGCCGGATCATCTCCAACCGCCGCTGCGGGCTGGGCGCGCGCGGCTCAAGCTTGCGCGCGAGGTCCGCATCCAGCGTGGTCACCGAAATGCCAACCCGCACCAGCCCATCGCGGGCCATATCCGCCAGAATATCAATGTCACGCTCAATCAATGCGCCCTTTGTCACAATACCTACAGGATGGCGAAAGGCCCGCAGCACCTTCAGGATATCGCGCGTGATCTGATGTTGTTTTTCAATTGGCTGATAGGGATCGGTATTGGTGCCAATCGCAATCGTGCGCGGGGTGTAGGCCTTGTGCCGCAGCTCGCGCTTCAGTACCTCTGGCGCCTCGGGCCGCGCGATCAGCCGCGTCTCGAAATCCAGCCCCGCAGACATCCCAAGCCACGCATGAGAAGGGCGCGCAAAGCAATAGCTGCACCCGTGCTCACACCCGCGATAAGGATTGATCGACCGGTCAAACGGCAAATCCGGCGAGCGGTTATAGCTGATCACCCGCCGCGGCACCTCCAGCGTGGTCTGCGTGCGCAAAGGCGCGCTCGGCGCCTCCTCGGTCCAGCCATCAGGCTCATAGCGCCGCTCAAGCCGCTCATATCGGCCCACTACATTGCTTCCCGTGCCGCGCCCGGGAGTTTTCATGCCAAAGGGAAAGGTCTGATGCTGTGTCATAAATAAAAGTATAGAACAAAATAAGAACAAATGCAATGACACCCATCCGGCCATGACGTTTACCCACCCCCAAAGGCGCAAATTACCCCCTCAAACCGCCCAATCCGTCCCCAAGGTCGGTGCAAGCGCGGCCAATGTCGTAATTCGCCAACCCGACATGCGTCAAATTGTCAAAAGCTGACACCAACATGATCGCGCCCCCAAACGGGGCCTCCAACAAGGGATACCGCCCGCATGTCTGACCAAGAACACGACATCATCCTGTCGGAACTGGACGACGAAGAGCTTGTTCAACAGATGTTCGATGACCTCTACGATGGCCTCAAAGAGGAAATCGAAGAAGGCGTGAATATCCTGCTGGAGCGAAACTGGACCCCCTATGACATCCTGACCAAGGCACTCGTCGGCGGCATGACCATCGTGGGCAAGGATTTCCGCGACGGCATCCTCTTCGTGCCTGAGGTACTTCTGGCCGCAAACGCCATGAAGGGCGGCATGTTCATCCTCAAGCCGCTGCTGGCCGAAACCGGCGCTCCGCGCGTGGGCAAGATGGTGATCGGCACCGTGAAGGGCGACATCCACGATATCGGCAAGAACCTTGTGTCGATGATGATGGAAGGCGCAGGCTTTGAGGTTGTTGATCTCGGCATCAACAACCCGGTCGAGAATTATCTTGAGGCGCTGGAGACCGAAAAACCCGATATCCTCGGCATGTCCGCCCTGCTGACCACGACAATGCCCTATATGAAAGTCGTGATCGACACGATGGTCGAGCAAGGCATCCGCGATGATTATATCGTCCTCGTCGGCGGCGCGCCCCTTAATGAGGAATTCGGCAAAGCCATCGGCGCCGACGCCTATTGCCGCGATGCCGCCGTTGCGGTCGAGACGGCCAAGGAATTCGTGGCCCGCAGGCACAATCAGGGCGCCATGGCCTGACCAAAGCCACACCCCTCGCCACACGATCAGGCCCTGCCCAACCGGCGGGGCTTTTTCATGGCCCTTCCCGCACCTATATAAAAGGAAGATAGGAGAGCCCGCCATGCCCGCCAAACGCCTGCTCATCATCCTCGCCTGCGTCATTGCCGCCGCCGGGGTCACCATCGTGCTCACAGGTCAGGTGGGCCCCACCAACCCCGATGCGTTTGGCTGGCAAATCGCCATCCCCGTGGCACTTCTGGCCTATGTGGCGGTGCGCGTGATGCGCCGCCCACCCAGCGACAAATGACCCCCCTGCCGCCCGATGACACCCTCACGACCAAAGGGCTCGCCCCCGAGGGCGGCGGCCCGATCCTCATCATCGCCTGCGGCGCGCTGGCCCGCGAAATCCTTGCGCTCATCGAGATGAATAGATGGCAGCACATGACCCTGACCTGCCTGCCTGCGAACTTGCACCTTTATCCTGAGAAAATCACGCAAGCCGTGTGCGCAGCCGTTACCAAACACCGCGACCAATATGACCGTATCTTCATAGCCTACGCCGATTGCGGCACTGGCGGCCTGCTGGAAGCGGCCTGCGCCGAGATGGGCGTAGAGATGATCCAAGGCCCCCATTGCTACAGCTTTTTTGAGGGCAACGCCGCCTTCGCCGCCCATGAGGATGAGATCAGCGCCTTCTACCTTACCGATTTTCTGGTCAAACAATTCGACGCCTTCGTCTGGCGCCCCATGGGCCTCGACAAACACCCTGAGCTTCGAGAGATGTATTTCGGCAACTACACCAAACTGGTCTATCAAGCCCAGACCGATGATGCCGCCCTGCGGGCGAAAGCCGAAGACTGCGCCGCGCGCCTCAGCCTCGCCTATGAATACCGCTTCACTGGCTACGGCGATCTGCAGACCGCCCTCGCCTCCGCCTGATCTACAGTCTTCTTTTTGCCAAAAATATCCCGGGGTGAGCGATGTAATCCCAAAAGGATTTCATCGTGAGGGGCTGGCCCCTCAACCTGCCGCCGCAACCTCGCGAATACGCTCGATCATGGCACGCAGCCCGTTTGAGCGTTGCGCGGACAAATGATCGTTGAGACCCAGCCGCGCCAGCTCACCGCCCGCATCCACAACCGCCACATCGGCCACAGGCAAATCGTTATAGAGCGCCTTCAACACCGCAATCAGGCCCCGCACGATCATCGCATCGCTCTCCCCCTCGAAGGTGAACACGCCATCCTCTATTGATGGATGCAGCCAGACCTGGCTTGCGCAGCCATCCACCTTGGTCGCGGGCACTTTCAGCGCCTCGTCCAAAGGCGCCATCGCCTTGCCCTGCTCGATCACATGACGATACCGATCTTCCCAATCGTCAAGGAACTCAAAATCCTCGACAAGCTCTTCAAAGGCAGGCTGCGCCATATCGGCCTCCATCACGATAATTTCCCCTCTTCAGGTAGGCTCCGGCGCCCAAAAGGTCCAGCCCCGCGCACGCCGCCTTGCACCTGCACCCCCCTTGGATGTAGAACCAAAGCCAACGCCAAGATCAGCGGCAAGGGGCCCGGCATGCGCAAAACGATGATCCTCACTCTGGTTGCGGCCATGGGCCTCACGGGCTGCTCGGGCTTTCGGGATTCAGCGGCGAACCCCGCCACATGGTTCTCGGGAGAGCGGGCCGCAGAACGCCGCGCTAGCCGAGAGGCCGGGATCGCAGCCGACGCCACGACAAACCCCCTCATCCCGGAACGCCGCGCAAGCATCTTCCGGCGCAATTCAGGTGAGGAAGTCTATGAGGGCACTGCGATCTATGCGGTCTCGTCCGTCTCGGTTGAGCCTGCATCTGGCGGATCAATCATCAAGGCGACAGGTATCTCCCTGCGCCAAGGCGCGTATGACGTGCGGCTCATGCCGGAAAATGACGGCAATCCTGTGGACGGTGTGCTGACCTACCGGTTGGAAGCGCTGCAACCCACCGACCGCCGGCAGGGCCCGGAGCAAACGCGCCGTGTATCGGCCGCTGATTTTCTCAGCACACAGACGCTGGCCGGGGTGCAATCAGTCCGCGTGATCGGCGCCACCAACTCCCAGACGGCGCGAGCGCGCTAAACCAAAACGTTTTGCCATAAAGCTGAGGCTTTCACGTAAGGCGCGCGGCAGACAGAGGCCGCGGGTGCGTTTCGCGAAACGCTTCAGACCGCGATCGTCTCGATATGTGCACCATTCACGCGCAGGGCGATTCGCCCCTCACAGAGACGTAGCGCCTCATCCCCAAAGACCTCGCGCCGCCACCCGCTCAGGGCATCCACATCGCGCAAACCTCCCGCGATGGCATCAAGGTCAGACGCGGTGGCGATCAGTTTTGAGGCCACCCCCTCACGCTCTGCCACGCCTTTGAGCAGCACGCGCAAAAGATCGGCGACAGCCGGGTTCACCTGTAACTTGTCGCGCGTCCCATCCACCTTCGGGAAATCCTCAGGGCGCACGGCCACACCAGCGGCCACCGCGGCCAAGATACCATCCGCAATCTCGCCCTTACGCGCCTCGCGCAGCAAAAGCCGCGACGCCCCCAAATCTTGCAGGTTTTTCGGTTTCGTAGCGGCAAGCTCCACCAAAGCGTCATCCTTCAACACCCGGTTGCGCGGGATATCCTTGCCCTGCGCATGGGCCTCCCGAAACTTCGCAAGCTCCCGCACGATGGCGAGAAACTTGGGCGAGGTGTTGCGCGTCTTGATCCGCTTCCATGCGTCATCAGGGTGGGTGACATAAGTTTCGGGGTCGTTGAGCACGGCCATCTCCTCGGCCACCCATTTGTCACGCCCGCCCTTGGCCAGCTCCCGCGCCAGATACTCATAGATCACCCGCAGATGGGTGACATCCGCCAGCGCATAGGTCTTTTGCGCGTCCGACAAAGGCCGCCGCGACCAGTCCGTGAAGCGGCTCGATTTATCCAAAGACGCCTTGGCGATCTTGCGCACAAGCGTCTCATATCCCACCTGCTCCCCAAAGCCACAGACCATGGCCGCCACTTGGCTGTCAAAAAGCGGGGTTGGGATAACACCCTCATCCACAAAGAAAATCTCAAGGTCTTGGCGCGCGGCGTGGAACACTTTGACCACGCCCTCGTCCCGGAAAAGATCATAGAGCGGCTCCAGCGACAGGCCTTGCGCCAAGGGATCAACCAAGACCGCCGTCTCTTCGCCCTCACCCGGATAGGCAAGCTGCACGAGGCAAAGTTTGGAGTAATACGTGCGCTCGCGCAGGAATTCTGTATCAACCGTCACATAAGGATGCTGAGCCGCTCGGGCGCAGAAATCGGCCAGCGCGTCGGTTGTGGTCACTGTGATCATGAGGGTTCGCTTCTCGTAAGTCGGGCACGGATGGCCACCAGAGGTCGGTGTGGATTTCGGCGTGTATAGGGCAGTTTTTGTAGAAAGGGAATTGCGCAGGCCCGGCCCCTGCCCCGGCGCTCAGTCGGCCTCAGGCATCCAAACCGGACGCCGGTCCCCCGCCGCAAAGCGCCGCAGCACCGCCGGGTAAAGCGCGTGTTCCGCGGCAAGCACCCGTGCGGCCAAATCCTGAGGCGTATCGCCTTGCAGCACTGGCACCCGCGCCTGCCCCAAGATCGGCCCGTCATCAAGGGCCGGCGTCACCTCATGCACGGTGCATCCAGCCTCCCCGTCGCCTGCCTCCAGCGCCCGCGCATGGGTGTTGAGACCTCGGTATTTCGGCAATAATGATGGGTGGATATTGATCATACGCCCCTGCCAGCGCGCAACGAACCCTTCGGTCAGCACCCGCATGAAGCCCGCGAGGCAGACAATATCGGGCGCTGCCCGCATCAGCCGCGCATGAAGCGCATCCTCGAACGCGGCCCGGTCACCCTCAAAGGGCCTGTGATCGACAAAATCCGTCTCAATGCCCATGTCGGCGGCGCGTTTTAGGCCACCGGCCTGCGCGCTATTGGCCATCACCAAACAAGGCCGCGCCGGGTGATCGCCCTCCATGGAGCGCGCCAGCGCAACCATGTTCGACCCGCCCCCCGACAGGAGTATCGCAACCCGTTTGGCCACCTTAGCTGAGCGTGCCGGTATACCGCACGCCTGCGCCCGCGCTCACATGACCCATCCGGCAGACCGTCTCGCCTGATGCCTCCAGAAGCGCTGCAAGAGCATCGGCGCGGCTCGCCTCAACGCTGAGGATCATGCCAATGCCGCAGTTGAAGGTCTTGAGCATCTCCGCCTCGTCCATGCCGCCGGTCTGACCCAGCCACGCAAAGACACCCGGAAGCTGCCATGCGTCCAGATCAATCTCGGCGCCCAAGCCCTCGGGCAAGACGCGCGGCAGGTTCTCAGTCAAACCGCCCCCAGTGATATGGGCCAGCGCATGCACGCCCCCTGCGCGCACCGCCTCCAGAGCGGGCTGCACGTAAAGCCGCGTGGGGGTAAGCAATGCCGCACCGAGAGAGCCCGCGCCCCAAGGGCACTCCGCATCCCAGCCAAGGCCGGACAATTCCACCAATTTGCGCACCAGAGAATATCCGTTGGAATGGACCCCGTCCGAGGCCAGACCCAAAAGCACATCGCCCTCGACGACGCCCTCGGGCAAGGCCGCCCCACGCTCCATCGCGCCCACGGCGAACCCGGCCAAATCGAAATCCCCCGCCGGATACATGCCCGGCATCTCCGCCGTCTCACCGCCGATCAGGGCACAGCCCGAGCGCACACAGCCCTCCGCGATGCCTTCAATCACGCGGGCGGCCACATTCATCTCCAGCTTGCCTGTGGCGAAATAGTCAAGGAAAAACAAAGGCTCCGCACCCTGACACACCAGATCATTGACGCACATCGCCACCAGATCAATACCAACCCCATCCACATGGCCCGTATCAATCGCAATGCGCAGCTTGGTGCCCACCCCATCGGTGGCCGCCACCAGAACCGGGTCCGTAAATCCCGCATCCTTGAGGTCAAACAGCGCCCCAAACCCGCCAAGGCCCGACATAACGCCCGAGCGGTTCGTGCGCTTGGCCGCAGGCTTGATCCGATCGACCAGAGCATTGCCCGCATCGATATCCACACCCGCATCTGCATAGGTGATCTTGGTTGTTTTCTCGCTCATATCGCACACCCCCGGCTTCGCGCATGGGGTTAGACCATCCCCGCCCCCCGCGCAATCGCGAAAGCCTTGACGCCGCCCTCGTGCCGTCCTAGCAACGGGATCAGGCGGGCCTGTAGCTCAACTGGTTAGAGCAGAGCGCTCATAACGCTTTGGTTGCGGGTTCAAGTCCTGCCGGGCCTACCAAAACACCGCCTCCAACTCTGCCCCTATTCTGCCGCGTCCGTCAGGGAAAACGTCAGGCCAAAGCTGACGATTGCATCCGTGGTATTCCCGTCGCTCGGAAACACCTGCACGAACGCGTTGCCATAGCGCGCGCGGATACCGCCCAACGGCACCACATCACCCGCGCGCACCGCAAAGCGCCGCCCGTCACCGGGATAGACCGCAAGCCCGGCGGTCAGCGCGATCTGCGCCGGGCCGCGCTCATACACGGGCATGCCCAGCATCACCGCCGCCGAGGCCCCGCCATAGCTGTTGCGAAACCCGCCGACGGTCCAATCAACCTGGTCACCCTCCCATGTCAGGAACGCGCCCGGATTGATCTCCTCGAAGTCAAAGCTGGCATTGACGTGGTGCGAGCCCAGAAGGATTGACACCCGGTCCTGCGCCATGCCCGGACCGGCGGCACAAAGGGCCACCGCCAGTGCAGAGACTATGCGCGCGCCCCGTCCGACGTCATGTCTCACGGCCTGTCTCACTCAGGCAGCGAGGTGATCACGTAGAGCTTGCGCATATGCGAATGCAGCACCCATTCCCCGGTCCACCCCTGCGGCAGCACCAGAAGATCGCCGGGGCCAATGTCGCGGCTGCCTGAGCCGTCAGAATTGGTCACTGTCGCGGTGCCCGAAATGATATGGCAATACTCGCCACCCTTGGTGCGGTCGCCGGTAAAACGGCCCGGCGTGCATTCCCACACGCCGATATTCACCCGCCCATCCGGGGAGGACCACAGGCCCACAGCCGCCTCTTCCTGCCCCTCGGTGAGGGTGGTGGGCTTGGGTGCAAACGCCCCTGTCTCAACCGTCGCCAAATCGCCAAACGTATCCAGACTGATCATATCCGCTCTTCCATTGTTTTCATCAGCCCTCACCATAGCGCGACGCGCCACGCTGTGCGACCATGAATGCCCACGTTAGGGTGGTCGATTTTTCACTCTTCCCGGTCTGGACACACCTGTCTAGTATTCTCGTCAGAATCGGTGTCCACAGACGGGAGAGAGCCATGAAATCGCATTACCGTGTCGTCGTGATCGGGGGCGGCGTTGTCGGCGCATCCGTGCTCTATCATCTGGCCAAAATGGGCTGGACCGATGTGGCGCTGATTGAGCGCTCGGTGCTGACCGCAGGGTCAAGCTGGCACGCGGCGGGCGGGTTTCACGCGCTCAATGCCGACCCGAATATCGCAGCCCTTCAAGGCTATACCATCGATTTGCTGAGCGAAATTGAGGCGGAGTCCGGCCAATCCGTGGGCATGCACATGACTGGCGGCATGACCCTCGCAGGGACGCCTGATCGTTGGGACTGGCTGCAATCGGCCTACCGGGTGTTTCAATCCATTGGCATCGACGATGTGCGCCTGATCACCCCCGAAGAAGCCAAGGAGGCCTGCCCAATCCTCAGCACAGACGGCATCCTGGGTGGCATGTGGGCCGACCGCGAGGGCTATATCGACACCACGGGCACCGTCCATGCCTATGCGGGGGCCGCCAAGAAGCGCGGCGCGGAAGTGATTGAGCATAACCGGGTTCTGTCGCTCACCCAGACGTCTGAGGGCTGGGACGTGGAGACGGAAAAGGGCATGATTTCGTGCGAACATGTGGTCAACGCCGCGGGCCTCTGGGCCAAGCAGGTGGGCCGCATGGCGGGGGTTGAACTGCCCGTGTCACCGCTCAACCACCATTACCTGATCACCGAGAGCATGCCCGAGGTGGAGGCGCTTGAAAAGGAGATGCCCCTCGTCGTTGATCTCGAAGGCTTCACCTATATGAGGCAGGATCAAAATGGCCTGCTCCTCGGGATTTACGAGGTCGATCACCAGCATTGGATGATGGACGGCGCGCCGTGGGAATACGGGTTTGAGCTTCAGCAAGAAGACACTGACCGGATCGAGCGCGAGCTTACCATGGGGTTTGAGCGTTACCCCGCGCTGCAACACGCGGGCGTCAAGACATGGGTCAACGGCGCGTTCACCTTCTCGCCCGATGGCAATCCGCTGGTCGGCCCGGTGCCGGGCAAACGCGGCTATTGGTGCGCCTGTGCGGTCATGGCGGGCTTTTTGCAGGGCGGCGGCGTGGGCAAGGCGCTGGCCGAATGGATCATCGAGGGCGAGCCGCAGGAGGATGTCTACGGCATGGATGTCGCCCGCTACGGCGATTTTGCGGCAAACAAAGAATTTATTCGCCAGACCACCGGCCAATTCTATTCCCGCCGCTTCGTGATGACCTACCCGAACGAGCAATTGCCCGCAGGCCGCCCGCTCAAAATGGCCCCTGCCCATGACGCGATGACCGCCGCAGGCTGCCAATGGGGGGCCAGCTGGGATCTCGAAGTGCCGCTCTATTTCGCCGAGCCGGGCTTTCTCGAAACCCCCACCCTGCGCCGCTCCAACGCACATGATATCGTGGGCGCAGAGTGCCGCAATGTGCGCGAAAACGTGGGCCTTCTGGACATCACAGGCTTTTCGCGGTTCGAGGTGTCAGGGCCAAACGCCGCTCTGTGGCTTGACAAGATGATGGCCTCGAAACTGCCCAAACCGGGCCGTGCGCGGCTTGCCCCCATGCTCGGCCATGACGGGCGGCTCAAGGGCGACCTGACAGTGTTTAACTGGGGCGCGGATGCGTCTGGCCATGACGTTTATTGGATCATGGGCAGCTATTATCTGCGCGCGTGGCACATGCGTTGGTTTGATGATCACATGGACGCGGGCGCGCGCGTCCGCGACCTTGGCGAGGAGGTGACAGGCTTCTCCCTTTCTGGCCCCAACGCGCTCAAAGTCATCGAGACCCTTACCGATGGCGACATCCGATCCCTGCCCTTCATGGGGTGCGGCGACTTCGATATTGGCCTGATCCGCTGCAAAATTGGCAGACTCAGCGTCTGCGGAGAGTTGGGCTATGAGCTTCACTGCCGCTACGGCGATCACATCGCCCTGCGCCGCATCCTGATGGCGGCGGGCGCGGATCTGGGACTGAGGGAATACGGGTTCAACGCGCTCCTGTCGCTTCGGTTAGAGAAGTCCTTCGGCATTTGGTCGGCGGAATTCACCCAAGGCTACACGGCCGCCATGACCGGCATGGACCGCTGGATCGACTGGCAAAAACCCAGCTTCATCGGGCGCGAGGCGGCCATGGCCGAACGGGACGGGAAAGGCCCTGCGCAGGTGCAAGTCACACTGGAAATCGACGCGGATGATGCCGACGCCAGCGGGTTCGAGCCCATTTGGCAGGACGGCAAACGCGTGGGCTTCGTCACCTCGGGCGGCTACGGGCACAGCGTGCAAAAATCGCTGGCCATGGCGTTGGTCAATGCAGATATAGCCACGCCGGGAACCGAGCTGACCGTGCATGTCGTAGGCCAAGAACGCCCCGCCCGCATCATCGCCCCCTCGCCTTACGACCCTTCGGGCAAGGCGATGCGTGGATGAGCAGCACAATAAGACGCAGAGGGCGCACCACCAAGCAAGCAGACACCGCGCTTGATGTGTGGGAGCGGCTCTGTATCAAATCCTGTTGCCCGAGGTGCGGCATGTTTCGCGCAGCGGGCGCGAGATTATGGGGGCTGCCCTGAAAACCACCCCCGCGCCCTCCAGTGTCGCGCAGGCGCACATGATCGCGACTTCACCCTCAAACTCGGCACTCTCGCCTTTCAACAGGGCATTGGCGCCCCTCACACCACCAATCTCAAACGCGGGCGGCGTCCGGGCGATGTGCAATCCTACCGCGAACTGACACAGCTCACGCAGCATTTCGACGGGCCCATAGCCCGAAAGCTGAGCCAGCCCGATAGACGCCCGAGAGGTCCCAATTGTGACAAAGACCGCCGCCAAGCCCCCGCAGGGCAATATCAAAGCCACCCGCGAGGATTGGCTGAACGTGGCCATGGATATCCTGATCTCAGACGGCGTGGCGCATTTAAAAATCACGGGGCTGGGCGAGCGGTTAGGCGTGTCACGCTCATCGTTTTATTGGTATTTCAAAAGCCGCAAAGACCTGCTGGAGGCGCTTCTAAGGGCTTGGGAGGACGGCAATACCGGCATCGTGCAGCACCATGCCGCCCTGCCCGCACGCACCATTACGGAGGCCGTGTGCAATCTATTTCGGGCCTTCGTGGACCCTCGGCTTTTCAATCATAAGCTGGATTTCGCGGTGCGCGAATGGGCGCGACGCGATGGCTCGGTCCGCCGGGTGATCGACCGCAACGACCGCGCGCGGGTCGCGGCAATCACCGCCATGTTTGCCCGGCACGGCCATAGTGCCGCAGATGCAGATGTCCGCGCGCGCATCCTCTATTACCAGCAGATCGGATACTACGCGCTCGACCTCAGCGAGCCTCTGGAAGAGCGTCTCAGACGGGTCGAAGGGTATGTGCAAGGCTTTACCGGGCAGAGGCCGCGCGCTGAGGAAATCGCCGCTCTTGTGGCTTATTTGCGCAAGGCTCTGGCATAAGTCATTGGACGCGCAGGCCTGCGTCTCAATGCACCCTGTGCGTCCGCTTTCTGCGCCCGCGCACGCCCATACATGGCCGCGCGGCCTGCTCCAGAAAGGCCAAAAACTGCACAGAGGCCGGACTGCGCATGTCCAGCCCTGCGCCAAGATCAAACGCCGCGCGGGCTGCTTCTGGCGTGGCAAATCCGGGCTGCAAGAGCGCCCATTCCAAAAACCCACGCCGGGCAGCTGCCTGCGCGTCTGGCCCGCTCAAACGGCTGCTTTCCAGACCATTCAGGATTTGCATGACATCCATTTTCCCCTCCCGCACTTCAGAAGGGTGTCACACCCTCCATAGAACAGAATCTTGCGCAAAGCCGCGCGCCCGCGCAAGCCCTGATCGCGTCGCATGAGGCAAATCCTGAACGCCTCCGGCGGGGGAGTATTTTTGCCAAGAAGAAGCTGTGCGCGTTTTATTTCCGGGGGGAACTCTAAAACGGCACATCCTCAGCGCCCACGATAAAGCGCGCCACGACTTTTTTCAGCCCGGCCTTCTCGAAAGCGATCTCAAGTTTGTCGCCCTCAATCGCCATCACCTCGCCATAGCCGAATTTATCGTGGAACACGCGTTCTCCGACCGTGTGGGTGCTGACCGCGTTCATGTCGATCACCGCGTGGCGGGTTTCGGAGGGCTCGGCCGTTGGGCGCTGGCTCGCGCGGGCCTGCATCCGCCGCCAACCGGGGGAATTGTAGACATCCGCATCCGCCACGCGTGCGTCGATCGTGCTTTCCATACCCGCAGCACCGAAGCCGCCGCCATAAAGGCCGGGTGGCGTCAGCACCTCCACATGGGCCTCAGGCAACTCGTCGATAAAGCGCGAGGGCAGGCTGGATTGCCATTGGCCAAAGACGCGCCGGTTGCCCGCAAACGAAATCGTGCAGACCTCCTCGGCGCGGGTGATGCCAACATAGGCCAGCCTGCGCTCTTCTTCGACGCCCTTGGTGCCGCTTTCGTCCATCGAGCGTTGTGAGGGGAACAACCCGTCCTCCCAGCCGGGCAAAAACACCGCCGGAAACTCCAGCCCCTTGGCGGCGTGGAGCGTCATGATCGAGACTTTCTCGCCATCTTCGCCAGCCTCGTTATCCATGATCAGGCTGACATGCTCCAAAAACCCGGTGAGGTTTTCAAACGCTTCAAGCGCCTTGACCAGTTCCTTGAGGTTCTCCAGCCGCCCCGGCGCTTCGGGCGTTTTGTCGTTTTGCCACATCTCGGTATAGCCGCTCTCATCCAGGATGATCTCGGCCAATTCCATGTGGCTCAGATCCGCGCTTCCCGCCATGCGGGCCCAGCGGGTGAGCCCGTCGATCAGGCGGCCCAACTCGGTGGCGCCCTTGCCCTTGATCGCGCCTGTTTCAACGGCAATATGCGCGCCTTGCAAAAGGCTCGTGCCGTTCTCGCGCGCGATGCGCTGGATGGTTTGCTGTGCCTTGTCGCCAAGCCCGCGTTTGGGCGTGTTCACGATCCGCTCAAACGCCAGATCATCGGTGGGGCTGGTGGTGATGCGGAAATAGGCCATCGCATCGCGGATCTCCAAACGCTCGTAAAAGCGCGGGCCGCCAATGACGCGGTAGGGCAGACCGATGGTGAGGAACCGATCCTCAAAGGCGCGCATCTGGTGGCTGGCGCGCACGAGGATGGCCATGCTATCAAGGCCCAGCGCGTCGCGCCCGCGCGTGCCACGCTGCATGGCCTCGATCTCCTCGCCGATCCAGCGGGCCTCCTCATCGCCGTCCCAATGGCCGATCAGACGGACCTTCTCACCCTCGGTCGCCTCGGTCCAAAGCTCCTTGCCCAGCCGCCCCTTATTGCCCGCAATCACGCCGGAGGCGGCGGCGAGGATATGCGGCGTGGAACGGTAATTCTGTTCCAGCCGGACCACATGCGCGCCGGGAAAATCCTTTTCAAACCGCAGAATATTACCCACTTCGGCCCCGCGCCAGCCATAGATCGACTGATCATCATCGCCCACGCAGCAGATGTTCTTGTGGCCGCCCGCCAGAAGCCGCAGCCAGAGATATTGCGCGACGTTGGTATCCTGGTATTCGTCCACGAGGATGTATTTGAACCAGCGTTGGTAGCGCTGCAAAATATTCGGGTGGGTCTGAAAAATCGTGACCACATGCATCAGCAGATCGCCGAAATCGACCGCGTTCAGTTCAATGAGCCGCCTCTGGTATTGCGCATAGATCGCAGGGCCCTTGCCATCATAGGCCCCAGCCTCGGCGGCGGGGATAGCATCGGGGCCCCAAGCACGGTTTTTCCAATGATCAATGATCCCCGCCAGCATCCGCGCGGGCCAGCGCTTGTCATCAATCCCCTCAGCACGGATCAGTTGTTTGAGCAGGCGCAGTTGATCATCGGTGTCGAGAATGGTGAAATTCGACTTGAGGCAAATTTCAGAAGACTGCGTCATCGTCACCCGAGGGGCAGGTGGTTGCGGCACCGGGCCCTGATCGTAGGGACCCGGTGCAGGATCCTCCAGCACGTCGCGGTTAGGGTCCGAAGTCGTCTGAGCTTCGTTTGCAAGCCCATCCACACAAATCAACTCTGCATGACGGCGCAGCAGCTTGACGCAGATCGAATGGAACGTGCCGAGCCACGGCATCCCCTCCACCCGCTCCCCTAAAAGCCCGCCCACGCGGTTTTTCATCTCGCGTGCGGCCTTGTTGGTGAAGGTGACGGCCAGCACTTCATTTGGCTGCGCGCGCCCGGTGTTCAGCAAATGCACGATCCGCGTGGTCAGCGCCTTGGTCTTGCCTGTCCCCGCCCCCGCCAGCATCAGGACCGGGCCATCCATCGTCTCCACCGCGAGCCGCTGTTCGGGGTTCAGACCGTCAAGGTAGGGCGCGGGCCGGGCGGCCATTGCGCGCGCGGCCAGCGATGCGCCCTCAAAGGCGTCGGATTCGTCAAAACTGCTCATGGGGCCCAAGGTAGCGCGGCGCGGCGGCGTTGAAAAGGGAATGTTCGGGCATTGTTCTTGCCTTTTTCCAACGGATGAGCCAGCTCAGCAAAAGGGCCGGAGACTACCCCCGGCCCTTCTCACCTCTCGCATCCCGCTTAATCTGCGCGTTTGGCCGCAACCTGCTCGGCCAGCGCCTCGGTGCGCGCCGCGATCTCGGCCAATGCGTCGGTCACATCGCCGGGCACCACGGGCACTTCGATCCGTTCCGGCGCGGGCGTGGGCGCGTTGCGCATCTGGGCAAGCTCGGCCTCTTTTTCGGCCATCTTATCCTCCGCCTCGCGCAGCTTGTCCTGCATCCCGGCGGTCTTGTCGGCCAGCATCAAGCCCGCCATCAGAAGCATCCGCGCCTCGGGGATGCGCCCCGTCTGCGTGGCCAGAACGGCGGCCTCATCATCGAGCATTTTCGCGGCGGAGTGCAGGTAATGCTCCTCCCCAGGCTGGCAGCTGACCTGAAATGTCCGGCCCCCGATTTGGATATCAACCTCCGGCATCACACATCCTCCATTTTCGAGCCATCGCCCGCAGACGCCACCAGCGCGTCAAGCTCAGCAAGCACCGCGTCCATCTCGGCGCGATCCGATGCGCGCACCGCGCGCAGCCCCTCCAACTCGGCCATCATCGCCTTATTGATCAAGTGCGGCTCCACCACGCCTTCGGTATTTGCCGCGCGCAGGGCGTCGTTATTCTCGCGCAGATGCTTGTTGGCAAGGCGCAGGGCCTGAAGCTCAGAATCGAGCTTGCGCAGACCCGCGCTGCGCTCTTCAGCCGCCGAGCCTGTCTCGGCCTGCGCAGCTTCGGCCGCATCCAGTTTGGTCTTGAGCGCCTTCACACGCTCTTCAAGCTGCGCATTGGCAAGTTTTTCATCCGCAAGCTCTTTGCGCAGCGTGTCTGTGTCACCGTCGCCTGCGTTGAGTCCGTCAATGCCCTGCCCGATCTGGTCCAGTGCCGCCATGATCCGGCTTTGCAATCCTTCGATATTGCTCATCCACAAAGGTCCTCACTTCCATTGCCCCGGCCCCGTGGCGAATCGCCCGGCGACCTTATTGAGCCAAGTCTACCCAATGAAACCCAAAATTGCGCCCCCCTCAGCGGCACACGGCCCCTGCCAGCCATTTTGAGCCCGCCCCGGCGCTTGATCTTTGGCCCGCGCCTGATATGCACTGCGCCAACGCTACCCCCTATAAGAGGATTTTCGCCCGTGGATATCGACGCCCTGCGCTCCGCACACCCCCAGCACTGGAAGAAGGCTGCCGCGATCCGCGCGCTGACGCTGGATGCTGTCCACGCCGCCAATTCGGGCCATTCCGGCATGCCGATGGGCATGGCCGATGTGGCGACCGTGCTTTATGAAAAGCACCTCAAGTTTGACGCCTCCGCCCCCAACTGGCCCGACCGGGATCGGTTTATCCTCAGCGCGGGCCATGGCTCCATGCTGCTTTATTCGTTGCTGCACCTGACGGGCTATGCCGACATGACGCTGAAGCAGGTCAAGAATTTCCGCCAATGGGGCGCGATCACCGCAGGCCACCCCGAATATGGCCATGCGACCGGCATCGAGACCACCACCGGGCCTCTGGGTCAAGGCATCTCGAACGCTGTGGGCTTTGCCATGGCCGAAGAAATCCTGCGCGCGCGTTATGGCGCGAAGCTGATGGATCACCACACCTATGTGATCGCGGGCGACGGGTGCTTGATGGAGGGCGTGAGCCAAGAGGCGATCACGCTGGCCGGGCGGCACCAGCTCTCAAAGCTCATTGTTCTGTGGGACAATAACAACATCACGATCGACGGCCCCGTGAGCCTCTCAGACCGTACCGATCAGCCCGGACGCTTCCGCGCCGCCGGATGGGAGGTGATCGAGATCGACGGACATGACCCGCAGGCGATTGACGCGGCCCTCACGGCGGCAAAGGCATCCAGCCAGCCCACGATGATTGCCTGCGAGACACATATCGCCCTCGGTCATGCGGCCCAAGACACGTCAAAAGGCCACGGCGCGCTGACGGATGATGCCCAAATGGCCGCAGCCAAGGCCGCCTATGGCTGGACCACCGGGCCTTTCGAGGTCCCTGCCGACATCAAATCCGCATGGGAAGCTATCGGTGCGCGCGGTGCCGCGGCGCGCGGCGCATGGGAGGCACGGTTGGCCGAGACCTCCGCCCGCCGCCAAGAGGAAATCACCCGCATCTTCGCCCGTGACGTTCCCAAATCTCTCACCGCCCGCATCCGCGCCCTGAAAAAGCAGATCAGCGAGGAAGGCCCCAAAGTGGCCACCCGCAAATCGAGCGAGATGGTGCTTGAGGTCGTGAACCCGATCCTGCCCGAAACCGTGGGCGGCTCGGCCGATCTCACCGGGTCCAACAACACCAAAACCGCCGATCTGGGCGTGTTCGATATTGATAACCGCAAGGGCCGCTACGTCTATTGGGGCATCCGCGAGCATGGCATGGCCGCCGCGATGAATGGTATGGTCCTGCATGGCGGCATCCGCCCTTACGGCGGCACGTTCATGTGCTTCACGGATTACGCCCGCCCCGCGATGCGCCTTGCTGCGCTGATGCGCGTACCGACGGTGTTCGTGATGACCCATGACAGCATCGGTCTGGGCGAGGATGGCCCGACCCACCAACCGATCGAGCATCTGGCGATTTCGCGCGCCACGCCCAACACATGGGTCTTCCGCCCCTGTGACACGGTCGAGACGGCGGAGGCGTGGGAGCTCGCCCTCAGCACCAAGGAGACGCCCTCGGTCCTGTCGCTCACGCGCCAGAACCTGCCCACGCTGCGGCGCGAGCATAAGACGAAAAACCTCACAGCGCAGGGCGCATATGTCCTCGCCGATGCGATTGGCAAACGGCAGGCCATCATTATGGCCACCGGATCGGAGGTCGAGATTGCCATGGCTGCGCGAGATGCCCTTCAGGCCGAAGGGATCGGCACGCGGGTGGTCTCCATGCCGTGTATGGAGCTTTTTGCCGAACAAGATGACGCCTACCGCAAGCGCGTGTTGCCCGCAGGGCCCGTGCGCGTGGGTGTCGAGGCGGCGGTGCGCCAAGGCTGGGACGCATGGCTTCTGGGCGAGCGTGGCCGCGAGGCGAAGGCGGGCTTTGTCGGGATGGACAGCTTCGGCGCATCCGCGCCCGCAGGAACGCTCTATGAGAAGTTCGGGATCACGGCGGACGCCGTGGCGGCCAAGGTGAAATCCCTGCTCTGAGGGGCGGCACTCTACGCGCCTTATCGGGTCTCTTCGCGCGACACGCGAGGAGACCCGCTCAGCTCTGCAAAGCCCATATCGCGCAAAGCGGCCCTTTGCCCGAGCGCATAGCATGCAGCATCCCCGGCGTGTTATGGAACGTGCCGCCCACGCCGGGCGTGAACCAGTCGCTCTCGCCATGGAAGAACTCCCCGTCGCTGAGGCTGAGATACGTCTCCTCCGGCGGATGATCGTGATCAGGATAGCGCGTGCCGGGCGCGATCAGAGACAGGCCCAGCGTCACGCGGTCATGCGGCACCAACCCACCGCGCCCCACCACCATCGCATTGGCATGGGCGTCGGCGAACCCCGGCAGCGCCCTTGAGGCCGCACAATCGCGCCTATACCAGCGCAGATGCGTCTCAAGCGCCCGAAAGGCCCTAAGCACATCGTCCAAATCCCCTGCCGGCACCGTCACCTTACCCAGCCAATCACAGACCGCAAAGCGCTCGGGCTGCACATTCTCGTCAGGAATCAGCGCCCCCTGCCCCAAGCGCGCGAAAATTTCCCGCGTGGAGCGCATCCCCTCCGGGTCCGTCACACGCGCCGCATAAGATGCCTCTGCCGCACCGACAAACGCCCGAACCTTTTGCGATAGATTCATCCTTGGCTTCTCCCTAAATCGCCCCATCACGCCCCGAACCTAGCAGCGCCGTGCGCCTTTATCGATAACGGTTACCGCTACCACCACAAAACCTGCACCTTTTCGCCTTTCCGCCTCGCGGCCCGCGCTTTATAGCAAGCCCAACACCAAAGGAGACATCCCCATGACCGTCAAGGTTGGCATCAACGGATTTGGCCGCATTGGCCGCTGCACCCTCGCCCATATCGCCCAAAGCGCGCGCGACGATATCGAGGTCGTGAAGGTCAACGCCACAGGCCCGCTGGAGACCGCAGCACACCTGATCAAATACGACAGCGTGCATGGCCGCTTTGCCAATGAGATCACACTGGGCGATGGCACGATGGATCTGGGCCGTGGCCCGATAAGGATGTTCTCCACCTATGAGATGTCCGAGCTGGACTGGTCGGGCGTCGATGTTGTGCTGGAATGCACAGGCCAATTCAACGACGGCGCGAAGGCAAAGGCGCATCTGGACCAGGGCGCGGGTAAGGTTTTGCTCTCGGCCCCCGGCAAGAACGTGGACCGCACCGTGGTGATGGGCGTGAACCACGAAGAGCTTCTGGCCTCCGAGCGGATGATCTCAAACGGCTCCTGCACCACAAATTGCCTCGCCCCGCTGGCCAAGGTCCTGCATGAGGGCATCGGCATCGAGAGCGGCATCATGACCACGATCCACGCCTATACCGGCGATCAGCCCACGCTGGACCGCCGTCACAAGGACCTCTACCGCGCGCGCGCCGCGGCGATGAGCATGATCCCCACCTCCACGGGTGCGGCCAAAGCACTGGGCGAGGTTCTGCCCGCACTCAAAGGCAAGCTGGACGGATCAGCCATCCGCGTGCCCACACCGAACGTGTCGGCGGTCGATCTGACCTTCCTCGCCTCCAAATCCGTGACCGAGGCAGAGGTCAACGCGCTGGTGGCCGAGGCAGCAAGCGGGCCGCTCAAGGGCATTTTGGGCTATGACGATGAGCCAAAAGTGAGCATTGACTTCAACCATACCGAAGAAAGCAGCATCTTCGCCCCGGCCCAGACACGGGTCGTGGGCGGCACATTGGTGCGGGTGCTGGCATGGTATGACAATGAATGGGGCTTCTCGGTGCGCATGGCGGACCTTGCCGCGCTGATGGGGCGTTTGGGCCGCTAATCCAAACGGCAAAAACTTGCGCGATACGGCCGCCTCGGGCATATTCCGTTGGGCGGCCGTTTTGCGACAGACGGCCCCGCAAGAGTGACACGCCCGGAGGCCGGACCATGACCAACACGATCGCGGCCTGGCTCGCAGGTCTTATCTTTCTCGCCTTTGGGCTGGACTGGTGGTTCAACGATTGGACGGCGACGCTTTTTCTGGGCTTCAAAATAACCGAGCTGATCGAGTGGCTGGCCTTCTGGCGCTGAGATATGCGCAATATCAGCGGTGCTAAATCACGCAAGTGTGAGGCTGCGTGACCCCGCTGTATCTGGCGCGCACAGGTTTCATCGCTACGTTGGGCACACCCGAAACCAAAAGCGTTTGAAATGCCCCGTAAATCCAAAAAATCCGTCCGATCCAAAGGCACCGGCGCCGCCCAAGCAACAGCGGCCCCCGCAACGGGCCTCGTGACACGGCGTCAGTTGCTGGGCACTTGGGGCCTTTATGGTGTGGGCGCATTGGCGGCGGTCGGCGGTGGTGTGTGGCTGACCCGTGATTTTCAATCAAAACTTATCGAGGGGCAGCTGACCGATATAGGCAACGGCATCCCGACGGTTCTGCAAATCCACGATCCGCAATGTAGCCTTTGCGCGCAATTGCAAGCGCAAACACGCAAGGCGCTGCGCCAATTTGACCCTGCATCCGTGCAATACCGTGTGGCCGACATTGGCACGGCAAAAGGTGCCGCAGCCTCTGCACATTACGGCACGCCGCATGTGACGTTGGTCCTGATCTGCCGTGAGGGAGAGGTTCGTCATATCGTTGAAGGGGTGACCCCAGCCACCGAGCTTGCGGCCCTTTTTGAGCGCCATTTGAGGATTTCTGCCTGAGCTGCCCCTTGCAGGAACGGCACGTTCTGCGGCCCTTTGGCGGGCATTCCTCGCGGGGTTTATCCGAACCGCTTTTGGAGCGCCGTATTCACCGCAGGCGTCACGAACTTGCTCACATCCCCGCCCAGCCGGGCGATCTCTTTAACCAGTTTTGAGGCAATCGCCTGATGCCGCGCCTCGGCCATCAAGAACACCGTCTCGACGGAATCATTGAGCGCGCGGTTCATGCCAACCATCTGAAATTCATACTCAAAATCCGCCACAGCCCGCAGGCCACGTACGATCACTTGCGCACACACATCCTGCGCGCAATCAATCAGCAGGTTCTCAAACGGATGCGCCACGATCTCGGTGCCGGTCTGCGCACTCAACTTGGCACATTCCGCCTCGATCATCGCCACGCGATCTTCCAAGGTAAAAAGCGGACCCTTGTCGCGATTGATCGCGACCCCGATCACCAAACGATCCACCAGCGCGCTGGCACGGCGGATAATGTCGATATGGCCCAGTGTGATGGGATCGAACGTGCCGGGATAAAGACCGATGCGCATGAGGATGCCTCCACCGCGTTGAAACTGATGCTCAGAAGGCCGCAGCCCGCCCGGAATTGCAAGTCGAAAGGCGCGTCGCCTACTCCATGAGTTAATGCCCCATGATCATACCCTGAAGCGCGTCCTTCTCCATCGAAAGCTCCGTCAGCCGCGATGACACCACGTCGCCAATGGTCACGATCCCGACCAGCTTGCCACCCTCAACCACGGGCATATGGCGAAAGCGCCCATCGGTCATCTGGCTCAGCACCCGGTCCGAACTCTCGCTTGGCGTGGTGCAGACCGGGTTGCGCGTCATCATCTCGTCGATCGTTTCGGTCAGGCATGTCGCCCCACGCACGGCCAGCGATCTTACGATATCGCGCTCAGACAAGATGCCCTCGACCACCTCACCATCACGGCTCACGATCAGCCCCCCAATCCGTCGTTCGGCCAGAATACGCGCCGCATCCGCGACAAGCGTTCCCGGCGCAATGGTCACTACGCGCGCGTCGCTTTTCGCGTTCAGGATTTGTTGCACCAACATCGGCCCCTCCCCCTTTATATTATTATATATGCACCAAGCGTGACCGCGTGGGCGGAACCTGTCAAGGTTGCAGGCCTCAGCCGCCAGCCTCCAGCTTGGCCACCTCGCGGCGGATGCCCTCGCCAAGTTCCTCGGCAAACCGGTTCATCCGCTCAAGCCTGCGGTCATCGGCATGCCGGATCAGGTAGAAACTGCGCGTAAGGCTCACCTCATTCGCCAGCACCTTCACCAAGCGGTGATCAAACGGCATGGTGAAATCATGCACGAAGCCAAGCCCCGCCCCCTGCCTAATCCAGTTGAACTGCACCGACACGGAATTGGACGCAAGATGCACCTTCTCGATGCCCGCCTCATCAAGATAATCCAGCTCCTTGTCGAAGATCATGTCGGGGATATAGCCAATCATCCGGTGGTGACGCAGATCCTCCACAGTCTTGATCGGCGCGGAAGCGCGGAGGTATTTGCGCGCCGCCACGAGGTGCAATTTGTAATCAGTGAGCTTCTGAACGCTCAAACGCCCGGCGGTGGGTGCGCTGACGGCCACGGCCATATCCGCCTCACGTTTGGACAGGTTAAAGACCCGTGGCAAGGCAATGATCTGCACCTCAAGGTCCGGGTTTCGCTCAACAATCTCCGCGCAGACCTGCGGCAGCAGGAAATTGGCACAGCCGTCCGGCGCACCCACGCGTATCTGACCAGAGAGCTGGCGCGAGTGGCCCGGCATCTCCTCAAAGGCCAGCATCATCTCCTGCTCGGCCCGCGCCGCATGTGTCATCAACCGCTGGCCTTCATTGGTCAGCGCATAACCCTGAGGCGACTTTGCAAAGAGCGGCGCTTTCAACGCCTGTTCCAGCCGCGCAATCCTGCGCCCGACCGTGGCCGGATCGACTTTGAGCATGCGCCCCGCCGCCGACAGGCTCTCGGCCCGCGCCACCGCCAGAAACACTTTCAGATCATCCCAATGCGGTTGCATCGCCTACCCCCTTTGCATTTTTGCAAACTGTCTTTGGAACATTGCCGCTTTTCGCCTTATCCGCGCAAGGTTAAGCTGCGCCAAACCTCAGGAGGAAGATTCCCATGACCGAGATGCATCACTTTATCAACGGCGCGCTGACCAAAGGCACGTCGGGCCGCTTTTCCGATGTCTTCAACCCCGCCACTGGCGAAGTGCAGGGCAAACTGCCCCTCGCCACCTCGGAGGAACTGGATCAAGCGGTGCAGATCGCCAAGGCCGCACAACCCGAATGGGCCGCGACCAACCCGCAAAAACGCGCGCGGGTGATGATGAAATTTGTGGATCTCATGCACCGCGACATGGATAAGATCGCCGAAGCGCTCAGCCGTGAGCACGGCAAAACCATCCCCGATGCCAAAGGCGACGTGATCCGTGGCCTTGAATGCGTGGAATTCTGCATCGGCGCGCCGCATCTTCTCAAGGGCGAATACACCGACAGCGCCGGGCCGGGCATTGATCTTTACTCCATGCGCCAGCCCTTGGGCGTCTGCGGCGGGATCACCCCGTTCAACTTCCCCGCGATGATGCCGCTTTGGATGTTCGCGCCCGCGATTGTGTGCGGCAACGCCTTTGTCCTCAAACCCTCCGAGCGTGACCCGTCGGCCACGATCATGCTGGCTGAGCTTTTGGAAGAGGCCGGCCTGCCCAAGGGTGTCTTGCAGGTTGTGAACGGCGACAAGGTTGCGGTGGACGCGCTTCTCGATCACCCCGATGTGGCCTCCATCGGCTTTGTCGGCTCCACCCCGATTGCCGAATATATCTACCAACGTGCCGCGGCCGCGGGCAAACGCGTGCAGTGCTTTGGCGGCGCGAAGAACCACATGATCATCATGCCCGACGCAGATCTGGATCAGGCCGCAGACGCTTTGGTTGGCGCGGGCTTTGGCGCGGCGGGCGAACGCTGCATGGCGATTTCCGTGGCCGTGCCGGTGGGCGAAGAGACGGCAGACAAGCTGATTGAGAAGCTCATCCCCCGCATCGAGGCGCTGAAAGTCGGCCCCTATACCGCAGGCGATGATGTGGATTTCGGCCCCGTGGTGAGCGCGGATGCCAAAAAGCGCATCCTTGGCCTTGTCGAGAGCGGCGTGGCGCAAGGCGCGGAGCTGGTCGTGGATGGGCGCAACTTCTCGCTCCAAGGATATGAGGACGGCTTCTTCGTCGGGCCGCATCTTTTTGACCGCGTGACCACCGATATGGACATCTACACTCAGGAAATCTTCGGCCCCGTCCTGAGCACCGTGCGCGCGGCGACCTATGAAGACGCGCTGAAAATCGCCATGGACAATGAATATGGCAACGGCACCGCGATCTATACCCGCGATGGCGATACCGCCCGCGATTACGTGGCGCGCGTCAATGTCGGCATGGTGGGCGTGAACGTGCCCATCCCCGTGCCGCTCGCCTATCACACCTTTGGTGGCTGGAAAAAATCAGCCTTTGGCGATCTCAACCAACACGGACCGGACTCAATCAAATTTTATACCCGCACCAAGACCGTGACCGCCCGCTGGCCCAGCGGTATCAAGGAAGGCGGCGAGTTCAACTTCAAATCTATGGACTGACCCCATCCCGGCGCCGCCCCCTGCCACAAAGCATCGGGGCGGTGCCCGCACACCGGGAGACGCATCATGGCCGAAACGGAGCCTGATTTCACCATCGGGATCGAGGAAGAATACCTCCTTGTCGATCTGGACACGCTCGCCCTTACCGAGGCCCCCGAAGCGTTGATGCAGGCGTGCACAGACAGGCTGGGGGATCAGGTCAGCCCCGAGTTTCTCAGCTGCCAGATCGAGATTGGCACCAAGGTCTGCGCCAATGTCTCCGAGGCGCGCGAGGATCTGCGACGCCTGCGCAGGTGCATCGCACATGAGGCGGGCAAACACGGCCTCGCCCCCATTGCCGCCTCCTGCCATCCATTCTCTGATTGGCGCGACCAAAAACACACCGACAAGGAGCGCTATAACGCGCTCGCAAGCGATCTTGCAGGCGTGGTGCAGCGGATGCTGATCTGCGGAATGCATGTGCATGTGGGCATCGGCGCGCCCGACCGCCGCATAGATTTGATGAACCAAATCAGCTACTTCCTGCCCCATTTCCTGGCGCTCAGCTGCTCGTCGCCCTTCTGGCAAGGGCATGATACGGGGCTGGGCAGTTACCGGCTCAGCGTGTTCGACAATCTGCCGCGCACCGGCCTGCCGCCGCATATGAACAGCTTTGGCGAATATGAACGCTCCGTCGGCATCCTCACCGATCTGGGGGTGATCGAGGACAGCTCCAAAATCTGGTGGGACCTGCGCCCCTCGTCCAAATTTCCCACGCTGGAATCGCGCATTTGCGACGTGCAGCCCTCCTTGGAGGACGCGCTGACGCTTGCGGCGCTCATCCAATCGCTCACCCGGATGCTCTGGCGGCTGGCGCAGCGCAACCAACGCTGGCGCACCTATGACAGCTTTCTTCTGGCCGAAAACCGTTGGCGCGCGCAGCGCTACGGCGTTGGCGAGGGTCTGATTGACTTTGGCGTGGGCAAGGTCGTCCCCTTCCCCGATTTGGTGGAAGACATGCTGGAGCTGATCGCCGAGGACGCGGTGCATTTCGGCTCGGCCATGGAAGTAGGCCGCGCCCGCGATATCGCGGCAAACGGCACGAGCGCCGATCGCCAACGCGCCGTTTACAAAGCCGCACTTGATGGCGGCGCACCCAAAGATGAGGCCCTGCGCGCGGTCGTCTTCCATCTGGTCGAGGCCTTTCACGATGGGCTCTGACGCGTTTGCAAACGCCGAGTGGGCGTTGATACTTCAGCTGGCATTCGTTTGCCCACATTCCCAAAGGACACCGCCATGGATTTCGCTCTGAGCGAGGAACAGACCGCCATTTTCGATATGGCCCGCGCCTTTGGCCAAGACCGCATCGCGCCGTTTGCGCGCCAATGGGAGGCGGAGGGCACCATCCCTAAAGAGCTTTGGCCCGAAATCGCGGCCCTTGGCTTTGGCGGACTTTATGTCAGCGAAGACGCGGGCGGCGCGGGGCTGAGCCGCCTGGACGCCATGCTGGTCTTTGAAGCGCTCTCCATGGCCTGCCCGTCAGTCGCCGCGTTCTTGTCCATTCACAACATGTGCGCAGCGATGATTGACCGCTACGGATCGAACGACCTCAAGGGCCGCGTGATGCCGGACGTGATCGCTATGCAAACCGTGCTGAGCTATTGCCTGACCGAGCCCGGAGCAGGCTCCGACGCCGCAAACCTCAAGACCCGCGCCGAGCCAACAAGCACCGGATTTCGCCTGAATGGGACCAAAGCGTTCATCTCGGGCGGCGGATATTCCGACGCCTATCTCGTCATGGCACGCACTGGCGAAGACGGGCCGAAGGGCATCTCTGCCCTGCTGGTCGAGGATGGCACGGAAGGCCTCTCTTTCGGTGGGTTGGAGGATAAAATGGGCTGGCGCAGCCAACCAACGCGGCAGGTGCAGTTTGATAATTGCGATATTTTGTCTGAAAACACCCTTGGTGAAGTAGGTCAGGGGTTCACATATGCGATGTCTGGCCTTGATGGGGGGCGGTTGAACATCGCCGCCTGCTCGCTGGGGGCAGCACAGGTCGCGATGGACCAAACCCGCGCCTACATGGCCGAGCGTAAGGCGTTTGGGCAGTCCATTGATCAGTTCCAGGGCCTGCAATTCCGCCTCGCCGATATGGAAATCGAGCTGCAAGCCGCCCGCGTCTTCCTCAGGCAAGCCGCGTGGAAGCTCGACAGCGGCGCGCCCGATGCCACCACCCATTGCGCCATGGCCAAGAAATTCGTGACCGAGGCCGGATCGCGCATCGTCAACGGCTGCCTTCAGATGCATGGCGGCTACGGATATCTCGCCGATTACGGGATTGAAAAACTACTCCGGGATCTGCGTGTGCACGAGATATTGGAAGGCACAAATGAGATCATGCGCCTGATCGTGGCCCGCGATATAGTGAGCCGCCCATGACGTCCGAGATCCATATCCGCAGGGAGGGTGCGGCAGGCCGTATCACGCTTGACCGCCCAAACGCGCTCAACGCGTTGACCTACGCGATGTGCGGGCAGATCGAGACCGCGCTCGACGCATGGGAGCATGACACGTCCGTCAAACATATCATGATCGACGCGGTGGGCGAGAAAGCCTTCTGCGCCGGAGGCGACATTCAAGACCTCTATGCGGCTGGAAAGGAAGGCGATTTTGCCTTTGGTCAACGATTCTGGGCCGATGAATACCGCTTGAATGCCCGCCTCGCGGAATACCCCAAACCCGTCATCAGCTTTCTCCAAGGCTTCACCATGGGCGGCGGGGTCGGCATTGGCTGCCACGGCTCGCACCGTATCGTGGATGCAGGATCGCAGATCGCCATGCCGGAATGCTCCATCGGCCTTGTGCCGGATGTGGGCGGCTCGCTGATCCTTGCCCGCGCGCCGGGGCGGCTCGGGGCATATCTGGGCCTCACCACGGCGCGGATGAAGGGGGCCGATGCGATCTATGCCGGGTTTGCCGACTTTCTCATCCCTCAGGAGGCGTGGCCCACACTGAAAGATGCTCTGATCGCGGGTGAAGACGCAGGCAGCCTTGCACAAAACGCGGTGCATACGGGCGAGACCACCCTGCCCGCTTTGCAAGATTGCATCGACGCTCATTTCGGCGGCGAGACGTTGGGCGATATCCTGCACGCCCTGAACACCTCAGTGGACACGGAATTCGCCGCCAGCGCGCTCAAGATGATCGCGCGCAATTCGCCCCTCGCCATGGCCTGCGCGGTCGAGATGATCGCGCGTCTGCGCGCGCCCGACGCCGATATACGCACGGCACTTGCCATGGAATACCGCTTCACCTTTCGCGCGCTGGAGCATTCGGATTTCATCGAGGGCGTGCGCGCGCAGGTCATCGACAAAGACCGCACCCCATGCTGGAAGCATAACCTTGACGACGTGCCGGAAGAGGCTTGCGCGCAGATGCTCGCATCGCTCGGTGCGGATGAATTATCATTTGAAAAGAAGGGCTAAGCCATGGATATCGGGTTTATCGGATTGGGCAATATGGGCGCGCCAATGGCGGCCAATCTCGCGGCGGCGGGCCACACGGTCACCGGCTATGACATGGCCCCTGTCACGCCCAAGGGGGTGCGCATCGCCGCCAGCGCCGCAGAGGCGGCCGCCGCGCGCGATGTGGTCATCACGATGCTGCCAAATGGCGCCATCTTGCGCGCCGTGGCCGCCGAGGTGATCCCCGTGATGCAGCATGGTGCCGTCCTGCTCGATTGCTCCACAGTGGACGTGGGCAGCGCGCGCGCCGTGGCCGAGCAAGCCCGCGCGGCGGGTCTGACAGCGCTCGATGCGCCCGTCTCCGGCGGGATCGGCGGGGCGGTGGCGGGCACGCTCACCTTCATGGTCGGGGGCGACCCGCTGGGCTTGGCCACAGCACAACCGCTTTTCGACATTATGGGCCAAAAATCAGTGCATTGCGGGCCTGCGGGCAATGGCCAAGCCGCAAAGATCTGCAACAATATGATCCTTGGGGCCACGATGATCGCCACCTGCGAGGCCTTCGCGCTGGCCGATAAGCTGGGTCTCGACCGGCAATCGATGTTCGATGTGGTCAGCACCTCCTCGGGCTATAGCTGGTCGCTCAACGCCTATTGCCCCGCCCCCGGCATCGGGCCGCAAAGCCCCGCCGATAATGGTTACGCACCCGGCTTCGCAGCAGAGCTTATGCTCAAGGATCTCGGCCTTGCGGCAGATGCGGCGAAGCACGTGGATGCCGACACCCCTATGGGCGCACGCGCATTGGACATCTACCGCCAGTTCGTGGAGCAGGGTGGCGGAAAGGGCCGTGATTTCAGCGCCATGCTACCCTATCTCAAAACGCGCGGGCATAGTTAAACCCGCGACGCCAAAACCCTATTCCGCCGCAATCTTGCGCGCACGCAGCATCGGCTTGAGGTAATGTCCGGTATGGCTCTCCGCGACCTCCGCCACCTTCTCAGGTGTGCCCGCAGCCACGATCATACCGCCCCCATCGCCGCCTTCCGGCCCGATATCAATGATCCAATCAGCGGTTTTCACCACATCCAGATTATGCTCGATCACGATCGCTGTATTGCCCCCATCCACAAGCTCGTGCAGCACCTCCAGAAGCTTCTTCACATCCTCAAAATGCAACCCCGTCGTCGGCTCGTCCAGAATATAGAGCGTCCGCCCGGTTGAGCGTTTAGCCAGCTCCTTGGAGAGCTTCACCCGCTGCGCCTCGCCGCCCGAAAGCGTCGTCGCCTGCTGGCCGACTTTGATGTATCCAAGCCCCACACGGGCAAGCGCATCCATCTTGTCGCGGATCGACGGCACGGCTGCAAAAAAGGTTTGCGCATCCTCAACCGTCATATCAAGAACGTCCGCTATGCTCTTGCCTTTAAACTTAACTTCCAACGTTTCGCGGTTATAGCGCGCGCCCTGACACGTCTCGCAGGTGACATAGACATCCGGCAGGAAATGCATCTCGATCTTGATAACCCCGTCCCCCTGACAGGCCTCACAACGCCCGCCCTTGACGTTAAAGCTGAACCGTCCGGGCTTGTATCCGCGCGCCTTGGCCTCGGGCAGCCCGGCAAACCAATCGCGGATCGGCGTGAAGGCACCCGTGTAGGTCGCGGGGTTCGAGCGCGGCGTGCGCCCGATGGGCCGCTGGTCAATGTCGATCACCTTGTCGAGATGCTCAAGCCCCTTGATCGTCTCGCAGGGCGCAGGCGTTTGGCGCGCGCCATTGAGACGCATCGACGCCGTCTTGAAGAGCGTCTCAATTGTCAGCGTGGACTTACCGCCCCCCGACACACCCGTCACACAGACAAACTTGCCCAGCGGAAACTCCGCCGTCACATCCCTGAGGTTGTTACCCGAGGCCTTGACGACCTTGAGATTTTTGCCATTGCCCTTGCGCCGCTTGGCTGGGACCGCAATCTCGCGCACGCCCGACAGATACTGTCCGGTGATGGAGTTTTTATCGGCGGCCACCACATCTGGCGTGCCGTGGCTGACCACCTCACCCCCATGGACACCGGCCCCGGGGCCAATGTCGAAGACATAATCCGCCTCGCGGATTGCCTCCTCGTCATGCTCCACCACAATCACGGTATTACCTTGATCTCGAAGATTTTTCAGCGTGCCCAAAAGCCGGTCATTGTCGCGCTGATGCAGCCCGATAGAAGGCTCATCCAACACATAGAGCACGCCTGTAAGCCCCGACCCGATCTGACTGGCCAGCCTGATCCGCTGACTTTCCCCGCCCGAAAGCGTCCCGGAATTGCGGCTGAGCGTGAGGTATTCCAGACCGACATTGTTCAGGAACCCGAGCCGCTCACGGATTTCCTTGAGGATCGCGCGGGCAATCTCGTTTTTCTGCTTGCTGAGCTGCTCGGGCACCGCCTCGACCCAGGCCAGCGCCTCGCGGATCGACATCTGGACCACCTGGCCCACATGCAAAAGCGTGTCCGCCTCGCCGCCCAGAGGCCCAATCTTGACAGCCAGCGCTTCCTCGCGCAGCCGGTAGCCCTCGCAGGTCCCACAGGAGCGGTTGTTCTGATACCGCTCAAACTCTTCCCGAATCCAATTGCTATCCGTCTCACGGTAGCGCCGCTCCATATTGGGGATCACGCCCTCAAAAACGCGGCTCACCTGATAGACGCGCCCCCCCTCGTCATAGCGAAACGAGATTTCCTCTTCGCCTGAACCATAGAGGAAAACCTGCTGCACATGCGGTGCGAGATCTTTCCAGCGGGTGTTCTGGTTGAACTCATAATGCTTCGCAATCGCCTCAATGGTCTGCAAGAAATACGGGCTTTTCCCCTTGCGCCACGGGGCCAGCGCGCCGTCATAAATCTTCAGATTCTGGTCCGGCACAACCAGCCGCTCGTCAAAGAAAAGCTCCATCCCAAGCCCGTCACAATCCGGGCAAGCCCCAAAAGGCGCGTTGAATGAAAAAAGCCGCGGCTCAATCTCAGGGATGGTGAAGCCACTGACCGGGCACGCAAATTTTTCTGAGAACACCATGCGCTCAGGATCACCCTCCTTGGGCGCGGTCTCCAGAATGGCGATCCCATCAGCCAGATCGAGCGCCGTGCGCAAACTATCCGCGAGCCGCGTCTCCAGCCCCTCGCGCACCACAATCCGGTCCACCACCACGTCGATATCGTGGCGGAATTTCTTGTCCAGCGTGGGCGGGTCGTCCAGCTCATGAAACCCCCCATCCACTTTCACCCGCTGAAACCCGGATTTACGCAACTCCAGAAACTCCTTGCGGTATTCGCCCTTCCGGTCGCGCACGATAGGGGCAAGCAAAAAGGCCCGCGTGCCCTCTTCCAGCGCCATGATCCGGTCGACCATATCTTGCACCTGCTGCGCCTCAATCGGCTTGCCGGTGGTGGGGCTATAAGGCGTGCCCGCGCGCGCAAACAGCAGCCGCAAATAGTCGTAAATCTCGGTCACTGTGCCAACGGTCGAACGGGGGTTCTTCGATGTGGTTTTTTGCTCAATAGAGATGGCCGGGCTCAACCCGCTGATGTGGTCCACATCAGGTTTCTCCATCATATCAAGGAATTGCCGCGCATAAGCGCTCAGGGATTCCACATAACGGCGCTGCCCTTCGGCATAGATCGTATCAAACGCCAGCGAAGACTTGCCCGAGCCCGACAGTCCTGTGATCACCACAAGCTGATCGCGCGGAATATCCACATCGATATTCTTCAGGTTATGCTCGCGCGCGCCGCGTACCTCGATGTTTTTCTGCTCAGCCATACCGCCCCCAGATCCCTACCGATTTACAGATAGAGGAGCGCGCGCGAGTCTCCAATCAAAAAAAGTGAACGAAGCATGAACGCGCTTATTTGCGCGCGAGCGCCCAGGCACAAATCGGGCAATCCGGGTCATTGGTCAGATCATCATGCTCAGGATCATAGGAAGGCGGCCACGTGTCCTCAAGGTTTCGCGCCGCCGCCGCGCGGTTGCCCCATTGCTCGGCGCGGATGTTCTCTTCCTCAAACCCCGCCTCGACCAAAAGATTGGTCAGCCCCCGCGCGCTCCACCGCGAGCAATCCACGGGGGAACCGTGATAGCGAATGAAAAACGGCACCGCGAGCCAGAAATACCCCCCCACCCTCAGCATCCGCAGCACATTTTTCGTCGCCGCATAGGGCCTGTCGAGATGCTCCCACACCTGATTGGCCAGCACGATATCAAACTTATGGACCAGCCCGCCCGCATCCTCAAACGGCCCTTCGCAAATGTCATATTTGGGAAACCGAAACCGCTCATAGCTACGAAACGGATAGCGCCGCCCATTCTTGCCCGAAATCTCCGCCGCATCCATCTCGGACAGGGGCAATTCCTCAAGCCACGCGCGCGACGTCTGCTGCATCACGATACGGTTGAGAGATGTCATTGCGCCGCCTCCATTGCTCTATGACAGCATTACACGGGCCGCGTGCGCAACCCCAAGCTCTTCGCATCTTCTTGCCACAAATATCCCGGGGGTCACGTTGAATTTTCAAAATTCAACGTGGGGGGCAGAGCCCCCGCGCGGCTTCAGATATGCACCACCCGGTCGTAGGCGTCGAGCACGGATTCGTGCATCATTTCGCTCAGCGTGGGATGCGGGAAGACCGTGTTCATCAAATCCTCTTCCGTGGTCTCAAGCTGTCGGCCCACGACATAGCCCTGAATAAGCTCGGTAACCTCGGCCCCGATCATATGCGCCCCCAAAAGCTCGCCGGTGCCTGCATCAAAGATCGTCTTGATCATACCCTCGGGCTCCCCAAGTGCGATGGCCTTGCCATTGCCCATGAAGGGAAAGCGCCCGACCTTGATCTTCAGGCCCGCATCCTTCGCCTTGGCCTCGGTGAGGCCGACGCTCGCGATCTGCGGGTGGCAATAGGTGCAGCCTGCAATGCTCTCGGGTTTCACCGGGTGCGGATGGCCGCCCGCGATCAGCTCGGCCACCATGCTGCCCTCATGGCTCGCCTTGTGGGCAAGCCATGGCGCGCCTGCGATATCGCCGATGGCATAGAGCCCCTCGACCCCGGTGCGGCAGTATTCGTCCGTCACCACATGCGTCCGGTCCACGGTGACACCCAACGCCTCAAGACCCAGATTTTCGGTATTGCCCACGATCCCCACGGCGGAGATCACCGTGTCGAATGTGTGTTTCGTCACCTTCCCGCCCTGCTCGATATGCGCAGTAACGGTGCCTTTGCCCCGATCCAGCTGTTTGACGCCCGCCTTCTCAAGGATCGTCATGCCCTGCTTTTGGAATGACTTCTTGGCAAACGCACTGATCTCGGCATCTTCCACCGGAAGGATGCGGTCCATCACCTCAACCACCGTCGTCTCGCAGCAAAGCGTGTTGTAAAAGCTGGCAAATTCGATACCAATCGCGCCCGACCCGATGACCAGAAGCTTCTTCGGCATGCGCGGCGGCACCAGCGCGTGTTTGTAGGTCCAGACCAGATCGCCATCCGCCTCAAGCCCCGGCAATTCGCGCGCGCGCGCACCCGTGGCGAGGATGATATTGGGTGCCGTCAGCTCCTCTGTGCCCTTATCGGTTGTCACGGTCACTTTGCCCTTCGCGGGCAGCGTGGCGGCCCCCATGAACACCGTCACCTTATTCTTCTTCATCAGATGCGCCACGCCCCCATTGAGCTGCTTGGCCACCGCGCGGGAGCGTTTTACAACCGCATCGAGGTCATACTCAATGCCCGTGGCCTTCAGGCCAAACTCCTTGGCGCGATGCATCAGGTGAAACACTTCCGAGCTGCGCAGCATCGCCTTGGTCGGGATGCAGCCCCAATTGAGGCAGATACCGCCCATATGCTCGCGCTCCACAATCGCCACGTTAAGGCCAAGCTGCGCGCCGCGAATGGCAGCGACATAGCCACCGGGGCCAGCGCCGATCACGATCATATCAAAGGATTTGGGTGCCATGTGAATCTCCGTCCAGAATTTAGTTTGATATTAAACTATCTTGGGCAAGCACACAACGCCACCGCGCGCACGGGCGGAAAAAAGGGCCAAAACACGAAAAGGCGGCGCCCCCAAGCGCCACCGTCAAAGCCCAGATTGCGTGTAGATCAGGCCGCGTCGGCCTGCTCAAGCGACCGGAGCGCGTGGCCATAGCCACCCGCTTCCATGAAGCCAAGCTCAGGCCCTGAGCTGGTCCGGTCAAGCGACGCATTGCGGTATGGGAAGCGCCCAAACTGGCGGATCACCTCACGATGCGCGCGCGCATGCAAGAGCGTATCGGTCCCGGTCAGCGGCATCCGCTCCAGCACCAGCCGGATACAGCGCTCCTGATCGCACAGGTTCTCGGAATGCATGAGCGGAAGGTAGAAAAACTGCCGCGCAGGTTCGTCAATGCGCAGGTCCCATTTGCGGCCAATTGCGGCCTTGGCCGCGGCCACGGCCTGCACATCCGTGGCAAAGGAAGTGCCCTGCCCCCGGAACATGTTGCGCGGAAACTGGTCCATCAGGATGATATAAGCGAGTGTCCCGCTCGGGTAGGTCAGCCAAAGCGCAAGCGCGCCCTCCTGACCGCTTCGCCATGTCGCCTCAAAGCGTGCGCGGATCTCATCGTCCAGCGCATCTGACACTGCATACCACTTCTGCGGCCCCACGTCGTCGAGCCAGAATTTCAATACGTCCTCAGGCGTTACCACAAGCCTGTCTCCCTCGATTGCCCCACTGCCCTCACAACCACGCTAAGCGCAATAAGAGCCCCAAAACAATCACGTATTGCTACAAGCCCGACACAAGCGCTCACACCTTGCGTTCATCGGCATCTTCTTGCGCAACCTCATAGTCGTATTCCTGTGCCAAAGTCACCGCCATGGGCGAGGCGGAGGGCATGACGGCGGTGAAGCTCTCGGTGTCTGCCACGGCAGGCGCCTTGCGCTGGGTCATCCGGTAGGCCGCGTACGCCACCATGCTGATCGTCAGGACCGCGATCAGGATAAAAAATCCGCGTGGTCCAAACACGCCCATCATCCAGCCGGTAATCACAGGCCCCGCAACAGCGCCCAGACCGTTGATGAAAAGCAACCCACCCGAGGCAGACGCCATATCATCATGCTCCAGAAAATCGTTCGTATAGGCGATCAGCAACGAATAGAGCGGGTTTGACATGCCACCAATGAGGAAGGCCGCCACCAAAAGCATTGTGAAATTGGCTGTAAAGAGCGCGCCAATGAGAGCGCCCAGCGCGCAGATCGCGGCACAGATCAAGATCAGCACACGGCGGTCCATCCGGTCCGAAATCCACCCGATAGGATATTGCAAGATCAAGGCCCCGATAAAGAACATTGAGACCAAAAACGAAATCTGCGGGATACTCAGCCCTGCTTCCGCACCAAAGACTGGCGCCATTCCGAATTGCGCCGCAAAAACACCACCCAAAAGGAACATGCCAACGCAGCCCAGCGGCGAAACATTGAAAAGTTCCCTCAGGTTCATTGGCTTGGTCGAGCCATAGGCCGGAGTAGGCGAAATCGACAGCAAAATAGGCGCAAACGCCAGCGATACGAGGACGGATGGGATGATGAAGAGGACAAACCCACTGGGATCAGCCGTCAGCATCAGCGCCTGAGCCGACACGATGCCCACCATCTGCATGATCATATAAAGTGACAGCGCCTTGCCACGGTTCTCATTGTCGGCGGCATTGTTCAGCCAGCTTTCCGCAACCACATACACGCCAGAGAAACAAAACCCGATAACGATGCGGGACGCGCCCCAGACCCAAGGGTCGGTGAATGTCGGATAGACCAGCATCGCCGCAGAAATCAACGAAGCCAGCGCCGCAAAGACGCGCACATGGCCCACACGCCGGATCATCTCGGGCGCTTGGCGTGATCCGAAGAGAAAGCCCACGAAGTAACCCGACATCACCAGCGACATCTCAAAGGTCGAGAACCCCTCAATCTCGCCCCGGATGCCCAAAAGCGTGGATTGCATCCCGTTGCCGACCTGCAAGAGCATCATACCCAGAAGGAGCGCCCATGCGCTGGAAAGAACTCGGATCATTCTGTGGCTCCTGCTGCTCAGGCCTAGGGGCTACCGGGCGCGTGCCTTGGTGTCGTCGCTATATACGACGCGTTCTGTCGCTTTCATCGGGCTTGGCAGGGAATCAGCGAGGGATCAACAGGGATGCGTCACCATAGGAGAAAAATCGGTATTTTTCCGCGACCGCATGGGCATATATATTGCGCACGGTCTCTTGCCCCATCAGGGCCGAGACCAGCATCATCAATGTCGATTTGGGCAGGTGAAAATTGGTCATCAGCGCATCCGCCGCGCGGAAGGTAAAGCCCGGATAAATAAAGATATCCGTCTCGCCTTCCCACGCTGCAATCTCTCCGCTCGCGGCCGCCGCACTCTCGATCAGGCGCAGGGCCGTAGTGCCCACCGGGATGATGCGCCCACCGGCTTTTCGGGTGGCCGCCATCTCCGCTGCCGCCGCGGGCGTCACCTCGCCCCATTCCGCGTGCATCTTATGGGTGGTCACGTCCTCCACCTTCACAGGCAAAAACGTTCCCGCCCCCACATGCAGCGTCACATGGCTAAACGCCACGCCCCGCGCGGCAAGTGCCTCCAGAAGCGGCGCATCAAAATGCAGCGATGCGGTCGGCGCGGCCACCGCCCCCGAACGGCGCGCCCAAACCGTCTGATAATCCTCCGTATCCTGACTGTCAGCCGCGCGTTTGGCGGCGATATAGGGCGGCAAGGGCATCGCTCCCGCCTCAGCCAGCGCTGCGTCGAAATCATCGCCCGTCAGGTTGAACCGCAAGAGGCCCTGCCCCTCGGCCTTGTCCACCAGATCGGCGCTGAGCATGTCCGAGAAGATCACCCGCTCGCCGATTTTCAGTTTTTTGAGCGGCTTGACCAAAGCCGACCACACGACCGCCTCCGCCTGCGGCTCCAGCAGCGTCACCTCGATACGGGCTTCGGTCGCCCCTTGGGCGCTCTCGCGCGCACGGCTGCCACTTAGGCGCGCAGGGATGACCTTGGTATCGTTGAGCACCAACCGGTCGCCCGGACGCAGCCACTCCACCAGATCCGTGACCACCGCATCGGTGATCTGTGCGCCCTCAGCCACCAGCAACCGCGCAGAGCTGCGGGGCCGTGCAGGCCGCGTGGCGATCAGCGCCTCGGGCAGCTCAAAATCAAAATCACTCAGCTGCATGGCTCAAGCCTTCTCACCGGTTGTTCCTGTTGATCACGGGCGAGCCTTCGGGGGCCGCCGCATTGCCCGGCTCATTACCCGCCCCCGCGCCCAAGGTCGAGCCGCCAGATGCGGCTTGTGGCGGGCCATCCACACCTGCCGTTTCGGGCAGGGTCGGCGCGGGGCGGCGGAAAAGCTCGCGGAACATGCCCGGTGTGAGTAATGACAGAGGATTGACCTCCACACGCGGCTGTGATGCAGGCCCGCTCAGCGTGTAGTTGAAGCCGACAAGCCCCTCGCCCCGCCGGGTAAAAATGCCGCCCAGCGCGTTCACCAGATAGAGCGGCGAGACCACGCCCTGCATATCCATCCTTTTGTCTTCGGTGAAGTAATACCCATCCATGGAAATGCCCATCGACGCGCCCACCGCCGAGGAGTTGAGCAAGGTCACCCGATCCGGCGTCAGCCGAAACTGCGCCTCCACACGGTTGAAGAGGATGCCATTCCCCGACATCTGCTCCAGCAGCCCCACCACGCTCACCGCACTGAGCAAAGCCGCGAGCGCAGGCGCATCCGTGAGCCAGATATCATCGACAGTCAGTTGTCCATCATAGCTGCCCGCGCCCGCCGCCGGGGTCAGGATCAGCTCCAGATCACCGCTGCGGGCCCCTTTCAAAAGGCCCGCAGAACCAAGCACACCCCCCGCCGCCTGACTGCGCACGCGAAACGCGCTGCGCCCATCCTGCGGCACAACCCGCCCCGTGATCGGCGCGCCGTCATTGAGCCGCCCCGAAAAGGTGCCATCCGTGCCGCGCGACGTGTCCAACTCGGCCCGAAATCCGGTGAGCGATATCGCATCAGATATCTGAAGCCGCTCCAGCATCAGCGAAACCGGCCCACCGGCCTTATCGCCCGCATCGCGCCCCTCATTGAGGCTGGTGCGGCGCAGATCAATCGTGCCCCCGGTAACGCGTACAGCCGGTGTCTCTCCCAGCCCGCGCCCCACAAGCTCCGCCGGCACATCGAGCCAATCGCCCACCTGCACCCGGCTAAAGACCGCCCGCTCCAGACCGCCACCGGGCTGCAAACTCACAGCACCCAGCGCGCTCAGCCCCGGCGCAGTCAGGCTCAGCGCATCCACCGCAATCGGCGTGCCCAGCCGTCCCTCCACACTCAGCGCGCCCGTGGCAGCCCGGCTCATGCTCCACCCAAGTTGCGGAATGGCCAACCCCAGCCCCGCCAAGTCGGAGCGCAAGGTGAAGCCCCCGCCACCGCCCTTTTGCAACTCCACCGTGATCTGTGCAGGCGTCGAGCCTGTGATGCTGCCCGGTGCCAGACCGATGCTGAACTCATCCGAGAATGTCTCCGACAGGGTCACCTCCCCGGTCAGGGTGCTGCCGCCGCCATCCGCCACAACCGGGCTTTCCCAGCGTCCGGTGAAGGGCACCTCGCCCAGCCACCCATTGCCGAACACCGCGAGCGTCTCGTTATCGGCGGTCATGCGCAGCCGCTCGGCCCGTAACACCTTGCCCGGCATGATCACGTCCGAGCTTACATCGCGCAGCGTGGCCTCAAGATCAAAACGCACATCTTCGGTCTGCAAATTGTCCTTCAGCAGGAAGCTGAGCGTGCCCGCCACATCCGCGCGTCCCTCGGCCAACGTCACGGGCTGGCCCTGTTTGCTCAGCATCTCGAATGGCGGTGCATCCAGCAGGGCAAGAGCCGCTGTGATCGAGCTTTGCGTGCGCAGATACGTGGTCGAGGGCGGTTGCTTCTCGCGCGTGTTCTCCACAACAAAGCTGGTGCCCGCCACATCAATCTGCCCGCCTTGCGGCGCCTGCACCACCCCCGCCTCCGCGTGGATCACGAACCGCTCGTCATAGAGCGTCGCATGACCCACCCCGCCGGTGATGGGCGGCAAGAGGCGCATGAATTTCGTGGTCATGTTGCGAAAATCAAACCCCATGAACACATCGGGGCGGCTTTTGGGCAAGGAGCGCACAGCGATCTGCACGTTGCTGAGATCTGCTGCGCTCACATTCGTCTCGACCCATGCGCGCGTGTTTGGAACTGCCGCAGGCGGCCAGAGCGCCATCAGACGATCCCGGTCCAGCCGGTCCATATATCCGTCGAGCGCCAGATCCCAGCCCGTCTCCTCTCCGCGCAGCTCGGCGCTGAGCGTAAGGTTCGCGCCCATATCCGACAGGCTGAGCTGCCCCACACTCAGATGGAACGGATCAAGCTTCAGCCGCATGTCGAGCACCGCACCATCCAGGGCGATCGGCGCGGCATAAAGATCCGCCGGATTGGCCGTGATATCGCTCACCTGCATCTGCGCCTGAAGCTCCTGCGGCCAGCCGCCGGCCTCGGCGCCCACCAGAAATGCGGTGCCTTGCGCGCGGGCCGTGACCCATTTGCTCTCGATGCTCAGGCTTTCAAACCGCATGCTGTGCGCGCTCGGATCATAGGTGAAATAGCTACTCGCGCTCTCAAAGGCGATGGGCGTGGTCGCGGCATTGGGCTGCAAGACCCCCGCCCCGATCTGAAGCGTGGCGTTGAGCGGGCCAAGCAGGCCCTCCTCGTTGATTTGCGCCCGCAGCGCGCCCGAAATCGGCGCATCAAGCGCGCCAAGCCACGCGAGCGATGGCGATTGCAGCGCCAATTCCTCGGCAGGCATATCGGCGAAATTCACGCTGAACTCAGCCGAGGGCGCACCAATCTGTTTGGCAAAAGTGACCTCAAGCGAGGTCGCATAGGCCCGCGCGGCCAAAAGAACGAAATCACCGCGCAGACGCAGATCATCGCCCCGACGGCTCAGCATGACCTGCCCACCATCAACATTCCACGCCCGCCCTGAGCGCGCATCCTCATAGCGCAGCGTCAGGTTATCGGCCTGCACCTCGGTGAGGGCGGCGAATGCGGGCTGGCTCACCGCCTCATCCATCTGGCGCAGGAGGGCCGCGAGATCGGCAGCCTCCTCGCCTGTTCTCTCGCCCGAGTTTTCCGGCGCACGTCCGGGCGCGCTCTGCTCCGCGTCAAACGGTGCGGCAGCCCCCACGCTCACATCCAGCCCGCCCACGCGGCGCTGCACGGTCAGCTGCACGCCCGAAATGTGGATCACACCGGGCTGTATTTCGCCGCGCAAGAGCGGCTCCATCGCAAGGCTGCCGCTTACCTCCGACAGGGTCACGATCTCGCGCCCATCTGTCCCGCGCAGCGCCACGTTGCGCAAGGCAAGCTCAGGCCGCCAGCCCTGCTGCACGGTCACCACCATCTCGCCTAAATCCACCCGCAAATCGCCGGCGTCGCGGTTGATCCGCTCGGTCACCCGCTCACGCGCCCAATCGGGCACTGTGATCGGCGTGCCAAGATAGGACAACAGCACAAACACCCCCGCACCCACCGCCAAGGGCAGGCTGAGCAAAAGCCAAAGCCCCGCCTTGCGCCCGCGGCGCTCTTGCGCGCGGCGTGCCAATTTGGGGTTTTTATCCGCCTCAGGCGGGGGGGGGTGATCGCTCGTCACGCTTGTCCTTCAATGCGCGTTCGGCGCATATGCCGCGCGCCCCGGTCATGGATGGCCGCGCCTTCTTTATTCTGCTCTAACATGGGCTAATATAACACTCACAATTCTCTGACCAAGGACGCAGCATGCTCGATATCACCCAAACCGCCCCCGATTTCACCCTCCCACGCGATGGCGAGGGCGAAGTTCAGCTCAGCCAACTCAAAGGTAGCCCGGTCGTTCTGTTTTTTTACCCACGCGACGACACGTCCGGCTGCACCAAAGAGGCGCTGGCCTTTACCGCCCTTCTACCCGAATTTGAAGCGGCAGGTGCAACCGTTCTAGGCCTCTCCAAGGACAGCATCGCCAAACATGACAAGTTCCGCGAAAAATACAGCCTCGCAATGCCCCTTTTGTCCGATGAGCATGGCAGCACCTGCGAAGATTACGGCGTTTGGAAGGAAAAGAGCATGTATGGCAAGACGTTTTTCGGCATCGAACGCTCTACCTTTCTAATCGCAGCCGATGGCACTGTTGCACGGGTGTGGCGCAAGGTGAAGGTGCCGGGCCACGCGGAAGAGGTGCTTGAGGCTGTGCGCGCGCTTTAAGGCCGGAAGGCACGCGCGCAAAGCCGCTCGTAAAAGGGCTGGTGATGCGCAAGCACCTCGCGCAGACGGGGCGTGACCTCCGCCGCTGCCTCAAACCGCGCAATTGCTCGCTCCGCGTGATCGGCGGCCATGGGACGAATGGACGTGCTGCCCGTGGCCGCCGCGTGCCAGGCCGAGACCTGCGCCCAATCCTCGGGCGGTGGCCCGTCCCAGTTCAGCGCCCCCGGCGCATCCGCCAGCTCTGCATGATCCCAAAGGGCGCGCATCATGGCCGCTGGGTTGGCACGGATATCCTCGGAGCGCAGCACGAGCGGCGCGTGACCCATGCCCTCCAGCGCCTCAAAAAGCCGCCACTGCGCCTCGATCCCCGCCTCCTCGCAGGTAAAATCCGCATCCAACCCATGATAGGACGCAAGCGCCGCATGCGGATCGCGCACCAGAAACACATGCCGCAGCCGGGCGGCGAAGGCAGCATCCTCCGGCAGGTAAGGCAGCACGTAATAGGCCATATCTTTGAAGAACACGGGGCCGCGCCCTGCCCGCTCCAAGAGCATATCGCGTATCGAGCTGTAGCGGGTCGGATGATCCGGCTGCACATCGAAATGCGGCGTGTGCCCCGCGCGGCGGTGGACGTAATAGTCATACATGAAAGGCTCATGGGCGCAGTCGAGATCCCCGCGCGTGCGCGCCACACGTTCGGTCGCGGTCGACATGGAGCGCGGATGCGCCCAGAGTGCTATGATGGGATGATCTGTCATGAAAGCATGGTTAACCGAGGCACACCCCCATATTCAATCGCCCAAATCCCAACCCCAAATCAGCAAAGCCCGCGACATGGCCGCGCAGTATTACCTGATGAACACCGTCCAAACCGTTGCATATCGGCGATTTTTCGCCGCTGAGCGAATATGCGCCATGATTTGGCCACGCGATTGGTCAAAAAGGTTGCCCCAGACCGATCACCTGCGATAGCTACCTTCTCCAAGGTGCCTCGGGTCCGGCAGACCCTGAAAGAGCACCACTTCGGAAGGACATTATAGGACGGGGCCTCTTGCGGACACGAATAGCAATCAAAACGCACGCGATTCTCGAACGCTATTTCCCCGAACGCCGGGTATTTTTGCGCTCTGATACCGATACGCGCTTTATCCGGCTGCGCCCCGCGTCTCAGTTGATTGCCTTCACCGGCGCGTCCGCAGTTGTGGCATGGGCGATTATCGCCACCGCGATCTTGCTCATGGACAGTATTGGCGCCGGAAACTTCCGCGAACAAGCCAAGCGCGATCAACGCACTTATGAGGCCCGTCTCAATGCCCTGTCGAGCGAGCGTGACCTGCGCGCTCAAGAAGCCCACGCAGCTCAGGAACGCTTCAACTCGGCGCTGGAGCAGATTTCGATCATGCAGTCCGAGTTGCTGACCTCGGAGACACGCCGCCGCGAGATCGAGACAGGTATCGGCGTGATCCAGTCCACCCTGCGCCGCACCATGCATGACCGCGACAGCGCCCGCACCGAAGCTGAGGCGCTACTGGCCACGATTGATCAAAATGAGGGCGGCAACGGCACCATCGCCACCGCAGATGGCGCAGGCTCAAGCACACTGAATTTTCTGTCCGCGGCGCTTGCTGACACTGCGCAAGAGCGCGACCAGATCACCGAGAACGCACAGGATGCCCTGCTGCATGCGGAGGAAATGGCCCAGCGCATCGCCCTGATGCAGGACCAGAACGACGCTATTTTCCGCCAACTTGAAGACGCCATGACCATCTCGGTCGAGCCGCTGGACAAGATGTTCCGCGCGGCCGGTATGAACACCGACTCGCTGCTCAGCACTGTGCGCCAAGGATATAGCGGCCAAGGTGGGCCGATGACGCCCCTGTCATTCTCGACCCGCGGTGGCGATCCGTCCGCCGATGCCGAGCGTGCCAATAGCCTGCTCAATCAGATGGACCGGCTGAACCTTTACCGCATCGCCGCACAAAAGGCGCCCTTCGCGGTGCCAGTGAAAAGCGCGTTTCGCTATACATCCGGGTTCGGGATGCGCTGGGGCCGGATGCATAACGGCTCTGACTTTGCCGCGCCGCACGGCACGCCCATCTATTCCACCGCCGATGGCGTGGTCACCCACGCGGACTGGCAGTCAGGATATGGCCGCCTTGTGAAGGTCAAACATGCGTTCGGCATCGAGACGCGCTATGCCCACTTATCCAAAATCCGCGTCAAGAAAGGCCAAAGGGTCTCGCGCGGACAGCAGATTGGTGATATGGGCAATACTGGACGATCAACCGGCACCCATCTACACTACGAAGTCCGTGTGAACGGCAAGGCCGTCAACCCAATGATTTATATCAAGGCTGCGAGAGATGTTTTCTAAAAGCAAAATCAACGACCCGAGCCCCCGCACAGATGCGGCAAAACCAATGGGATTCGACAATCCCCTTGATGCGCCCAAATCACCTGCGCCCGCCGGGAGCGATTTCAAGGCAGCAGCCCCAAAGGCAAAGCCGCCCGCATCTATGCTGTCCTCGGATCTGCACATCACGGGGAATATGAAAACCACCGGCGACATTCAGGTCGAGGGTACCGTGGAAGGCGACATCCGCGCCCACCTGCTCACCATCGGTGAGACAGCAACGATAAAAGGCGAAGTGATCGCCGATGATGTGGTGATCAATGGCCGCATCGTGGGCCGTGTGCGGGGCCTCAAGGTCCGCCTCACCTCGACCGCACGCGTTGAGGGCGACATCATCCACAAGACCATCGCGATCGAATCCGGTGCGCATTTCGAAGGCTCCGTGCAGCGTCAGGACGACCCGCTCAACGCGAAGTCGAAAGCAGCCACTGCCGCTGCGGCACAGCCCCTGCCGAAAGCCGATACCTAAGCTTCGGCAACAAGAGTTAGAAATCGCCCTGCCGGCCCTCTGCCGCGCGGGGCTTTTTCTTGCCCGAAGCGTTTTGGCGCTCTCTGGCTCAAACTTTGCGCGCCCTGCGACACCGCTCCGAACAATAGCGCACCTCGTCCCAAACCTTGGCCCATTTCTTGCGCCATGTGAACGGCAGCCCGCATGTGGCACAGGTCTTGGTGGGCAGGTCAGATTTACGGCGCGCCTTGGGCATACCCCCCTACTCTCACAGATCAAAACTCATCTGGCGGCTGTCGCCAGGCATCTGCGCCTTGCGCCGTCCACCGCTCCGGGGCCGCGCGCGCGAGGCGTGTTTGTGCACGATGGCCTTGGTGCGCTCCTGAGGGTCGGTCTGGCGGCGCAAGCCCCACATCCGGTCGCGCGCCACTCGCGCGGCCTCGGCAACATCGACGATTGGCGTAGGGTAGCTGCGCCCCACCGGGCCGCCCTTATAGAGCCACGGGCTTTGCAAATGCTGGAGCGGGACATCGCGCAGCTCCGGCACCCAGCGGCGGGTAAAAATCCCCTCGGGATCCTGATCTGTCCCCTGTTTCATCGGATTGTAAATCCTCAGCGTGTTCATGCCCGTGGTCCCCGATTGCATCTGCACCTGCGGCCAATGGATGCCCGGCTCGTAATCCGTAAAATACCGCGCCAGCACAGCGCCCGTCTCGCGCCAATCCAGCCAGAGGTGATAGCTCGCCACTGCCATCACCATGGAGCGCATCCGAAAATTAAGCCAGCCAGTTGCGCGCAGCGACCGCATGCAGGCATCGACAAAGGGAACACCTGTCCGGCCCAGCGCCCATGCCTCAAGCATAACTGGGTCACAGGGGCGTGGGCGCAGATCATCATAGTCGGGATGCATCGCGCGCCATTCCAACGGTGGCTCATCCTCCAGCTTTTGGGTGAAGTGATCGCGCCACGCCAGCCGCGCGGAAAAGCTCCGGTAAGGCCCGGCAAACCCATGCGCCGCGCCCTGCGTGCGGGCGGCATCGACGGCCTGCACCGCCTCGCGGATGCTGAGGCTGCCAAAGGCCAGATGCGGGCTGATCCGGCTACACGCATAGGCCCCCTCCAGCGGCGTGGACATGGCGCGCACATAGCTCCGCCCGCGTGTGTGCAGGAAGCTCGCCAAAGCGCGCTCCGCCCGGTCGCGCCCGCCTTTCTGACGCCCCGGACAGCAATCGTTCAACCCCAGCAGCGCAGGCACGGGCACTGCGGCACTGCGCGCGTCAATGGCGGTGGCCCCCTGTGGTGGCGCCACCTGCGCCATGCGTACGAACTGATCACGCCCTGCCTTCCAACGGTCGCGCCCGCGCATCCGGCGCGTTACACCCCGCTGCGGCACCTCGCGCCACTCCACACCGCGCGCCTGCGCCCATTTGCCGACCGCAATATCGCGCGTAAAGCTCCACGCGTTGCCGGTCTCCTCATGGCTCACCAGATGGGTGATACCCTGGGACGCACGCAACTCTTCCAGCACGGTGCGGGCCTCGCCCACCCGCACCACCAAGGGCAGGCCAAGGACCGCCAAATCCCGCCTGAGCGTCGCCAGACATTCACCAACAAACGCATAGTGGCGGCCAGAGGCATCGCTCTGCCGCCACATCTCGGGCTCAATGATATAGAGCGGCAAGACCTCCCCCAGCGCCGCCGCAAGGGCGAGCGCGGGGTGGTCCTGCACGCGCAGATCGCGCTTGAACCAACAGATCACACGAGGTTTCATGATCAAGGTTCTAGCACGGGTCCGCGCAAGAGAAAGTCCTACTCAGCCGCGATACCCACCGCAGGCGCAGCTGCGTCCACGTCCAGCCCTTCGCGCGGCTCCATCCCGGCCCATGCCAGCACGCCGACAAAGCCCAAAGCCGCGATGATAGCGGCCAGCGCCATGCCGGATAATGGGCCTTTGTGACGGTTTTCCTGTTTTTCGATATTTGTGTCAGGTACGGACAAATCTATCCCCTTTCCGGTATTCCTGTTCAGGCCCATTGAAGGCCCCATGTCACGGCACTAACCTTTGCCAAACGGATCAGGTTCCCCAATTACCCAAGAAAAGGCCGCCCCCCATGAAAGACGCAAGCCCCCGCGCCATCCATCTGGCCGACTACAACCCCCCCTCGCATCTTGTCGAGGAGGTCCACCTGACCTTCCGGCTGGACCCTGAGGCCACACGCGTGATCAGCCGCATCCGCTTTGTGCCCAATCCGGCCACGACGGGTGCCGCGTTTGAGCTGCATGGCGAGGGGCTCAAGCTGATCTGGGCAAAGCTGGATGGGGCCGAGATGTCCCCCACCCTCACCGATATGGGCCTGACCTGCGCGGTGCCGGACCAACCATTCACATGGGAGGCCGAGGTCGAAATCGCGCCGGCACAAAATACAGCCCTCGAAGGGCTCTATATGTCGAACGGAATGTATTGCACCCAATGCGAGGCCGAAGGGTTTCGGAAGATCACCTATTATCCCGACCGCCCCGATGTGATGAGCATCTTCACCGTGCGCGTTGAGGGTGACGCGCCCATTATGCTCTCGAACGGCAATCCCACGGCATCGGGCGAGGGCTTTGCCGAGTGGCACGACCCATGGCCCAAACCGGCATATTTGTTCGCATTGGTGGCGGGTGATCTAGTGAACCATCCGGGCCAATTCACCACCATGTCGGGTCGCGAGGTGGAGCTGAACATCTGGGTGCGCCCCGGCGATGAGGGCAAATGCGCCTTCGGGATGCAGGCCCTCATTGATTCGATGCGCTGGGACGAGCAGGTTTATGGCCGCGAATATGATCTCGACCTGTTCAACATCGTGGCCGTCGATGATTTCAACATGGGTGCTATGGAAAACAAAGGGCTGAACATCTTCAACTCGTCCTGCGTTCTGGCCTCCCCCGAGACCTCCACCGACACCAATTTTGAGCGGATTGAGGCGATCATCGCACATGAGTATTTCCACAACTGGACCGGCAACCGCATCACCTGCCGCGACTGGTTTCAGCTTTGCCTCAAGGAGGGGCTGACGGTATTTCGCGACGCAGAGTTCACCTCCGACATGCGCAGCGCGCCGGTGAAACGGATCGAGGATGTGATCGCCCTGCGCGCGCGGCAATTCCGCGAGGATAACGGCCCCTTGGCCCATCCCGTGCGGCCCGCGAGCTTTGTGGAGATCAACAATTTCTACACCGCGACCATCTATGAAAAGGGCGCGGAACTTATCGGGATGCTCAAGACGCTGGTCGGCGATACCGCCTATGCCAAGGCCCTCGCGCTCTATTTTGAGCGTCACGACGGCGATGCGGCCACGATCGAGGATTGGCTACAGGTCTTTGAGGATGTGACGGGCCGCGATCTGACCCAGTTCAAACGCTGGTATGAGGATGCGGGCACGCCCCGCCTCAAGGTGACCGAGGACTATGCCGATGGCCGCTTCACCCTGCATTTTGAGCAAGAGACGCCCCGCACGCCCGGCCAACCCGACAAGCCGCCCCGCGTGATCCCAATCAAAGTGGGCCTTCTGAGCGCGACTGGCGATGAGATCGAGCCGACCCGCGTGCTGGAAATGACCGAGACGCGGCAAAGCTTTGTCTGGGACGATCTTGCGGCAAAACCCGTGCCCTCGATCCTGCGCGGTTTCTCCGCCCCCGTGATCCTTGAGCGCGACACGGATGATGCCGAGCGGGCCTTTCTCATGGCGCATGACACAGACCCGTTCAACAAATGGGAGGCGGGTCGCGCTTTGGCCCTTGGCGGCCTTTTGGCGATGATCCTCGAAGGAGCAACCCCAGATCAGAGCTATCTGGACGCGGTGCAGACCGTGGCGCGTGACGAGGCACTTGATCCGGCATTCCGTGCGCTGGCTCTTGGCCTGCCCAGTCAGGATGATCTGGCCCAAGCGCTTCATGACCGCGGCACCACACCCGACCCACAAGCGATCTGGGACGCGCTGGAGACCCTCCGGCAGGCCCGCGCGCAGGCGATGCAGGACACAGCCACGCGGCTTTACGCCCAGCATCAGGTGACGGAGCCCTACCGCCCCGATGCCACCCAATCGGGTGCGCGGGCGTTGGCCAACACGGCGCTTGGGATGATCACGCGACTTGATGGTGGCGCGCAGGCGCAACGGCAATATGACGGTGCGGATAACATGACGCAGCAATTGGCAGCCCTTTCGTGCCTTTTGCAGGCGGGCAAAGGCGAGGCGGCGCAAGCGGCCTTCTACGCGCAATGGCAGTCAGACAGGCTTGTCATCGACAAGTGGTTTTCGCTGCAAGTGATCAATGCAGACCCGGTGCAGGCCGTTGCCGTGGCCAAGTCCCTCACTCAGCATGCTGATTTCACGATGAAAAACCCCAACCGTTTCCGCGCGACACTGGGCGCGCTGGCCATGTCTCCGGCCGGGTTTCACCGGGCCGATGGGGCGGGATACACGCTTCTTGCCGACTGGCTGATCAAGCTCGATCCCCTGAACCCTCAAACCACCGCGCGCATGTGTTCGGCGTTTGAGACGTGGCGGCGCTATGATACCACCCGCCAAGGCCTGATCACTGCGGAACTGGACCGTATCCTCGCCGTGCCGGGTCTGAGCCGCGACACCTCCGAGATGGTGACCCGCATCAAGGGCTAAGTTCCGCGCCCTTCGGCTAGGCTCAGCGCCCTTCGGCTGGGGCAGGCACACGGGCCGCCCGCGCCTTGGGGCGCAGAGAGGTCGAGAGCGCGCAATAGCTCTGTCCCCGCAGCCAGCCTTGCATATCCGCGCGCTTGGCCTCGCTGCGCATCGGGCCCCAATCGGCAGCCGCCCCGCGCCAACGGCTGTCCTTGGTGGCGATCACCCCGTCGCGCGGGACAGTCGTCGCCATGATCCGCACCGCACAGCTGACATTGGCCGCGCCATCACGCAGCGCTTCCCCCGAGCCCGCAGCACAGCCATAACCGCGCGCGGTGGCAGGCAGGATCTGCAACAACCCGTGCCAACGCCCGCCGCCGCCCACAGCCTGTTCCTTGTACGTGCTTTCATGTTTCGCCAGGGCCGAGAGAAACCCGGCCCAAAAGGCCGCACGCCCGCGCGCATCCGCACTGGCATATCCCGGGCACCACGCGGCGATATCCCCCGGCACCATGTTGACCAGCGGCTGACCATGCGCCCTGAGTGCCCGAAGCGCGCCGCGCGTCCAGACCTGCGCACGCGGACGATGATCCCAACGCATTTGCGGAATCACCTCCTCAAGCGCGGCGGGCCGCGCCTCAGGGCGAACCGCCTCAGAAGCCCCTGCACCGAAAGGGAAAAACGAAACAACCACAATAAAACAAAGGACAATACGCACCATAGATTGGCATTGTTCTCTCTTTGGCATCCGAACGCAATCCTGCCGTCAATGTTAAGGCTTTTTCCACCCCTTCACCGCCAGTCAGCCATTTTTTAGCCTGATTGTCTGCGCATCAAGAGGGCCAATACAAAATAGAACACGAGTGTACCCTTTGCCCCAATCCCGATCCTCTGCTGCCGCCGCCACCGCCGCCCGTATGCTGAGCCGTCTTGCACGGCCCCGCAAACCCCAGACGCAAAGCGCACATCCACCCGATCTTGATACGCTTGCGCGGCGCATCATCCTGCCTTTCATGCCCATCACTGATGAGGAAATGGCCCGCGCCGCCCATCAAGATCGCGGACAGAAACTAGCTCGCCAAGAAATGTGGGAAGAGCTGGCCCAGCAACTGCGCGCCGCCGACCTCACCCGCACTGCAACACCGGGCGGCGAATCCGGGGCCATGCTGTTGGCCTTTGGCGCGCGTTCGGACGTGGTCGCGGTGGCCGAGGATACGCTTTATGATGGCAAGGCCCCGGCCCCCGATGGCATCGATGCGCTTGAGGCAGTTGGCCGGGAATTCCCGGATAAGTATCCCATCGCGTTGATCATCGCGCTGGCGCATATTGATCTGGCCTGGGCGTGGGAAAACACCCCCGGCGATGTCGATAACCACCTCTCGGGCCGCCAAGCCCATTTTGACCAGCACATCACCCGCGCCGAGGCGCTTTTAGCGCCCTATTGCGGCCTTACGGAAAACGCGCCATCGCTTGCCGCCGCGCAATGTGCGCTGCTCGCCGCACGTCCGGGCCACGGGCGGTGCGTCGCCGATGCGTATGAGGATCTCATCGACCTTGACCCCTCCAGCCCGCGCCACATGCGCGCCCTTGGCCAAGCCATCGTGCCCGCCCGTGGCGGCTCGCTTCAGGCGTTGGAGCTTGAGGCCCGCCGCACCGCCGCCCGCAGCGGTGATATCTGGGGGGCTGGGGCCTATTCTTGGGTCTATCTCGATGCGGTGGCGATGGACCCCGAGGCGCTGATCTTTCTGGATGTCCCGTTTTTCATTGACGGGCTGCGCGATATCCTACGCGTCTCGCCGGATCAGCATACGGCAAATCAGCTGGCCGCGTTCTGCGCCATCACGATGCGCCCACGCGACGGGGCTCCGCGCGCCGAGATCGCCGCCCGCGAGGCGCTGAGCGGGGCTCTGGTGTGGATCTTGCAAGAGCATCTGCATGAACTGCACCCTTTGATCTGGACACAGGCCTTGCGCCGCCCCGGTGCGGCGGCTCCCCTCCCCTCGCGCCGCGCGCTGATCACCGAAGGTCGCCAGACCGCATTGCGGGCCATCGCCGCGCTTTTTGCGGATGATATCAAGGACGGAAGTGCCATCGCCTTCTCCCCTGCCGGTATGTATCGCTTGCCCACGCTTTGATCTCGCGCCTGCCCCTTGCCCCACCGTGCGCCCTGTCCTAAAACGCGGACCACCACACACAGGATGCGCACCGATGCTTGACCATATCGCAGACACGCCCAAGCCCAAAGTCATCGCCGGGGCCAAACATGACTGGGAACTCGTCATCGGGATGGAGGTGCATGCGCAAATCTCCAGCAAGTCCAAGCTCTTCTCGGGGGCCTCGACCAAATTCGGGGCCGAGCCGAACGCCAATGTCGCCTTCGTGGATGCCGCCATGCCCGGCATGCTGCCCGTGATCAATGAATTTTGCGTGGAGCAAGCCGTGCGCACCGGGCTGGGCCTTAACGCCGAGATCAACCTTAAATCCGCCTTTGACCGCAAGAATTACTTCTACCCTGACCTGCCCCAGGGCTACCAGATCAGCCAGCTTTACGAACCCATCGTGGGCGAGGGCGAGGTTCTGGTGGAGATGGGCGACGGCACCGCGCGCCGCGTGCGGATCGAGCGCATCCACATGGAGCAGGACGCGGGCAAATCCATCCACGACATGGACCCCGCGATGAGCTTTGTGGACCTCAACCGCACCGGCGTGGCGCTGATGGAGATCGTGAGCCGCCCCGACATTCGCGGCCCCGAGGAGGCGGCGGCCTTTGTCGTGAAACTGCGCCAGATCCTGCGTTACTTGGGCACCTGCGATGGCAACATGCAAAGCGGGTCGATGCGCGCGGATGTGAACGTGTCAGTCTGCCGCCCCGGTCAGTATGAGAAATACCAAGAGACCCAGGATTTCTCGCATCTGGGCACCCGCTGCGAGATCAAGAACATGAACTCCATGCGCTTTATTCAGGCCGCGATTGACGTCGAGGCCCGCCGCCAGATCGCCATCATCGAAGGCGGCGGCAGCGTGAGCCAAGAGACCCGGCTTTATGATCCGGACAAAAACGAGACCCGCTCCATGCGCTCCAAGGAAGAGGCGCATGATTACCGCTACTTCCCCGATCCCGATCTTCTCCCGCTGGAGATTGAGCAGGATTGGGTGGACGGTATCAAAGCGACGTTGCCCGAACTACCTGACGCCAAGAAAGCGCGCTTTATCAACGACTTCGGCCTCGCTGATTATGACGCCTCCGTGCTCACCGCCGATCTGGAAAGTGCCGGGTATTTCGAAACAGCCGCGAAGGGGCGCGACGGTAAGCTGGTGGCCAATTGGGTCATCAACGAGCTGTTTGGCCGCCTGAAAAAAGAGGGCGCGGAGATTATCGACAGCCCCGTCAGCCCCGCGCAGCTTGGTGGGATCGTCGATCTGATCAGCTCGGACGCGATCTCGGGCAAAATCGCAAAGGACCTTTTTGAGATCGTCTATGAAACCGGCGGCGACCCTGCGCAGATCGTAGAAGAGCGCGGCATGAAACAGGTCACCGATACTGGCGCAATCGAGACGGCGGTGGACCAGATCATCGCCGATAACCCCGCACAGGTTGAGAAGGCCAAGGAAAACCCGAAGCTTGCGGGCTGGTTCGTGGGTCAGGTTATGAAAGCCACCGGCGGCAAGGCCAACCCCAAGGCGGTGAACGAGATTGTCGCCGCCAAGCTGAAGGGCTGAGCGGATGGCGGACGCCTCCGGCCCCTTCATGACCGACTGGATGGAGATCGAGCCCAGCTGGATCGATTATAACGGCCATCTCAACATGGCCTATTATACCGTGCTTTTTGACCGCGCCGCCGATCAGGTCTATCCGCATTTCGGCTTTGGCCCCGATTATGCGGCGACCCGCAAGCTCACGACCTATACGGCGGAATTCCACATCCGCTACATGCGCGAGTTGCATCTGGGCGACCGGGTGCGCAGCTCATATTACCTTGTGGAGCATGACGAAAAGCGTTTCCACAGCTTTCAGGAACTCTACCACCAAGATGGCTGGATGGCCGCCACGGGCGAAGGCCTGACGCTGCATGTGGATATGACGGGACCGAAAGTAGCGCCCATGCCCGACGATATCTTACCCAACCTCGCGCGCATGGCGGCCCGGCACGCGGCCCTGCCCCAGCCCGCCGGTATTGGCCGGCAGGTCTCGATCCGCTCCAAGCTGAGCAAGCGCTAGCCCTCGGGCAGCATTCACCCCTTTCGCACGCGCACCCCGACCGCTATGGTGCGGGCCGATAGTTGCGAAAGAACCAATGCCCGCTTTTGAATACAAAATCTGCCCCGCCCCTTTGAAAGGCAAAAAGGCCCCAGGCGTCAAAACGCCCGAGGCGCGCTTTGCCCATACCATCGAGGCATTCGTGAACAGCCGCGCGGCGGAGGGGTGGGAATACATACGCTCGGACATCCTGCCCAGCGAGGAGCGGCAGGGCCTGACCTCGTCGCAGACGGTCTACCGCACGCTGATGGTGTTTCGCCGCCCCGTGGAGGCAGCCCTCAGCACGGCAGATGTGGTGATGGCCGAAGCGCCGAGTATGGTCGAAACAGCCCCAGAGGGCAGCACGTCCGAGCCTCGCCCCGAGGCCCAGACGCAAGACACCGAAAAACCAGACGCGCCGGAGGTACCAACACCCCCCGCGCGCCCGACACAGACTTGACGCTTAGCTCTCGATCTCGATCGCAAGCGCGTGGATTTGGCCCATAAGCTCGGGCCCGATCGCGCTATGAACCGCGCGATGACGCGCAATACGGCTCAAAGGAGCAAGCTCGGGGGCGCGAAGGCGCACCCGGAAATGAGACTGACCTTCTTCCGGCGCACCTGCATGGCCCCTATGCTGCGCGCTTTCGTCAATAACTTCAAGATGTTCCGCAGCAAAAGCCTGATCCAGACTGCTGCGTATTTGTGTCGCTCTATCCATCTTTTTTCGCTCCGCCCCCTTCATTTTAACTGTGGTTAGCCTACACTCTCCGCTCCGACTCGCAAAGAGGTGCAAGATGTCTAAATCAGATCCGTTCGGCTTTGACATGTCCGTCTCATCGGCCAAGAAGAAAAACCCGCGTGGCCGGCGTGGCATGTCCGGCGCGTCCGAGACATCAGTGCGCCTGTGCGAGCATGAGGGCTGTAAGGAGCCGGGCAAATATCGCGCGCCCAAAGCGCCCGATGTGCTGGATGACTACTTCTGGTTTTGCCAGCAGCATGTGCGCGAATACAACCTCAAGTGGAATTTCTTCGACGGTACGACAGAGGCCGAGATGAACGCGCAACTCTCCAAGGACAAGGTTTGGGAGCGAGAGACAAAGGCCTTCACCGACCCCGAGGCACGTGCCTGGGCGCGGCTGGGCATCGAGGACCCGCATCAGGTGCTGGGCGGCAATGCCACGCGCAATCCCGGCAAGGCGCGCGCAGGCTCCCGACGCCTGCCGCCGACAGAGCGGCGCGCGGTGGAGATTTTGGAGGCCGAGGATACGTGGACCAAGGCCGATATCCGCAAGGCGTATAAATCGCTGATCAAGGTGCTGCACCCCGACATCAATGGTGGCGACCGGAGCCAGGAAGAGCAGCTTCAGCAGGTGGTCTGGGCCTGGGATCAGATCAAGCAGAGCCGGAATTTCAAGTAATCCGGTGGCCGTGTGCGGGGCATGCGTTGGATGCCTCCGGCGGGGATATTTTGGGCAAGAAGAGGATGCAGGGCTCAGAAGACAGCGTGGTCTGCGAGATCAATCTTTGCGCGGCCTGAGATCAGATCATCGTAGAAATCAAAGAGCGTGTCAGAGCCGTATTCGGGCGTGGCCTCTGCGTCATATCTTTGCGCCTCCGCGTCCCAGAGCAGCATTGATTCGGTCGCGTAGTAGCGACCTATGCGGGCAAGCTCGGCCTTGGCGCGGGCCTTTGGGCTGATCCGGCCTGTGAGGCTGAGCCCGCCTATGATGGCATCCATCATGCCCACGGGGACGCGTTTGTATTTCGGGGCGAGGTTCAGGCGCTCAAAGAGGGCGGCACCTTGGTCCATCGGTGTGATGGCGGGGCCCGGCCCGCCGATGGGCAGGATGCGGTTTTGCAAGCTTTCATCGGTGAGGCCGGCGGCGATGTAGCGGCCCAGATCATCATCGCTGATCGGTTTGCAGGCGGTGACCATGCCATCCCCGAAGACAAGGAAGGGTTTGCCCGCCTTGAGCCGCGCGACCTGTCCCGAGAGAGATTTGAAAAACGCGGTCGGACGGATGATCGAATGGGTGATCGGGGCGGCTGTCAGGGCGGCCTCGAAGGCGAGCTTGGCGCGCTGAAACTCCAGCATGGGTTTTTGCACGCAGATCGCAGAAAGCTGAATGAAGTGAGGGATTTCTGCCGTCAGGGCAGCGTGCAGCGCGCCCATATGGGCCGCGTGATCAATGCGCCACGCATCCTCGGGGGCGCCGCTGCGTGAGGCGAGGCAGGAGATCACGGCGTCAAAGCCCGGTGCCATAGTTTGAGCCAGAAACGCCGCGTCGCTTAGCGCACCCTCGATCACGCGTGTCCCTTTGGGCAGAGCGCCCGCGCGGCCCGGTCGGGTGATGCAGGTGACGCCGTGACCCGCCGCGTGGAGCGCGCGCAAAGCCCCTGCCCCGGCGGTGCCTGTGGCCCCCAGCAAGAGCACGCGTTTGGGAGATTGGGTCATGGCATTGGCCCTCGCGCCCGGCGCGCCAATCAGGCGGGTTTGAACAGGAGGCTCACCCCGTTGAGGCAGTGGCGCTTGCCCGTGGGCGCGGGGCCATCGTTAAAGATATGGCCCAGATGGCTGCCGCAGCGGCGGCAATGGCATTCGGTGCGGCGCATGAAAAGCGAGCGGTCCTCCTTGGTGCCGATGGCACCGGGCAGCGACTGCGTGAAGCTGGGCCAGCCGGTTTTGCTGTCGTATTTATCCGCACTTGCATAGAGCGGCAGATCGCAGCCGCGGCAATGATAGGTGCCGGCGGCATAGTTTTTGTCCAATGGCGAGGAAAACGGCCGCTCGGTGCCGTCGCGGCGCATCACCGTATATTCGGCCTCCGAGAGCATTGCGCGCCATTCGGCATCCGTGCGGGTGATCTCGAATGTGGCGGCGGCCTCAGCCCGGCGGCCTGTCCAAAGGCCCGCGCCCAAAGCGCCAAGTGCGGCTGTGAAAAAGCGTCTGTTCATATCATGCTCCTCTGCGATCAGTGTGCCGGGCGCGGGGGCATTTCGCAAGAGGGCGCGGGGCGCGAAATATCGCCCTTCCACTTGCCCCCCGGCGCGTTATGTTGCAAGCCAAGAGCAAGCGAGCGACAGATATAAGAAGGACGAAAAACATGGCCGACGGAAGCATCGACATGAACGCGAAACCAACCGAGGACATCTCTGTCCGGGATGTTTTTGGCATCGACAGCGACATGAAGGTCAAAGGCTTTGCCGCCCGCACCGACCGTGTGCCCGAGGATGATCCGACCTATAAGTTCGATCCTGACACCACATTGGCCATCCTCGCAGGCTTTGCGTTCAACCGCCGCGTGATGATCCAGGGCTATCACGGCACCGGCAAATCGACGCATATTGAGCAGGTCGCGTCGCGCCTCAACTGGCCTTGTGTGCGCGTGAACCTCGACAGCCATATCTCCCGGATCGACCTGATCGGGAAGGACGCGATCAAGCTGCGCGACGGGGTGCAGGTGACCGAATTCCACGAGGGCATCCTGCCATGGGCGTTGCGCAATCCGACCGCGATTGTGTTTGATGAATATGACGCGGGCCGCGCGGATGTGATGTTCGTGATCCAGCGGGTGCTGGAGGCGGACGGCAAACTGACGCTGCTGGACCAGAACGAGGTGATCACGCCGAACCCCTATTTCCGTCTCTTCGCCACGGCCAACACCGTGGGCCTGGGCGACACCACCGGACTTTATCATGGCACGCAGCAGATCAACCAGGGCCAGATGGACCGTTGGAGCCTTGTCGCGACGCTGAACTACCTCAGCCATGATGCCGAGACCAACATCGTGATCTCCAAGAACCCGACCTATAATACCGAAAAAGGCCGCAAGACCGTGAGCCAGATGGTGACGGTCGCGGATCTCACGCGCACCGCGTTCATGAATGGTGAGCTGTCGACGGTGATGAGCCCCCGGACGGTGATCGCATGGGCGCAGAACACCTCGATTTTCCGCGATGTGGGCTATGCGTTCCGGCTCACCTTCCTCAATAAATGCGATGAATTGGAGCGGCAGACGGTTGCTGAATTCTATCAGCGCTGCTTTGATGAGGAACTGCCGGAGTCTGCGGCGAGTGTGAGCTTGGGGTGAGTGCTCCTCCGTCCTTGCGGGGCTTCTCGCAAGGAGTGCCCGCAAGGGCTGGACGCGCTGCCCCGGCGCGCCCTAATCTAGTCTGATAGTCGCCCCTGAGGAGCGCCCAAATGAGCAAACCCTCCGACAACCCCGCCGATCCGTTCAAGAAGGCCCTCGCCGAGGCCACCAAGGTCATGGCGGGCGATTCGGACCTCACGGTGACCTATTCGGTCGACCCATCCGGCGTGTCGGGCGATGCGATGCGCCTGCCGCAGGTGTCCCGCCGGATGACCCGCGAAGAGGTGCTGCATGCGCGCGGCACGGCGGATGCGCTCGCGCTCAAGCACAAGTATCACGACGCATCGACCCACGCGCGCTATTGTCCCCCCGGCGATATCGCCCGCGATATTTACGAGGCGATGGAGACCGCCCGCTGCGAGGCGGTGGGCGCGCGGACCATGCCCGGCACGGCCAGCAATATCGACAGCAAGATTGCCTCCGAGGCCGCGCGGCTGGGGTTTGAGCAGATCACCGATCCTGCGGACGCCCCTTTGGCCACGGCCGCCGGGTATCTGATCCGTCACCTCGCCACGGGCCGTGACATGCCGCCGGGCGCGCAGAACGTGATGGAGCTTTGGCGCGGGTTTATCGAAGGCGAGGCCGGGGGCACGCTTGAGGGCCTTCAAGACCGTTTAGCCGACCAGTCGGAATTTGCCAAATTTGCACGGCAGGTGATCGACGATCTGGGCTATGGCGATCAGCTGGGCGAGGACCCGGACGCGCTGGACGATGATCAGGATGACGAGGCGGAGGAGTCCGGCGAGGACCAGGAAGAGCCCGATAGCGCGGGCGAGGACGACCAATCCGAAGAGGCCGAGGCCGACCCCGAGCAGATGCAGGAAGAGCAGCAGGACGCATCGCAGGCGCAGGTCAGCATGGACGATATGGCCGATGAGGACATGGGCGACGAGGCCGAAATGCCCGAGGGTGAGGCCCCGCTGGAGCCGCCCGCACCGCAGCCCATTTCCGATGCGGACCCCTCCTATCTGGTCTACAACACCGCGTTTGATGAGGAAATTGCCGCCGAGGATCTGGCCGAACCGATTGAGCTGGAACGCCTGCGCGCCTATCTGGATCAGCAGCTTGAGCCGCTCAAAGGCGCTGTGAGCCGTCTGGCGAACAAGCTGCAACGCCGCCTTCAGGCGCAGCAAAGCCGCAGTTGGGAGTTTGATCTGGAGGAAGGCATTTTGGATGCGGGCCGCCTTGCGCGCATCGTGGCCAGCCCGACAACGCCTTTGTCTTTCAAGGTCGAGAAAGACACCGAATTCCGCGACACGGTCGTCACGTTGCTCCTCGATAATTCGGGTTCGATGCGCGGGCGGCCCATCTCGATTGCGGCTATCTGCGCCGATGTTCTGGCCCGGACGCTGGAGCGGTGCAACGTCAAGGTCGAAATCCTCGGCTTCACCACCCGCGCGTGGAAGGGCGGGCAGAGCCGCGAGGCATGGCTCGCAGAGGGGCGTCCGCAATTGCCCGGTCGGCTCAATGATCTGCGCCATATCATCTACAAATCCGCCGACGCGCCGATGCGCCGGACCCGTGCCAATCTGGGCCTGATGATGAAAGAGGGCCTCTTGAAAGAAAATATCGACGGGGAGGCGCTGGAATGGGCGCATCGCCGGATGATGGCCCGGCGCGAGGCGCGCAAGATCCTCATGGTGATCTCTGATGGGGCGCCCGTGGATGACAGCACCTTGTCCGTGAACCCTGCGAATTATCTGGAGAAACACCTGCGCGATGTGATCGGCTTGGTCGAGAAACGCCGCGCGGTAGAGCTTTTGGCGATCGGCATCGGCCATGATGTAACGCGCTATTACGACCGCGCCGTGACTATCACCGATGTGGAGCAATTGGCCGGTGCGATGACCGAGCAGTTGGCCGCTCTCTTTGATTCTGACCCGCGCGCGCGCGCCCGGGTCATGGGCATGAAGCGGGCCTCATGATGCGGCAGAGTTTTACCCAAACCTCCGACCCGTCGCAGGGCCCTGCCCGCCTTGCCGCCCTGCGCGCCGCGATGGCGGCAGAGGGCCTTGATGGTTTTCTCATCCCCCGCGCCGACGCGCATCAGGGCGAATATGTCGCCCCCGGAGACGAGCGGCTGAGCTGGCTCACTGGATTCACAGGCTCTGCCGGGTTTTGCATCGCATTGAGCAAGGCGGCGGGCGTGTTCATCGACGGGCGCTATCGCAGCCAAGTGAAAGAGCAGGTTGATCTGGCGCATTTCACCCCCGTGCACTGGCCCGAGACCAAGCCCGCCGATTGGCTGCTTGCGCAATTGCCGGACGGGGGCAAAATCGGCTTTGATCCATGGCTCTATACGCCCGATCAGATCGCTGTGCTTCAGGCCGGGCTGGACGGCGCGAATTTCACGCTTGTTGCACACACAAACCTCGTGGATGCGGTCTGGCCCGAGAGGCCAGCGCCGCCGATGGGCGCGGTCATGGCCTATCCAGAGGCCCTTGCGGGACAAAGCCACACTGAGAAACGCCAAAGCCTGGCCGAGACATTGCGCGCCACACGGCAGCAATCGGCGGTCTTCACCCTGCCGGATTCCATCGCATGGCTCTTGAACATTCGCGGTAGCGACATCCCCCGCAATCCGGTGCCGCATAGCTTTGCAATTTTGCACAATGACGCGCGGCTGACCCTCTTTATTGATGCAGAAAAGCTGAGCGATCCGGTCCGTGCGCATCTCGGTGATGAAATCACGCTGCGCCCGCCCAATGCCTTTGGCCCCGCACTACGCAGCCTGACGGGGCCAGTGCGGCTCGACAAAACGTCTGCGCCCGTCTGGGTGCAACAACAGCTCGACGAAGCCCAAGTGCCGTATGTCTGGGGTGATGATCTGGCAGCCCTGCCCAAGGCCCGCAAGAGCGAGGCCGAAATTACCGCAACCCGCGAGGCGCATCTGCGCGACGGGGCCGCAATGTGCGAATTCCTCACATGGTTCGACACGCAACCCACCGGCATAATTACAGAAATTGACGTGGTCACCCGGCTGGAGGCGGCGCGTGAGGCAACCGGCGCCCTGCTCGACATCAGCTTTGAGACCATCGCAGGTAGTGGCCCGCACGGCGCACTCCCCCATTACCGCGTGTCGGAGGCCTCGAACCGGGTGCTGGAGGATGGCGACCTTCTCGTGCTTGATAGCGGCGGGCAGTATCTTGATGGCACGACCGATATCACCCGCACACTGCCCATGGGCACGCCCGGCGCAGAGGAGCGCGCGGCCTTCACCCGCGTGCTGCAAGGCATGATTGCGGTGTCGCGGCTGCGCTGGCCTGCCGGCCTTGCGGGGCGCGATCTTGATGCGATTGCACGCTATCCTCTGTGGCTCGCCGATCTCGATTATGCCCATGGCACGGGCCACGGCGTGGGCGTTTACCTCTGTGTACATGAGGGGCCGCAACGGTTCAGCCGCGCCTCAGATGTGCCGTTTGAGCCGGGGATGATTGTCTCGAACGAGCCGGGCTATTACCGCGAGGGCGCGTTTGGCATCCGTATCGAAAACCTCGTGGTGGTGCAGGAGGCAGAGCCGCTCCCCGGTGGGGATCAGAGCGGGAAGCTCTGCTTTGAGACGCTGAATTTCGTGCCCATCGACTGCCGCCTGATCGACGCCGCGATGCTGAGCGCGGGTGAGCGCGATTGGCTCAACGCCTATCACGCGGCCTGCGCAGAGCGGATCATGCCCCGCCTCAGCCCCGCCGCGCAAGGCTGGCTCACGCGCGCGACCAAAGCCCTCTGACCGCGCGCACTGCTGAACAAAGTTTCGCATTTGACATCATGACGGTGCGCTGCGCAATGTACGCGCTTGTATTAAGGGAGGGACTGATCATGGCCCATATCACCATTCGCAAGGCGCAAGGCACATGGACCGTCCGCGCAGGCGGCGCTGTTCTGGCGGAGACGCAAAATGCGCTTGAACTGACCGAGGGCAGCCACCCGGAGGTGATCTATTTCCCCCGCGGCGATGTGGCCATGGCGTTTCTTGATCTGAGCGATCAGAAAACCACCTGCCCTCACAAAGGGGGCGCCAAGTATTTCTCCATCGTCACGAAAAGCCAGACCTTGCTGAATGCCGCATGGTCCTATGAGGACCCCAAAGCGGACGTGGCGGCGATCAAGGACCATTTGGCCTTTCACGCCTCAGACACTGTGACGGTCGAAGAGGTCTGAAGCGGTTTGCGTTTTTCCCAAGACAGGGAAAAATGCAAAATGTTCCTTCCCTATCAGAGGCGCGCGCATTTTGCGTTCAATCTATGCCTCAGATTGAACTGAAAAACGCTTTAAACCGCATCCTCCAGCACCATATCCGCGCCCTTTTCACCGACCATGATGGCGGGCGCATTGGTGTTGCCTGACGTGACCGTCGGGAATATCGACGCGTCGATCACCCGCAGGCCCGTGGTGCCGTATACCCGCAAGCGGCTATCCACCACATCCCTCGCCGCGTCCGACCCCATGCGGCAGGTGCTGACCGGGTGAAACACCGTACCCGCGCTCTGGCGGATATAGTCCAGCATTTCGGGGTCGCTTGCCACCTCAGGCAAGGGCGCTATGCGTCGGTCGATAATGGCGGCCATTGAGGGGGCGGCAGCCAGACGCTCCATCACCCGCGCGCTCTCCAGCATGTCGCGCACGTCCTCCTCGGTATCCATGTAGTTCGGGTGAATGATCGGCGGCGCGCTGGGATCATTGGAGGCAATCTCCAGATACCCGCGCGATGTGGGGCGTGTGGGTTGCGCCCCCATCAGGAACCCCGAGAACGGGTCGGGGTTCATCAACGCCCGCTTGCCAGGGGTCGCTTTGGTATAGCTTACCGGCGAGAAGAAAAGCTGTGTATTGGGCCGTTCCAGACCGGGCCGCGTGGCGACAAACCCGCCGCCTTGGTTCACCCCAAGGCTAAGGGGACCGCGCCGTGTGAGCACGTATTGCAGCCCCGCGCGCAGCTTTCCGGGCCACGAATGAAGCTGATCATTCAGTGTCGGGACACGCGCGCGATACATGAAATCCACCGCCAGATGGTCCTGCATATTGCGCCCCACGCCCGCCCGCTCGGCCACAACATCAATCCCGTGGCTTTGCAGCAGCGCCCCCGGCCCCACGCCCGAGTGTTGCAGCAACAGCGGAGAGTTCACGGCCCCCCCCGACACGATCACCTCGCGCCCCGCCATGGCGCGCTTCAGCCGCCCGTTCTGGCGATATTCAACGCCTACGGCCCGCATGCCCTCAAAAAGGACACGCTCCGCCATCGCCCGCTTTTCAATCCGCAAATTGGCCCGCCCCTTCGCGGGGCCAATATACGCCCGCGCCGTGCTCATCCGAAACCCGCGATGAGCGGTGTTCTGATAGGTGCCGACCCCGTCCTGTTGCGCGCCGTTGAAATCGGGGTTGTGCGGATACTGACACTCCTGCCCCGCCTTCACCCATGTATCGCAGAGCGGGTGCAAATCGCGGTCCATCGTGCTCACATTCACCGGGCCATCGCCCCCGCGCCACGCATCCGCGCCACGGTCATTCGTCTCAGAGCGTTTGAAATAGGGCAGCACATCGTCCCAGCCCCAGCCGGGATTACCCATCGCCGCCCAATCGTCGAAATCGGCGTGCTGGCCCCGGATATAGACCATCGCGTTGATCGACGAAGAGCCGCCCATCACCTTGCCGCGCGGCCAGTATGACGTGCGTCCATTCAACGCCGAGATGGGCTGCGTCTCATACATCCAGTTCACCGACTTGCGGTAATACGTCTTGCCGTACCCAATGGGCATCCAGATCCAAAAGCTTTTGTCCGAGCCGCCAGCCTCCAAGAGAAGTACCTTGTACCGCCCTGATGCGCTGAGCCGGTTGGCCAGAACGCACCCGGCCGAGCCTGCGCCGATGATGATGTAATCATATGTCATGGCGCGCATCGTTTGCGCGATTCGCACCAAGCGGCAAGCGACAAAAGCGCTTGCCCTGCCTGCGCGCCCCGGTATCGTCACGCCAAGCCATAAGGAGCGCCCAAAATGAAGATCACCGCCATTGAGACATTTGCCACCGAATTCGTGTGTTTCACCCGCGTGACGGTCGAGGATGGCTCTCAGGGTTGGGGTCAGGTCGCCCCCTATCAGGCAGACATCACCGCCCAAGTTTTGCACCGGCAGGTCGCGCCCTATGCGCTGGGGTGCGATGCCATGGACATTGACCACATCGTCGATATCACCCGCGACCGGGAGCATAAATTCCCCGGCGCTTACCTGCGCCGCGCGATGGGTGGCGTGGACACGGCCCTCTGGGATTGGCGAGGGCGGCGCGAGGGCAAGCCGGTGGCCGAACTGATCGGCGGCAGCGCCGGCAAAGTGCGCGCATACGGCTCCTCGATGAAGCGCGATATCACGCCGAAAGATGAGGCGGACCGCTTGGTGCGCCTGCGCGACGCGCAAGGATTCGATGCGTTCAAATTCCGCGTAGGCGCAGAAGTGGGCCGCGACAAGGACGAATGGGAGGGCCGCACCGAGGAGATCGTGCCGACCATGCGCCGCGCCATGGGCGATGATGTGGCGCTGCTCGTGGATGCCAATTCCTGCTACTCGCCCAAACGCGCGATTGAGGTCGGCCACATGCTGATTGATAACGGTATTTCGCATTACGAAGAGCCCTGCCCCTATTGGGAAATGGCCCAGACCAAGGAGGTCACGGACGCGCTCGATCTGGACATCACCGGCGGGGAGCAGGACGTGATGATGGCCAATTGGCGCCAGATGATTGACGGGCGCATCGTGGACGTGCTTCAGCCCGACATCTGCTATCTGGGTGGCATCACGCGGACCTTGCGGGTGTGCAAAATGGCCGAAGCGGCGGGCATGCCGATCACGCCGCATGCGGCGAATATGTCGATGGTCACGCTTTTCACGATGCACCTGCTCAGGGCCATTCCCAATGCCGGGAAATACCTGGAATTTTCCATCGAAGGCCTTGATTACTATCCATGGCAGCATGGTCTTTTCGTGAATGATCCGTTCCAGATCACGGATGGCCACGCCACCGTCACAGACGCGCCCGGATGGGGCGCAGAGATCAACCCCGACTGGCTGGCGCGCAGCGAATATCGCATCTCAGCCCTTTAGGAGTGTTCCTCTTCGGAGACGGCCGCAAGCGCGCGGTTGAACGCCTTGAGCGCATCCACATGGAAGAGCGCGCCCAGTAGCTCCGGCGCGTCCCCCTCACCGCCCAGCGTGACCACCGGAATAAACGCGACGCCCGAGCTGTCAAAAACCGGCATCGCCGCCTCCAGCGTGGCGTTGCCGTCAATGTAAATCCCGTCCTCGATCATCTCCCAGCACGCATCCTCACGCGCGGCCCCTGCCTCATCTGGTTTGCGCATCACGCTTGCCACGCGTGTCATCGACAAGAGATATGCTTGCGGGCCAGCGGCCAGACGCACGCCCTTGCGCTCAAGCTGTGTCAGGAAGAACGAGCGATCCACAAGGCGCGACCCGAGCGCCGTCGATGTGGAGACGGCCACCATCACCGCAAGCCCGGTCTGCCAATCCCCGGTCAGCTCGAACACAATGAGCGTGGTGGAAATCGGCGCGCCAAGAACCGCCGCCGACACAGCCCCCATACCCGCCAGCGCATAAAGCATATGCGTGCCCGAAACCTCCGGAAACACTGCTGTCGCAACCAGCCCAAAGGCAAGCCCGGTCAGCGCGCCCACCATCAACGAGGGCGAGAACACACCACCGCCCATACGGCCCCCGATGGTGATGGCCACGGCCAAGACCTTGATCACCGCATAGACAATGGCCTCATGCCACAAAAGCTCCCCGGTGAGCGCCGCCGAGGTCGTCTCGTACCCCACGCCAATGATATGCGGAAACCAGATGGCCAGCGCCCCAAGGCAAAGCCCCGCCGCCGCCGGGCGCAGATAGCGCGGCAGGCCCGTACGCTCTTGCAAGTCACTCGCCATGTCATCCGCAAAGAATATCGCATGCATCATCACGGTTGCCACCACCCCGCAGACCAGCCCGAGCATCAAAAAGGCGGGCAACTCTGCGTAGAATTCAAGCGCGGAGGAGACCGGCAACGCAAATTCGGTGACGTCACCAAACTCCAGCCGATTGATCACCGTGCCCGCAACACTCGCGATCACGATGGGTGCAAACGCATGCACCGCGAAGTGGCGCAGCACCACCTCCAGCGCGAAAAGCGCACCCGCAATCGGCGCATTGAACGAGGCAGACACGGCGGCGGCAACGGCGCAGCCCAGAAGGTCGCGCCCGGTGATGCCATTGGCATTGATCCGGTCGCTCACCCATGTGGAGATCACGCCCGCCAAATGCACAACAGGCCCCTCGCGACCCGACGAACCGCCGCTGCCCAGCGTAATCAGCGAGGCCGCCGCCGAGGCCAGCCCTGCCCGCGTCTCCACGCGGCCTTCTTTTAGCGCCGCGCCCTCGATCACATCCGCGACCGATCGGACCCGCCCATCCGGCGTAAAGCGGTGGAGGATCAGCCCCACGATCAGCCCCCCCACCGCCGGGATCACCAAGATCCAATACCAGTCCAGCGCCTCCGCCGCCGTGCGCAAGGTGGCCGTGTCCTCCGAATTATAAAGCCAGGACTGAAGCGCGCCGATCCCTTTGCGAAAGAAAAGCGCCGCAAACCCCGCCGCGATCCCGATAAAGAGCGCGATAAGCCAGAATTGAAACTGGCTCGGCCCGCGAGTGAGCAAAATCCGCCATGCCTGAGCGAGGTTGCGGCGCAAATTGATCAGTGTCTGGCGCAAAAGGGAGGGGGCGGGCTGGCTCATGGTATCGCGGCATCTGCTCTTTTACGGCCCACCCTAATGGCGGTATTTTGCGACCCGGTGCCGCGTTTCACTGCGCGCCCCTTGGCCTGGGATATCCTCCAAGGAGAGTTTGGTCCCGCATCAGGGCAGGGCCCCAGCCTTAAGCGCGCGTCACACCTTACTAGGCCAAGGATTGTTGCTGTCCAAGTCCGATCTGGACCTGCATGGCCAAGCGGGGTCTCATTTCCCTTTAGGGATGGCAAACGCGGGCGGCCTATCCGCCGCCAGACCTGCAAGACAGCAGCCGCAAAGTGGGTTTTCAGCGGGCAAATTGTAAGCACTCCACCCTCGTGGTGGCAAAGGCGCGCCAGAGGTGCCGCAAAGCTCTTGCAACCGTGTGGCCTTGGGATAGAGTCTGCGTCCATGCTGACCCGTATCCTCACCTTGTTCAAAACCCACGAGCCGGACCCGCTGCCCGAGCCGGACGCGAAACTCGCGCTTGGCGCTTTGATGGTGCGTGTGGCAAAATCCGATGCGGTCTACAAGGTCGAGGAAATCAGCCTGATCGACAAGCTTCTGGCCCAAATGAACGAGCTCGGCCCTATTGACGCGGCCAAGATGCGCGCCACATGCGAAAAGATCGAAGCCGCAGCACCCGCCACCCGAAAATTTGCCCTGCTCATTCGTGAGACGGTCAGCTTTGAGGCCCGGCTGGAGGCGCATGAGGCGCTCTGGGCCGTCATGCAGGCGGATGGAGTGCGCCGGGAAGAGGAGTTGGAGATCGTGACACAAGTGAGAGAGGCGCTTGGCCTCAGTGAGGCAGATTGCGCTGCCGCAAAGGCCCGCGCCCTGCCCCAGACAAACACACCGGCGGCTACCCCATGATCGGGGGGCTTCTGCGCCGCCTTACCGCGCCCGAACCTGAGCCGCTGAACGAAGATGACAGCCGCCTTGCGCTCGCGGCCCTTCTGGTGCGCGCGGCCCGCACGGATGGCGATTACGCCACCGCCGAGATTGCCCGGATCGACCGCATCCTCGCCGCCCGCTACAACTTGGGCGAGGGCGACGCCCGCGCCCTGCGCGCCGAGGCCGAAACGCTGGAGGCAGAGGCCCCCGATACGGTCCGCTTTACCCGTGTGATTAAAGAAACGGTCGAGTATGAGGCGCGCACCAGCGTGGTCGAGGCGCTCTGGCAGGTCGTTCTGGCCGATGGGCTACGCGACGATGAGGAGGATGCGATGCTGCGCATGACGGCCTCGCTCCTTGGCGTGAGCGACATCGACAGCGCACAGGCCCGGCAGAGGGCAGCCGCCCGCGCGTGATTGCCACCCCGGCCCGGCGGCTGCGCAGCAAAACAGCATGCATCTGCATTGACCTAGCGTCACAGACGGTCCTTTCGTGTCTAGCGCTTGCATAAACCTGCAATTTCCGCCCTATTGCCCAACAGACCTGCTGATCGGAGCCCCCTTGACCGCTGCTGCCCCCGTCATAGAGATCCGCAACCTCCACAAGGCCTACGGCATGCTGGAGGTCATAAAGGGCGTGGATATAATCGCCAAACGCGGCGATGTGATCGCGCTGATCGGATCATCGGGCTCGGGCAAGTCCACAATCCTGCGCTGCGCGAACCTTCTGGAAGACAGCCAGCAGGGCGATATCCTTTTCAAGGGCGAGCCGGTCACATGGCGCGGCAAGGGCCTCACGCGCCGCCCCTCGGATGCGGGGCAGATCATGCGTATCCGCACCAATCTCAGCATGGTGTTCCAACACTTCAATCTTTGGGCACATCTCACGATCCTGCAAAACGTGATGGAGGCCCCCGTGACCGTGCTGGGCCGGGACCGGAGTGAGGCGGAGGCGTCCGCACGCGGCTATCTCGACAAGGTCGGCATCGGCGACAAGGCTGACGCATACCCCGCGCAACTCTCCGGCGGGCAACAACAACGCGCCGCCATCGCGCGGGCGTTGGCGATGGAGCCAGAAGCGCTTCTGTTTGATGAGCCAACATCGGCGCTGGACCCCGAGCTGGAGCAGGAAGTCGTCAAGGTTATCAGGGATCTGGCCGACGAGGGTCGCACCATGATGATCGTGACCCATGACATGAAAATGGCCCGCGATGTGTCTGATCACACTGTGTTTCTTCACCAAGGCCTGATAGAAGAAGAAGGCCCCCCGGCCACACTCTTCACATCCCCGAAATCAGAGCGGCTACAGCAATTCCTAAGCTCGACACTGGCCGACTGACCCACCCCTACCAAACACTCAAAGGGAGACTACTCAAATGAAAAAGCTGCTTATCACCTCCGCGGCGCTGGCCCTCACGGCCAACCTCGCCATGGCCCAGGACGTCGTCCGCCTCGGCACCGAGGGCGCCTACCCTCCATGGAACTTCATCAATGATGCCGGCGAAGTCGACGGGTTCGAGCGCGAGCTTGGCGACGAACTTTGCGCCCGCGCCGAGCTGACCTGCGAATGGGTCACCAACGAATGGGACAGCATCATCCCCAACCTCGTTTCCGGCAATTATGACGTGATCATCGCAGGCATGTCCATCACGGACGAGCGTGATGAAGTCATTGATTTCACGCAAAACTACACGCCACCCGACCCTTCCGCCTTCATCGGAATGGACGCAGGCGCAGACCTTGCAAATGGCGTGATCGCAGCCCAAACAGGCACGATCCAAGCGGGCTACATCGCCTCCACAGCGGCCACGCTGGTCGAATTCGCAACGCCCGAAGAAACCGTCGCTGCGGTGAAAAACGGCGAAGCGGATGCGGTTCTGGCCGACAAATCCTTCCTTGTACCGATTGCCGAGGATGACGCAGACCTGATGTTCGTCGGCGAAGACGTGCCTCTGGGCGGCGGTGTCGGCATGGGTATCCGCGAGTCGGATAATGAGCTGCGCGACAAATTCGACGCGGCGATCCAATCCATGAAGGATGACGGCTCGCTCAACGAGATGATCATCCGCTGGGAAGTCTCCTCGACCTTCGAGTAACCCACTCTGCGCAGGGGGGCCACACAATCGGCCCCCCTTCTTCTTAGCAAAAATACTCAAAATTCCCTGCCCCATCATGAGGCCGCACTATCTTCAGCTTTTGCACAGATCCCGACACGCTGGGCACGTTTCAGTGGTTCGCTTGCTACCTCACCACGGGCAAGCATATGGGCTTCTATGTCAGCTTCGGGACGGTGCTCTTGCTGCTGGCGATCACAGCGCCTACGGCGCTCGCGTTCGGTTTTGGTGGTGCCATGGCCGCCCGCTCGCGGATCGTGCCGCTGAGCTGGTTTGGCAAAGCTTATATCGCCATCGTGCGCGGTGTGCCGGATATCGCGTTTTTCCTCTTTTTCGTCATTGCCCTTGATCAGGGATTTGAGTGGCTGCGCCATCAGACGCTGTGCCCCGATTGGCCCGATGCCATCCGGCAAGGCAATGATTTCGTCGTCTGCTCGGCGGCCAAGCTTCCGCTGTCCAACGCGCCACAATGGGTGCACGAGGCATATGGTTTCATGATTGCCGTGCTGACCTTCGCCATCGTGTTCGGCGCGTTCGCCGCAAACGTGCTTTACGGGGCCATGCGCGCCGTCCCGCGCGGACAGCTTGAGACGGCTGAGGCCTACGGAATGACCCGCCGCCAGATCTTTCGCCGCATCCTCGTGCCACAGATGTGGGTCTACGCCCTGCCCGGCCTCAGCAACCTGTGGATGGTGCTGATCAAAGCCACGCCGCTCCTCTTCCTTCTTGGCGTCGAGGATATTGTCTATTGGGCGCGCGAGCTTGGCGGCACCGCCAATGCGCGCTTCACCGATTATCCCCATGGCGATTGGCGCGTGTGGTATTTTCTGGCGCTCTTGGTCTTTTATCTCGCCTTCACGCGCGTCTCAGAAGTGGTGCTTGATCGTCTGATGGCGCGCCTCACCCATGGGCAGGCCACCACAGGCGGCGAAGCGCAGCGGAGGGCCGACGCATGAGCCCTCTATCTCCCTTCCTCCAGAGGGCCGCATAATGTCGTGCTGGCAAACCGTTCAGGACTACGCATTCCGCTCACTGGGCTATGGCGAGCGGCTGCTGCCGCGCGAGGGGTTCACGCTGTGTGAGCATTTCACCCTCATCGGCTCGGGCATGATCTGGAACGTCTATTTCGGCGTTGTTGCCCTGATCACCGGGTTTTTCCTCGCCACGGCCGTAGCACTTGGCAAGGGCAGCGCGAACCCGTGGCTGCGCAAACCCTCCACATGGTTCATTTTTGTCTTTCGGGGCTCGCCGCTCTTCATCCAGTTTTTCTTCGCCTATTTCCTCTTTCTCAGCCTCAAGGGCGTCAGCCCCATTTTTGACCCCTTCACCTCAGCATGGCTGGGCGCGCTCATCGTACTGTTCCTCAACACGGCCGCCTATTCGGGTGAGATTTTCTATGGCGCGCTGCGCTCTATCCCCAAGGGGGATGTGGAGGCGGCGGATGCTTACGGCTTCACTGGCTGGACCCGGTTTCGCCGTATCATCTGGCCCACCATGCTGCGGCTTGCCTGGCCCGCCTATACGAACGAGGCGATCTTTCTTTTCCACGCCACCACGCTCGTCTTTTTCACGGGCTTTCCTGCGTGGCAGCAAAAAGGCGATGCGCTTTATTACGCCAATTTCTTTGCCGACAAGACATTCAATCCCTTCGTGCCCTACCCCATCCTCGCGGGCTATTTCATTTGCCTCAGCCTGCTGTTGATTGGCGGCATGGGTCTGATCAACAAACGGCTCAATCGGCATCTGCCCCAAGACGCCCGGCAGCGAATTCGCTTGCGTCTCAGCCTGATCAGGTAAATCTATCTCCGGCCAAGGCCAAGGAGAGACCCATGGATATTTACGGAGCATCCACATTTCGCGTGGCAGCCGTTGATCTGAACGGACAGATGCGCGGCAAGCGCGTGCCTGCCAGCTATGCCACAAAGCTTGAGGGGGGGGCGGTGCGCATGCCGCTCTCGGTGCTCAATGTGGATATCATGGGGGCCGATATCGAGGATAGCCCACTCGTCTTTGAAACCGGCGATGCGGACGGGATACTCAGGCCCACAAATCGCGGCGCGATGCCGCTGCCCTGGCTCGACTCGGTGCAGCCGCTGGTGCCGATGATGATGTATCTTGATGATGGCACACCCTTTTATGGCGATCCGCGCCATGCGCTGAAGATCGTGCTGGAAAGATACCACGCGCGGGGATGGCAGGTGATCGCCTCGACCGAGCTTGAATTCACTCTTGTGGATGATGCTGGCAAGCGCCCGCGCCATGTGCGCGACCCGCGCAGCGGGCGGCGCGTCGTGGCCTCAGAGATCCTCTCGCTCAGCCAGATGGACACGTTCGATCCGTTCCTTTCGGCGCTCTATGATGGCTGCGCCGCGATGGGGATTGAGGCGCAGACCACCACATCCGAGGCGGGGGTCGGCCAGTTCGAGATCACGCTGAACCACCAAGACGCGTTGCGCGCCGCCGATGATACCTGGTTCTTCAAAAGCCTGATCCGGGGGCTGGCCAATAAATTCGGCATGGCCGCCACCTTCATGGCCAAGCCCTTTCCCGGCGATAGCGGCAATGGGATGCATATGCATTTCTCGGTGCTGGATGCGGAGGGCGCGAACATCTTCAATGATGGCGGCCCGCGTGGGACGGATGCGTTGCGCCATGCGGTTGCAGGCTGCCTCAAGGCGCTGCGCCCCTCCACACTGATCATGGCGCCACATGCCAACAGTTTTGAGCGCATGGTGCCGGGCGCACATGCCCCCACAGCCATCAGCTGGGCCTATGAAAACCGCACCGCCGCGATCCGCATCCCCGGCGGCGCGCCCGCCGCACGGCGGATTGAACACCGCGTGGCCGGGGGTGATATCAACCCCTATCTCACCTTCGCCGTGATCCTTGGTGCCGCCCTGACGGGGATCGAAGACGGGGTCGAGCCCCCCGCCCCCATCACCGGCAGTGCCTATGATCAAGACCTGCCACAACTCTCGGAAGATTGGGCCACCGCGATCAATGATTTTGAGGCCAGCGCTCAGATGAAGCGCATCTTCGATCCGCGCCTCATCCGCAACCTTGTGATGACCAAACGCCAAGAGCTGGAGCATATGAGCCAACTGCCCGTAGAAAATCACTGGAAGGTCTATCTCGAAAAGGTCTGAGGACATAACAAGGGGGCTTGCCGGGGGCATGACGCTCGGCTAGCCTCACATTTGATCAAATTATGAGGCTAGCCTTGAAAATCGGCATTTTGCAAACTGGTCATGCGCCAGATGATATCCTGAAGGATATGGGCGACTACGACGCCATGTTCTCCCGCCTGCTCGACGGGCATGGGTTCAGCTATGAAACCTATGACGTGGTGGATGGCCTCTTCCCCGAAGGGGTGGACGCCTGTGATGGCTATCTGATCACCGGGTCCAAACACGGCGCCTATGAAGCGCTGCCATGGATCGCGCCGCTGGAGCAGTTTATCCGTGATGTCTATGCGGATGGACGGCCCATGGTCGGCATCTGCTTTGGCCACCAAGTGATCGCGCAGGCGATGGGCGGGAAGGTCGAGAAATTCAAGGATGGCTGGGCCGTGGGTCGCACAGACTATGAGATCGAAGGCGCGCCCGTCACGCTTTATGCGTGGCATCAGGATCAGGTCACAGCGGTTCCCGAAACCGCCCAAGTTGTGGGCGGCAACGCGTTTTGCCAAAATGCGGCGCTGCTTTACGGCGACCGTATCTTCACCGTGCAGCCCCACCCCGAGCATACCCCCGATTTTGTCTCGCGCCTGATTGAGACGCGCGGGCGCGGCGTGGTGCCCGACCCGCTTCTGGATGCCGCCAAATCCCATGTGCGCGCGCCGGTTCATAATGACCTTCTGGCCAATCGGATGGCCGCCTTCCTGAAACGAGGTGCCTGATGGCCCATTGGACTGACAAGCTGCCCAAAGCTGCCGCCGCCTTTCTTGAGGGGCGTCGCCTAGATGAGGTGGAATGCATCGTCTCAGACCTGCCCGGTATCGCGCGCGGCAAGGCCGTCCCTGCCAGCAAATTCGCCAAGCAGGAATTCTTTCACCTACCGGATTCGATCTTTTACCAAACCATCACCGGCGACTGGGGCGAAGCAGCGGGCGAGGCTGGCTTCATCGAACAGGACATGGTTTTGGTGCCCGACATGAGCACCGCAACCGCCGCGCCCTGGACCGGCGATTGGACGCTGCAAGTGATCCATGATTGCTTTGACGGCGCGGGCGAGCCGATCCCCTATGCCCCGCGTAACGTGCTGCGCCGCGTGGTGGAGATGTATGCCAAACGCGGCCTCAAAGCCGTGGTAGCGCCAGAAATGGAATTCTTCCTCGTCGCGCGCAACATCGACCCAGCCCATGACATCAAGCCGATGATGGGCCGCACGGGCCGCCCCGCCGCCGCGCGGCAGGCCTATTCCATGACCGCTGTGGACGAGTTCGGCCCGGTGATCGACGATATCTATGATTTCGCCGAGGCGCAGGGCTTTGAGATCGACGGCATCACCCAAGAGGGCGGCGCGGGCCAATTGGAGATTAACCTTGCGCATGGTGATCCCATCAAGCTGGCCGATGAGGTCTTTCACTTCAAACGCCTGATCCGCGAGGCGGCGATGCGCCATGATTGCTTTGCCACCTTCATGGCAAAACCCATCGCGGATGAACCGGGCAGTGCCATGCATATCCACCACTCCCTTGTGGATATCGAGACCGGACAGAACATCTTTGTCGATGAGGAAGGCGTTGAAACCCCTGCGTTTTATCATTTCATCGCAGGTCTGCAAAATCACATGCCCTCGGCCATCGCGGTGATGGCGCCCTACGTCAATTCCTACCGCCGCTACGTCAAGGATCACGCCGCCCCGATCAACCTTGCCTGGGCGCGCGACAACCGCACAACGGGCATCCGCATCCCCATCTCCAGCCCCGCCGCGCGCCGGGTCGAAAACCGTCTGGCGGGGATGGATTGCAATCCATATCTCTGCATCGCGGCTTCGCTGGCCTGCGGTCTTCTGGGGCTTGAAGATGCGAAAATGCCCTTGGATGAGGCCAAGGGCGACGCCTATCAGGGCGAAAGCGATATCCCCCAAGTTCTGGGCGAGGCCCTCGATCTCTTTGACGAGGCGACGCGCCTGCACGAGGTCCTGCACCCCGAATTTGCGCGCGTCTATTCCATCGTGAAACGCGCCGAATACGAAGAATTTCTGCAAGTCATCTCCCCGTGGGAGCGCGAACACCTGCTGCTCAACGTCTGATCTAATGGACCTGCTTTACGCCAATGACCGCGCAGGGACTTATCCCGACAGCTGGTATGCCGCGACCTGCGCGCCATTGGAGGCCTTTGCGCCCCTCAAGGGCCAGCACAAAGCAGACGTGGTCGTCATCGGCGGCGGCTTTACCGGGCTTTCCGCCGCGCTGCATCTGGCCGAGGCGGGGTTTGACGTCGCACTTCTGGAGGCGCACCGCGTGGGCTTTGGCGCGTCCGGGCGCAATGGCGGGCAGCTTGGCAGCGGGCAGCGGATGGACCAGCACGGCATTGAGAAGCTGATGGGCGCGCAGGATGCAGCCAAGCTCTGGGACTTGGCCGAAGATGCCAAGGATCTCGTCAAACACCTGATTTCAAAGCACTCTATTGATTGCCATCTCAAACCCGGCATCGCCCACACAGCGTTTTCCAAATCCGAGATGCAGGAGGTACACGCCGAAGCGGACCACCTGACCGAGCGCTATGGCTATACCAAGATCGAGAAGCTCGACGCAGACCAAATGCACGCCATCTGCCCCTCCCCGCGCTATCACGGCGGTACCCTTGATATGGGGGCGGCACACCTGCACCCTTTGCGCTATGCGCTGGGTTTGGCGGCGGCGGCGGCCAAGGCAGGCGTGCGGATTTACGAGCGTAGCCGGGTGCAGGATATTGACCCCGGAACCAAAACGCAGGTGCGCACCGACCATGGCGCGATCAAAGCGGATCATGTGATCTTAGGTTGCAACGGCTATCTCGGGGGCCTCAACAGCAAGGTCGCGGCGCGCGTCATGCCGATCAACAATTTCATCGCCGCGACAGAACCTCTGGGCGATGATGCTGCCCGCGTTCTGGCCCGCGACGTGGCCGTGGCGGATACGAAATTCGTGGTGAATTACTTCCGCCTCAGCCATGATAAACGTCTGCTTTTTGGCGGTGGCGAGACCTATGGCTACCGCTTTCCCAAGGACATTGGCGCATTGGTACGCAAGCCAATGACAGAGATTTTCCCGCATCTGGGCGATGTAAAAGTGGATTACGCATGGGGCGGCACGCTGGCCATCACCATGCGGCGTATGCCCTACGTGGCGCGGCTTGCCCCCAACATTCTCACCGCTTCGGGCTATTCCGGCCACGGCGTCGGCACAGCCACCCATGCGGGGCAGCTTATGGCGCGCGCGGTGCAGGGACAGGCCGAGGGGTTCGATACGATGGCACGCGTGCCCACCCAGATATTCCCCGGCGGATCGGCGCTCCGTTCGCCTCTCTTGGTGCTGGCGATGACATGGTACGCGATGCGCGATCGTCTGGGCGTCTAACACCACAGGCTGCATTAAACGCGCGGCCATTAACCTTCCGTTTACCAAGTTGAACGAAGTGTTAGGGGATGTGGCGCGCCCTTCTCCTCTTGGCCCTGATGCTCCCCGACCTCGCTCAGGCTGGGCCATGGCTGCGCGCAGAGGGCGAGAAATTCCTGAGTTTCTCGCTTTTGCTAGAAGAGGTTGACGAAAGCGGCAGTTCAAACGGCTACGCATCGCTTTACGCCGAGTATGGCGCGACCCCCAACCTCACACTAGGCGTGGATATTGGCACAAACGAGGACGGCGACCTCAACGCGTTCGCCTTCGCCCTGCTGCCCATTTCGCGCGACCGGATCAAGGTCGCGTTTGAAATCGGTGCGGGGCTGGTGGGGCGTGCAGGCACGTTGCGCTCTGACCTCTCCGACGGATCATTCGGCGCGGTCACAAGCGCGCTCGCCGTGCGCCCCGGCCTCTCTTTGGGAGCGGGATTCACGGCGATGGGCACCCAAGGCTGGTTCGCCATCGACACGCGCGGCGAGATCATGGTTGAGGACGGGGATGCAGCCTTCACCGCAGACATCACGCTCGGGCTAAAGCCGCACCTGCGCACCAAGATGATCTTGCAACTGCAACAGGGCGGGCCGATGTCGGACCCCGATTACATGCGCTTTGCGCCGTCAATTGTGTGGGAGGTGAGGCCCGGCCGCCACCTTGAATTGGGGGCAACGGCCGGGCTGATGAATGCCGAAGCTTACGGCATCAAACTGGGGTTTTGGCGGCGGTTTTAACACTCAGAGCGGGTCATCAATCCGCACCACCATCGTGATCTCGCCACTGACAGGCTGACCAAACTGCACCCGCACCTGATTTCGGTCTGGCCCTTGGCGCGCATTATAGAAGGGCGCAATGAATACAATATTGCCGCTCGCATCGCGCAATGGCCCCGCCGGAAGGATCGATTCCACCGTCTGCGCAAAGGCCTCAAACGGCAGGTTCGGCCCCGGCTCCACGGTCCAGACATCGCTCGCGCTGTTTTGCTCATGCTCCAGAAGAAGCGGGCTTGAGACGCGCGTCTGGATGTTGCCGAACGTGTTGTTGGTGAAGACCACGTTGCGAAAACGGTTGTAGTCGAGATTGGCAAAGCTGGTATCAATCCGGTCGATCCGCTCCACCGGATCATCAATGATGCGGAACGAATTGCCCGACACATGCACTCCGTTGAGAAAATGCCCCGTACCGTAAGGCTTGATCACGATAAAACTGAACCAAGGGGCGACATTCCCCGCCAAAAACACGTTGTCCACGAGGTTGAGCGCGCTGAACGAAAACTCGGACGAGAATTCCGGCGCGCTGTCATGCTCGTTGGTCCATTCCACAAAACAATTGTCGACATAGTTCGTCGCAATCGTGGAGCGGCAATTGATCCGCGTAAGGATCAAACCCGCCGAGCGCGTGCCGTCCGAGGAGGTATCCCCCTGAAACCAGTGATTGCCCGTGATGATATTGGACGAACCCGCCAGCAGCGCAAAATGGCGAAACCGCGTGATGCGGTTGTCGCGCAGCTTCACATCATTGGCGTTGGCATTGAGCCCGATGGAGGAGCGCTCAGACACCAAGAGATTGTCTTCATTGGACAAAAATTGGCACCGATCCACCTTCATCCCCTGATCGCCCGTACCGGGGCTGGAGATGCCACGATCCCTTGGTCGTGAGATAAAGCAATCGCGGAAGTGAAACCCGGTGCCCGTCTGGGGGAGCATCACGCAGCTGCCATAACCCGAGGCCTGAAACTCAACATTCGAGATTGAGAATTTGCTGAGCCGCGAGAAACCGGAGAAATCCAGCATGTATTTGAACCGCCGGAAGGTATAGTTCTGCGTGCCTTCCGCATCATAAAGCTGCTGGCTCAGCGTCACCTCCTGCTGGGAGATGTTGACCGCGCTCACATAGACCTCGCGGCCCACGCCATTGCCTTCGACCACCGCGCCGATGGGGATGTTGGCCACGTCTGTCACGCCGGTCAGGCGCAGGCTGTTGGACGCGGAATAGGTCGCTTGGCTGGTGATCACATCCGTGTCCCATGCAGGCCCCTCCACGGCTGAGAACTGGCCGTTCTTCAGGATGCGCCGCTGGGAATAGCTGTCACGATCCGGGATCGCGGCCTGCATATCCACTGGCGCGCGCAGCGACACGATTCTCCCCTGCATGTCCAGTTCCACATGGCCGGTATTGCTCAAAAGCGCTTGAAATGCCTTACGAAACCCGATTTCTTCGTCGCCAAACGCATCAATATATGCGGGCAGATTGTAATTTCGGGTCAGCGAAAACACGTGCTCCGTCGCCATAGTGACCGTGCCTTCAAAACGCACATTGCTCTGAAACGTCACGCTGTCGCCAAGGAAATAGGTGCCGGGCGAGACCAGCACATCGCGCCCGTTCGCCGCCGCATCCGCCGCCTCAAAGGCTACGTGATCATCGGTGGTGCCATCGCCCAGCGCGCCATAATCACGCACATCGACCCAATCCATCATCTCGCGCAGGAACACGTGCGTCGCATCCTCGATCCGAATGTCGTCAATCCGCACGATGCCACCGCTGGGGCCCGTCAGGTCGATGCCGAAATGGCCATAGACAGGCTCTGGTCCCCACACCATATCCACGCCCGCACGGTCGCCCGTGCCCACGATGGCGCTGACCTCAACCACCTCGCCGTAATTCTCCAGTGTGACCTGCGGACCAAAGGCCTGCGCAGATGCCACGTTGCCGCCCCCCGCGGCCCCGGCCCAGCCCGCGATCCGCACATTGGGCAGGTTGCCGGTGATGGCCTTCACCCGTGCGGTGATGCGCAGGTAGCATCCCGGCAGGATCGGCGTCTCCCCCATATAGCGCAGGCGCTGCACGCTTTGGGTCTTTTGCATCTCAAGCGCGCCGCCAAAATCCTGATCCGCCGCAACAAGGGCCGCATTTGTCGCCCCCGCATAAGTGTCCGAGCCGGGGGTGCCATTGCCGCTGGACCACATGTTCAGCCCCGCCCCGAATTCAGGGGGCATGAAGACGATCCCGTCGGTAACTGCCTTGTTCATATCGTTCCCTTTCCACATGTCGCAGACACCCAAAAGGGCCGCTGAAGCCATGCCTTGCATTTCACCAGCCCGGGGCACGCCCGGATGGAAAGGGGAGATATCTATGAAGGGTTAACGCGTGCTGGGGACACCGTGACGGTGGGGTGTTATGCAGTGCCTACGGCCGGGCGGATGCGCACGCCGTTGATCTTCCAACCTGCATCAAGCTCGATCATCTCGTATTCGAGGATAAACACATCGCCTGCCACATCGCGGACCATCACGTCCTGCCAGAGCGCGCCGTCCCGGTTTTCCAGCTCCAAGAACCGCACATCGGCAGGACGCCAGACCATCGGAAACCCGCGCTGCACCATCACACCGAAATTCTCTGGCGTGCGAAAAACCTGGCGGATCGTAGGGCTGGCATATGTGAAAGCCTGCTCGAAGTCATCGGCCTCAAAGGCCTCAATCTGCGCCGCGATCACGGCGCGCACGTCGCTCTCTTGCGCCATAGCCTGCGGGGTGCTCAGCCCGGTGAAAAGAGCCACCAAAGCGGCAAAGATAAAACGCATGACGAAGTCCTCCTGTGTCAAAACGTAACGTGCAGGCGGCCTGCGTCAAATCAGGGCAGGGTCAGCGCAGGCCTAGGACACACCCGCCAATCCCTGCAATTGCGCCCAAACCGCGTCCTCGACATCGACCTGCGAGGCCAAAACCTTGCCCTGCCCCGGCATCCGCGCGCCCTCATTTTCCGCCACACCCTCCATGATCCGGGCCAGCCGCGCACCGAACGCATTCGACACGCCCGGATCAATCAACAGATAAATCTGGCCCAGATCATGCGGCGCACCTTCAGGCGCCTTCAGGGGGGCAACATCCTGACTGGTCAATCCTCCGGTCAGCCCTGCGGTCAATATCTCCGCCATCAGGCCAAAGCCCCAGCCCTTATACCCCCCGGTGCTGACCAATGAGCCCTCGATTGCCGCCGCCGGATCGGTGGTGGGTCGGCCCGCCTTGTCCACGGCCCAGCCCTCGGGGATGCGCTCCCCCGCCGCTTTGGCCATCGTGATTTTTCCGAACGCCACAGCGGTGGTGGATTGGTCAAATTGCATGGCCACGCCGCCCGCCCCGTCCGGCACCGAAAATGCGATTGGGTTGGTCCCAATCACCCGCTTGGTGCCGCCCGGAGGGGCCACCACGGGCGTGGCGTTGGTCATGCCCAGCCCGATCAGGCCGGCCTGCGCGATCTGGCGCGTGAAGTATCCCAGCGATGTGCAGGTATGCGCGCGCCCCACAGCGAGCATCGCAGTGCCGTTCTCCTGCGCGGCCTGCACCGCCTCGGGCAAGGCCCGCAGGAATGCTGCCTGCGCGAACCCATTGGCCGCATCCGCACGCACCGTACCGGGGCGCGGGCGCGACACAACAGGCTCTGCCTGCCCGTCAACGCGACCGGATTTCAGCTGCAAACAATAGCTCTCCAGATAATAGAGCCCGCAAATCTTGTTGCCCGTCGCCTCCGCCTCACCAATCGCATCGGCCACACTGGCCGCCACCCAAGGGGCGGCCCCGTGACGCTCCAGCGCCTGTGCGCTCAGGGCGGTGATCCGGGATATGGATTGGACGGTCATGGCGCGCTCCTTCTCAGGGGTTTGCGCCACCATGGGCAGGGCAGAGGGCGGCGTCAATCAGCCTTCGACGAGCCGCCCTTCCTCCATCCGCACGCGTCTGTCCATCCGCGCGGCAAGATCAAAGTTATGCGTGGCGATCAACGCCGAAAGCCCGGTTTCGCGCACCAGATCAACCAATGCGGCAAAGACCTGATCCGAGGTCGCGGGGTCCAGATTGCCCGTCGGCTCATCAGCCAGCAAGAGGCGCGGCGCATTGGCGAGCGCCCGGCAGAACGCGACCCTCTGCTGCTCCCCGCCCGACATAGCCGAGGGGCGGTGCGCCGCCCGCGCGCCCACACCCACACGCTCCAGCAGGCTTTGCGCGCGCGCCACCGCCTCCCGGCGCGGCGTGCCATCGGCAAGCTGTGGCAGCACGACATTCTCCAAAGCCGTGAACTCCGGCAGCAGATGGTGGAACTGATACACAAACCCGATATCGCGCCGCCGCGCGACCGTCCGCCTGCGATCACCGAGCCCCGTCATCGCCGTCCCGCCGATCTCCACCGTCCCGGCATCGGGCGTATCCAGCAGCCCCGCAATATGCAAAAGCGTGGATTTGCCCGCACCAGAGGGGGCCACAAGCGCCACGATCTCGCCGCGCCGCAGGTCCAGATCAGCACCGCCAAGCACGCGCACCTCATTCGAGCGCCCCTTGTTATAGACCTTCTCAAGCCCCTTGAGGCGCAGTACCGCGTCACTCATAGCGCAGCGCCTCCACCGGGTTCATCCGCGCCGCCCGGCGCGCCGGAAAGATGGTGACGATAAACGACAGGCCCAGCGACAAAGACACAGCCGACATCACATCCTCAAAGCGCAGCTCGGCGGGCAGATAGTAGATCCCCCGTACCGACGGGTCCCACACCTGCCCCCCCATGGCCCAATTCACGGCGGCAAAAAGCGGATCAATATAAATCGCGAACAAGCATCCCAGAATAACCCCCATCGCCGTGCCGATGATGCCGGTAAACGCACCACAGATGAAAAACACCCTGAGCACCGCACCTTCGGTTAGCCCCATTGTGCGCAAAATCCCGATATCGCGCCCTTTGTTTTTCACCAACATGATAAGGCCACTGGTGATGTTCATCGCGGCGATCAGCACAAGGATCGACAGGATGATGAACATCACATTGTCCTCCACCTCCAGCGCGCGCAGAAAGCCACCCGATTGGTCCTGCCATGTCCAGACCAGCGCCCGGTCCCCGGCAGCGGCAAGCAGTGGCAGGCTCAGCATATCTATCTGTTCAGGGTCGGCGACCATCACCTCAAGCTCATCAGCCCGGCCCTCGCGGTTGAAAAAGCTCTGCGCCTCGGCAAAGGGCATGTAGATGCGCGTGCGATCGATATCCCAGCGCCCGGCGGTGAAAATATAGACCACATCATAGGAGTTCACCCTCGGACTGGTCCCAAACGCCGTCTTTACCCCACCGGGAGAGATGATCCTGATCCGGTCCCCAAGGCTCACCCCAAGCTCGCGAGCCACGCCCGACCCAATTGCCACCCCCTGAGGGAAATTGGAGATATCACCCAAAGCCGTCACAGGATTGGCCACGCGCGGGATGGTAGCGAGATTTTCGGCGCTGATGCCGAAAATCTCCACGCCCGCATTGCGGTCGCGCGCATTTGCCATCACCTGCGCCTTGATCAAGGGCGCCACACGGGTCACGCCGGGCACCGCGCGCACCCGGTCTGCCATGGCCTCATACTCCTCAAGCATCCGGTCCACCCGGCCGCTCAGAGCATCCACCTGCCCTGCATTATAAACGGTAACATGGGCGTTCGCGCCAAGGATCGTATCGACAAATTCCGCGCGAAACCCGGCCCTGACCGACAAGGTCGCAATCAGCGCCATCACCGCCAAGGTGATCCCAATGAGCGAAATCCACGTCATCACGCTCACGCCACCCTCGGCGCGTTTCGCGCGCAGATAGCGCCACGCGATCATCCACTCAAAAGGGGCAAAAGGAGCCGGCGTGCCTGCCACGATGTGACCTCGTTTGTTTTGCGCTCACAGTGCGGCGCGCAGGATGCGGCGTCAAGCCGGGGCGCGCCACCGGAAGGGCCAGCGCAGGGCCGCGCTCAGCGCGCGGAGAACACCTCGCCGCGCACAATGCCCCCAGATCGGCGCGCAGCCTGTCGTGGCGCGCCGATCAAAGCGCCCATCGCCTTGCCGCGCAGCATGCGCTCAGCCCCCGCGATGGGGCGCGTAAATCTCCACGAGCCGCTCGATCGCCTGCTCGGGTGGCATCTCTTCCGACACGCCCGTGCGCCGCGAGGTCAACTCGACCACGCCGTTCTTGAGGCCCCGTGGCCCCACCGTGATCCGCCACGGCAGACCGATCAAATCCATCGTTGCAAACTTACCGCCCGCCCGCTCATTGCGGTCATCATAAAGCGGCTCCAGCCCCAGCGCCGTCAGCGCCGAGTAAAGCGCCTCACAGGCCCCATCGGCCTCCGCATCACCCTGCTTGAGGTTCACGATCCCCGCATGAAAGGGCGTGACACCTTCGGGCCATATTATCCCGTTCTCATCATGACTGGCCTCGATGATCGCGCCGACAAGGCGGCTCACGCCAATCCCGTGGCTGCCCATATGTACCGGCACCGGCTTGCCGTCCGAGCCTTGGACGGTCGCGCCCAGCGCGTCGGAATACTTGGTGCCGAAATAAAAGATCTGCCCCACTTCGATGCCGCGCGCCACCCGGCGGCGCTCCTCAGGGACTTGCTCAAAAAGGGCCGCGTCATGCGTCTCATCGGTGCGTGCGTATTTGGTGGTGAACTCCTCCAAAACGCCCGCACATTGCGCGACGTCATCATAATCAATCGCCCGGTCGCCAAAGCTCAGATCGGTCACGGCGCTGTCATAGAAAACCTCGCTCTCGCCGGTCTCGGCCAGCACGAGGAACTCGTGCGTGTCATCCCCACCAATCGGGCCACTATCCGCGCGCATCGGGATCGCCTGAAGGCCCATCCGCTCATAGGTCCGCAGATAGCTCACCAAGTGACGGTTATAGGCGTGAAGCGCGTCCTCCTTGGTCAGATCGAAGTTATAGCCGTCCTTCATGTAGAACTCGCGCCCACGCATCACACCAAAGCGGGGACGCACCTCGTCGCGGAATTTCCATTGAATCTGGTAGAGGGTCAGCGGCAAATCCTTGTAGCTGCCCACATGGGCGCGGAAAATGTCGGTGATCAACTCTTCGGCGGTGGGGGTGAACAGCATATCGCGGCCATGCCGGTCCTTGATGCGCAGCATTTCTTCGCCGTAATCATCATAGCGCCCACTCTCGCGCCACAGCTCTGCCGATTGGATCGTGGGCATCAGCATCGGCATGTGCCCCGCCTTCGCCTGCTCCTGATGCACGATGTCTTCGATCTTGCGCAGCACTTTGAAGCCCAATGGCAACCACGAGTAAATCCCCGCACTTGCCTGTTTGATCATGCCTGCGCGCAGCATCAAACGGTGCGAGACGATCTGCGCCTCAGACGGGGTTTCCTTGAGGACAGGCAGGAAATAGCGAGACAGGCGCATCGTTGGGCACTCCGGTGATTAAGGCGGGTTCAAGCGTTTCGCCCCGTTTATGACAGAGCGCGCGTTCCGGCAAGGTGCAGCGCGAGCGCCACCATCCCACCCGTGCAAAGGCCTCAAACCGGCGGCATCCCGCCCGCCCCGGATTGGAGCCGCGGTCAAAAGTGAACGATGCCTTCACCGCCCTGCCCAAAGGCACGGTCGAGACGCTTTTACAGCCAGAGAAAAAGGCCAACTGACAGATGTGCTGCTCTACCAAGGCGATGATCGCAAGCTGACGATCAAGATGATCCCAATGGCGGCCAACCCCTTCAAGCCGCGCAACACGTCCAAGCGTCTGTGCATCACAAAGAGCGCCGATGGCGTAACGATCGCCGACAGCACGGCACAGCTGGCCAATAGTCATCATCGCCAACATTATGGCCGATAACGGCGTGATCCATGTGATCGACAAAGTGCTGCTGCCCGGCGCGCGTCCCGCCTGCCACTAATATCTGACGCTGGGCCCCTGCCTTTTACAGGCGGGGGCCTTGAAAGCGACGGCACCATGCGCGATGTGTAGGCGAACGCATTGGAGAGCACATGGCCCTGCCCGCCCGGACACAACTGAAATATTGGGGGATTGCCTTTGCGGGCTTTCTCGGCCTTTTGTGGGTCCTTGGCGACGTGATGATGCCCTTTCTTCTGGGCGGCGCGATTGCCTATTTTCTCGATCCCGTCGCCGACAGGCTGGAGCGTATGGGCCTCAGCCGCGCCATATCAGTGACGCTCATCACCCTGTTTGCGCTTTTCCTTTTCGTGATCATGGCCTTGCTGGTCATCCCCACGCTGGTCACGCAGACTACATCGCTGATCAACACAGCGCCCGAATTGGCCGGACAATTGCGCAGCGTGCTGACCGAGCGTTTCCCGCAACTGATCGATACACAATCCACCGTACACCAGTCGCTCACCGCCATCGGTGCCGCGATCCAAGAACGCGGCGGGGAACTGGTTGAGGCCGTGCTGGGCTCCGTTTCGTCCCTGCTCAACGTGATCGTCCTTTTTGTGATCGTACCGGTTGTGGCTTTCTACCTGCTCTATGATTGGGACCGGATGATCGCGCAAATCGACAACCTTCTGCCGCGCGATCATGCTCCGATCATCCGCGATCTTGCCGGGCAGATCGACGCGACGCTGGCCAGTTTCATTCGCGGTATGGGTACTGTCTGTCTGATTCTGGGGACGTATTATGCCATGGCCCTCATGCTAGTCGGCCTGCAATTTGGCCTCGTTGTAGGGGCAATAGCCGGGCTGATCACCTTTATCCCTTACGTGGGCGCCCTTATCGGCGGGGCACTGGCCATTGGACTGGCGCTCTTTCAATTCTGGGGGGATTGGGTCTCGATCAGCCTCGTTGCGGGCATTTTCGTGATCGGCCAAGTTATTGAGGGCAACGTCCTGACGCCCAAACTCGTAGGCAACTCCGTGGGCCTACACCCCGTATGGCTGATCTTCGCGCTGTCGGTCTTTGGGGCGCTTTTCGGTTTCGTGGGCATGCTGGTCGCCGTGCCCGTAGCCGCCGCAATCGGCGTTCTGGCGCGCTTCGCCATCTCAAGCTACCGCAACAGCAAACTCTACACAGGCACGGCGCAAGGCGACGCCGAGTAATGGCCTATCAGCTGAGCCTCGACCTGCCCGCGCGCCCCGCGTTGGGGCGGGGTGATTTCTTTGTATCCGGCGCAAATGCAGCAGCCGTGGCAATGATCGAGGGGTGGGAGAATTGGCCTGCACGCAAGCTGGTGCTGCATGGCGCAACAGGCTCCGGCAAGACACATCTCACCCATGTCTGGGCCGCCCTCAGCGGTGCCGAGATCACGGCAGCCACCGACCTTACAACCGCCGACATTCCCGCACTGGCCTCAGCCCCCGTAGCGGTTGAGGATGCAGACCGCATCACCGGCACCCCGGAGGCAGAACACGCACTCTTCCACCTCCACAATCTCTGCCTTGCGGAAGGGCACAGCCTACTGATCACCGCCCGCACGGCCCCCAGCCGCTGGGCACTTGCCCTGCCAGATCTGGCCAGCCGTATGGAGGGCACGCCCGCCATCGGGCTGGACGCGCCAGATGATGCGCTTTTGTCCGCGGTGATCCTCAAACAAATGGCCGACCGCCAGATCATCCCGACACCCGGCACGATCCCGTTCCTCGCCCGGCGCATGCCGCGCTCCTTCGCCGCCGTGGCCGATATCGTAGCCGCCCTTGACCGCGCCGCATTGGCGCAAAAGCGCCCAGTGACACGCAAGCTCGCAGCGGAAATACTGGACAAATCGGGCGCTTAGGCGCACCCTGACATATCCCCGTTACACCCGCCTGCCATAAGGCTCCGTATGTCTCACGCCGATTTCCTCACCGCGCCTTTTTCTGCGCCCACAAAAATGCCCGATCTGGACCTCACAGGCCCTGCGCGTTTCTATAACCGCGAGCTGAGCTGGCTGGGCTTTAACTGGCGCGTGCTGGAAGAGGCGCAAAACCCCCGCGTGCCTTTGCTGGAACGGCTGCGGTTCCTGTCGATCTCCGCCACCAACCTCGACGAGTTCTACAATGTCCGCGTGGCGGGCTTGCGCGAACTTGCCCGCGCGGGCAATACCACCCCCGCCGCCGACGGGCTCAGCCCCGCCGAGCAACTGGTGCTGATCAATGATGACGCGCGCAAGCTTTTGGCGAAACAGCAAGAAACCTATCAAAACCTGCGCACGGAGCTTGAGGCCGAGAATATCACCATCCTCGACGCGGCCAGCATCGCGGAAGAGGACAAGCCCTTCCTCGAACAGGTCTTCCTCGAACAGGTCTTCCCGGTCCTGTCGCCCCTTGCGATTGATCCCGCACATCCCTTTCCGTTCATTCCAAACCTGGGATACTCGCTCGCGCTGAACCTTGAGCGCCACTCGGACAAACGCCCCCTCAAGGCGCTTTTGCCCATCCCGCAGCAGATCGACCGGTTCGTCACCCTCCCATCACCCGAGGGCACGGTGCGTGTTTTGCCGCTCGAAGAGTTGCTGATGCTGCACTTGGGCAGCCTTTTTCCCGGCTACAAATCCAAAAGCCACTTTTCCTTTCGCGTTCTGCGCGACAGCGATCTGGAGGTCGAGGAAGAGGCCGAAGACCTCGTGCGCGAATTCGAGGTTGCCCTGAAACGCCGCCGCCGGGGTGAAGTGGTGCGCATGAAAATCTCCGCAGGGGCCGCCCCTGCGCTGCGTGACATGATCATGGACGAGCTTGATGTGGACCCCGACGAGGTGGTCGAGGTGGAGGGTATGATTGGCCTCGCCGACCTCAAGGAGCTGGTTCTCGACGCACGCCCCGATCTTCTCTGGCCATCGTTCAGCCCCCGTGTCCCCGAACGCGTGCAGGACCATGACGGCGATATGTTCGCCGCGATCCGCCAAAAGGACATGCTGCTGCACCACCCCTACGAGACCTTCGATATGGTCATCCGCTTTCTCGCGCAGGCCGCGCGCGACCCGGACGTGGTGGCGATCAAACAAACGCTCTACCGCACCTCCAACGAATCCCCGATTGTCAGCGCGCTGTGCGAAGCTGCGGAAAACGGCAAATCCGTCACCGCGCTGGTGGAGTTGAAGGCCCGCTTTGACGAGGCCGCCAACATCCGCCAATCGCGGCGGCTGGAGCGGGCGGGCGCGCATGTGGTCTACGGCTTTCTCGACCTCAAGACCCATGCCAAAATCTCCACCGTGGTGCGCCGTGAGGGCGATAATCTGGTGACCTACACCCATTTCGGCACCGGGAATTACCACCCCATCACCGCGCGCATCTATACCGATCTGAGCTTTTTCACCTGCGACAAGGTGCTGAGCCGCGACGCGACCAAAGTGTTCAACTACCTCTCGGGCTACGCGCAGCCTGAGCGGCTCGAAAACCTCGCCATCTCGCCCATATCGCTCAAACCGCGCTTGCTTGAGATGATCGCCGCCGAAAGTGCCCATGCCCAAGAGGGCAGACAGGGGCGTATCTGGGCCAAGATGAACTCGCTTGTCGAGCCTGATGTGATCGACGCGCTTTACGCCGCCAGCCAAGCCGGGGTTGAAATCAGCCTCGTGGTGCGCGGCATCTGCGGGCTGCGCCCCGGCGTGAAAGGGCTCAGCGAGAACATCCGCGTGAAATCCATCGTGGGGCGGTTTTTAGAACATTCCCGCATCGTGTGTTTCGGCAACGGCCACGGACTTCCGCATAAAAAGGCACGTGTGTTTATATCGTCGGCCGATTGGATGGGCCGCAACCTCAACCGCCGGGTCGAGACACTGATCGAGATCGAAAACCCCACCGTGAAGGCGCAGATCACCAGTCAGGTCATGGCGGCCAACATGGCCGACATCGCCCAAAGCTGGGTCATGGCCCCCGATGGCAGCTTCACCCGCGCCGAGGTGGCCGAGGACGCATTCGCGTTCAATTGCCACAAGTTCTTCATGGAAAATCCGTCGCTCTCCGGGCGCGGATCAGCAGGGGCGGCGGATGTGCCAAAACTGACCCATACCGAAGATTGACCCTCCCGCCCCGCCCAGCCATAAACGGGGCCGCAGAACAACCCGCGCGGGGGAAGATCATGGACGCAGGCAACCCAGCCGAGGACCCAGAGGATGCGGGCCCCTTTGGCCGTCCCCTATTTGATAAACCCTCCTCGCGGGCCTTGCGCCGGGTTGGGGTGGTCGATGTGGGATCAAACTCCGTCCGCCTTGTGGTCTTTGACGGCGCCGCGCGCAGCCCTGCCTATTTCTACAACGAAAAAATCATGTGTGGCCTTGGCGCAGGCATGACCCAGACAGGTCGGCTAAACCCCGAAGGGCGCGCCCGCGCGTTGGCAGCCCTCCACCGGTTCAAACATCTGGCCGATGGGATGGGCACCGGGCCCCTCACCTGCGTGGCCACCGCCGCCGTGCGTGACGCCGAGGATGGTGCCGATTTTCGCCATGACGTCGAAAGCCAGACCGGGCTGCGCCTTTGGGTCGTGGACGGGCGCGAGGAGGCGCGGCTCTCGGCACAGGGCGTGCTTCTGGGCTGGCCCGGCTCCTACGGTCTGGTCTGCGATATCGGCGGCTCCTCCATGGAGATGGCGGAGATCCACGGCGGCACGGTGGGGCGGCGCGTGACCTCACAACTCGGACCTCTCAAACTTTGCGATCTCAAAGGCGGGGCCAAGGCGCGCAAGGCATATATCCGCGAAACGCTGGACGGTATGGCCGACCAACTGGGCGAGCAGAAAAACCGCCTCTTTCTGGTGGGCGGCTCATGGCGGGCGATTGCAAAAATCGACATGGCCCGGCGCGGCTATCCGCTCCATGTGCTGCACGAATACCGGATGACCGCCAAAGCCGTGCGCGCCACCGCCGATTACATCAAATGGCGCAACATTGATGAGCTGCGCCAAGAGGCGGGTATCTCATTGGCCCGGATGGCCCTCGTGCCGATTGCGGCGGAGGTGCTGCGCGAGGTGGTACGTCGTTTCAAACCGCACGATATCGCCGTCTCAAGCTACGGAATTCGTGAGGGAATGCTCTATGAGCAGATGCCCAAGCCCCTGCGCGACCGTGATCCATTGATCGAAGCCTGCCGCTTTGCCGAGGACAAGGATGCGCGCCTGCCCGGCTTTGGCAAGGTGCTCTATAATTTCATCCTGCCCGTGCTGGGCCGCCCTTCGCCCGAGCGGCTGCGCATCATCAAGGCGGCGTGTCTCTTGCATGACGTAAGTTGGCGTGCCCACCCTGATTACCGCGCCGAGGTGTGTTTTGATAATGCCACCCGCGCCAATCTCGGCGGGCTAAAACACTCCGAGCGGGTGTTTTTGGGGCTGGCCTTGCTGCACCGCTATTCAAACACACGCGGCGGCACACGGTTCGGTCAGCTCAGCACGCTTGTCGATGCAAAAACGCAAGTTGAGGCGGAGATTTTGGGCCGCGCCATGCGGTTTGGGGCCATGCTCTGGCTGAAAGAAGACGCTGATTTGGGGCGGATGAAATTCTACCCGAAGAAAAAGCTGCTGGAGCTGCGCCTCACGCCTGAGGCCTCTTTGCTCTTTGGGGAAGTGGCAGAGGCGCGGTTTATGGCACTTGCCGCAGCCTTGGGCGCGGATGTGGCGATCAAGGGGCGCTAGAGCGCATCAGAGCTCAATCTCGCCCTCGGCGAGCGGTGGTGGCGGTGCCATCTCTTCTTCGCTCTTGCGGCGCATGATGATGTCGCCATTCGGCAAAAGCTCCGGCGCGTGATAGGCGCTCAGATCCTTGATATCGCCCATGATTTCCGCAATGGCAGGCCCCATTGTCTGGGCAAACTCGCGCAGTTGCGGGCCCATATCTTCGGTCATGCCCTGCAAATCGCGCATAGTGGGCTCAACCTGATTGAGCAGCCCCTCCATGAACATCTGCGCGCCCTGCTCCATAAGGGAAGGTGCGTCATCTGTTCCTTGCGGGACCTCCTCAGCGGCCAAGGGCAGCGCGGTGCACAAAACCAAAGCGGCGGCGGTGAGTATCTGTTTCATTGGCTGAATATAGCACAGACCGCGCCCGATTTTAAGAGGCGGGCCCAATATCCAACGTAACGGGAAAATGGTCTGACGCCGCAAGAAGCGCCGCGCCCAGCGCCTTGTCATCCCAACACTCCGGATCATCGAACGGATGCCAGATGCGCCAGATGGGCGTACGTGCCATCACTTCGGGCGAGACCATGATATAATCGAGCAGCGCCTGCATATACCGCTTCTCATGCCGCATGAAAAAGCGCGACGTGGTGTGCACCGCACCGATCTTCTGCGCCAAAGCCTGCCGTGCATGGGGATCATAAAGCTGAGGCACCTGCCCCTCGCCCAGAACGATCTCCACCGAGGACCGCCCGAAAAGATGCTCATACGCATCGAGCCCCGGCCCGTCATTGAGATCACCCAAAACGATCAGTGGCTCACCCGCCGCCAGGTGCTGCTCCGTGCGCCGCCTGAGCCAGATCGCCTGCGCCAATTGCTTGCGCCGGTTGGCGATGGACGCCTTCAGCACCGAACGTGCGTCCCCTGCCCCATGTGGTGCTTTGGACTTCAGATGCGCCCCGATGAGACGCAGCACGGCCCCATCAGCCTCCCGAAGAGCCAGCTCCAAAGGCGGCTTGGAAAAGCGCACATGATCCTCGCGCGCATCCACATCGAGATCAATCCGCAGCACGCCATCAAATCGCGGCGCGTCGGTGGTCTCCTGCGGGTCATGTTCTGCGCTCAGCCGATCAGGATCATAGATCAGCGCGATCTCCTGCTGAGTGTCATTCTCGAACCCCAGAACCGCCTTGCGCGCCCTGAGACCCGCCCATGCAGCAAACTGTTCAAGCGCGGCGGTGGCGCTGCGCTTGTGGCTGGTATCGGGGGCCTCGATGATCATCACCGCATCGGCGTCGAGCGTGCGTAGCACATGGGCCACCGCCTCCAACTGTGCCGCTCGTGTCACGTTCCAACGACCCGACCACTCCCCATCAGCCAAAGGCGCGCCCGCGTCATCAAAGAGGGCGTTGAACCATTCGATGTTGTATGTGGCGATCCTCACGCCGGGGCGGCCTGTTTGATCTCATCCCATGCGCGGTTGATGTCGACCATCCGCTTTTCGGCCAGCCGCGCCGCCTCTGCGGGCACGCCGCGCGCCTGCATCACATCCGGGTGTGTCTCGCGCACCATCCGGCGATAGGCGCGGCGGATCTCCTCCAGAGGTGTGTCTGGTTCCACCCCCAAAACCGTATAGGGGTCAGGCTTGGCATCAGGCACAAATCGGCTGCGCATGGTGGTAAAACACCGCTCGGTCAGCCCGAAAATCTCGCACACACGGCCCAGAAATACGTCCTCTTTCGGGTGATATTCGCCATCCGCCATCGCGATATGGAAAAGCCCCTCCAGAAGATCACTCAGCGCATCCGTCTCATCGCCGAACATCGCCTTGATCCGAGTCGCGTATTCCTCAAATCCCGCCACGTCCTGCCGCGCGAGGTTAAAGACCTTGGCAGCCCCCGCCTCATCGGCCTGCGCGATCTGAAACACCTCGCGAAACGCTGTCACCTCATCGCGGGTGACAAGCCCATCCGCCTTCGCCATCTTCGCGCTCAGCGCAATCACCGCAATCGTAAACGCGACACTGCGCTCCGGCGGGGCGCGCAGCTTGTCGAAAACGGCAGACAGGCCCTCGCCTTTGGCAAGGGCAGAAACCGCCTCGGTGATGCGTGTCCATAATGACATGCGCGTCAATCTACCGCCTTTGAAATGAATTGTCAGCGGCTTGCCGCAAATTGCCCCGCCGCGTCAAGGGCGCAGATATGGAGGCGCCCCTCCCCCTGAACTATGCCCGACCCCGCCTGATGCCTTACCGCGTGACAGAGCCAGTCCAGCAAACGCTCAACCCCATAAGCTTGCGCCAATTTCCGCCTTGACGAGGCCGCGCCTCTGACATACCCCACACGCCGAAGGCGCGGTAGCTCAGTTGGTTAGAGCGAACGACTCATAATCGTTAGGTCGGGAGTTCGAGTCTCCCCCACGCCACCAAAGACACTTTGCAAATCAAAGTGACTCTCAGTATCCAAACACTCTCCCCGAAGCGGCAGGCGGTTTGCAAAGCAAAATGCCGAGAGTCTATATCGCGCATACAAAAAAAGCGCGCCCCACAAAGTGAAGCGCGCCCAATGTTGCCAGAACTGTCAGCGCAGTCCTAACTCCGCGCTGCCCGGATCAGCTTCAGGATATCCTGCGCCGCCTCGGGAATATTCGTGCCCGGCCCAAAGATCGCCTTTACGCCCGCCTTCATCAGGAAATCATAATCCTGCTGAGGAATGACGCCACCACAGATCACCAGAATATCACCAGCGCCCGCCGCGCGCAGCGCATCAATCAGCTTGGGCGCAAGCGTCTTGTGTCCGGCCGCCTGAGAGCTGATCCCGATCACATGCACGTCGTTATCAACGGCATCCTGTGCGGCCTCCGCAGGCGTCTGGAACAAAGGCCCCACATCCACATCAAAGCCGATATCGGCGAATGCCGTGGCGATCACCTTGGCGCCTCGGTCATGCCCGTCCTGACCCATCTTCACGACCAGCATCCGCGGGCGCCGCCCCTCTTCTTCGGCAAAGGCCTCAACATCGGCCTGAATGGCCGCAAAGCCCGCATCGCCCTCATAGGCCGCGCCATAAACACCCGCCAATGTCTTTACCTCGGCGCGGTGCCGCCCAAATACCTTTTCCATGCTCATGCTGATCTCTCCCACGGTTGCCCGCGCCCGCGCAGCCGCAACCGCCGCTTCAAGCAAATTACCACCCTCTGCCGCGCGGCGTTCCATCTCGGCCAGTGCCGCATCGCACGCCGCCTGATCGCGGCTCGCGCGGATGCCCTCAAGCCGCTTGATCTGGCTCAGGCGCACAGCCACATTATCCACGTCCAGAATATCAATCGGGTCTTCGTTGGCCTTGCGGTACTTGTTCACGCCAACAACAACCTCGTCGCCCCGGTCGATCATCGCCTGCCGGGTGGCTGCGGATTCCTCAATGCGCAGCTTGGGCATGCCAGACGCTACCGCTTTGGTCATGCCCCCCATCTCGTCCACCTCTTCAATGATCTTCCACGCCGCTTCGGCCAGTTCATTGGTGAGCGCCTCAACATAGTAAGAGCCCGCCAAAGGATCGACCACATTGGTCACGCCCGTCTCCTCTTGCAGGATCAGCTGCGTGTTGCGGGCAATCCGTGCGCTGAAATCCGTGGGCAGGGCAATCGCCTCGTCCAGCGCATTGGTGTGCAGCGACTGCGTGCCGCCCAGAACCGCGCTCATCGCCTCATATGCGGTGCGGATCACGTTGTTATAGGGGTCTTGCTCCTGAAGGCTCACACCAGAGGTCTGACAATGGGTGCGCAACATCTTGGAGCGATCAGACTTCGCGCCCGCCTCGGTCATGATCCGGTGCCACAGCATCCGCGCGGCCCTGAGCTTCGCCGCTTCCATGAAGAAATTCATCCCGATGGCGAAGAAAAAGCTGAGCCGTCCGGCGAAGGCATCCACGTCCATCCCCGCCTCCACGGCGGCGCGCACATATTCCTTCCCATCCGCAAGGGTGAACGCAAGCTCCTGCACAAGGTTCGCGCCCGCCTCCTGCATGTGGTAGCCGGAGATCGAAATAGAGTTGAATTTCGGCATCTGAGCAGAGGTGTATTCGATGATGTCCGACACGATCCGCATCGACGGCTCAGGTGGGTAAATATAGGTGTTACGCACCATGAATTCTTTGAGAATGTCGTTCTGAATGGTGCCCGCCAAAAGGCTCTTGTCATGCCCCTGCTCTTCGCCTGCGACGATGAAACTCGCCAAAATCGGGATCACAGCCCCATTCATCGTCATCGACACGGAGACTTTATCGAGCGGGATACCGTCAAAGAGGATTTTCATATCCTCAACGGAATCAATCGCGACACCGGCCTTGCCAACATCGCCCTCAACCCGCTCATGATCGCTGTCATAGCCCCGGTGCGTGGCCAGATCAAACGCGACCGAGACGCCCTGCTGACCCGCATCCAGATTGCGGCGGTAAAAGGCGTTGGATTCCTCAGCCGTAGAGAAACCCGCATACTGCCGGATCGTCCAGGGGCGCCCCGCATACATGGTGGCCTTCACACCGCGGGTAAAAGGCGCCTCGCCGGGGATACCGCCCATATGCGGCAATCTCTCGACATCCTCGGCCGTGTAGAGCGGCTTGACGTCGATGCCCTCAATCGTCTTCCACGTGAGGTCTTCGACCGGGCGGCCCCGCAGCTCTTTTTCAGCCAGCTTACGCCATGCGCCTTCGTTCTGTGTCATCCTCTTGTCCTCTTGTCAGGACCGTGGTGGGCGGTGTTATCCCCGCGCCTGCCAGGTCGGTTTTCTCTGTCAGTGTGGCCAGCCCGTCCGCGCCCGCGCGCAGCCAGAAAAGATCATCGGCGTAGGCTTCACGCAGCGCCACGCGCTCCGCTTGGGAAAAGATCTGCCAAGACCCCTCCCCCTCAGGCAACTGTCGCCAATCGGCACCGCGTGCCTGCAAAGCAGCCCGCAGCGCAGGCAAATCCGGCGAGGCGTTGAGCAATTCGCGCGCATGGCAGCGCGGCATTGCGCGCGCCTCATCGCCCAGAAGCAGCGCCAGTTTATGCTCCGGTAATCCGCCAAACGTCTCATAGGGGGCGACAATGATCTCCACCCCCGGCAGCGCACAGGCCATATCCGTGATCACATCGCGCCAAGTCCGCGTATCACCAGCGATATGCGCACGCTCCACCGGACCGGGCACATATCCGCCGCGCGCCGCCGAAAAAGCAAGGCAGGAGTTCCAATACACGTCCTGAGACCGGATTGAAAACACCACCCGGCGCAACCGACCGCCCAGAACACCGTAATATCGTGCCAGCCGCTCACCCGCTCCGGGATAAAGCCGCATATCACGCAGGTTACGGCGCGTGGCCCCAATGAGATTCTCATCGGTCATGACCACTCGATGCGCACCCGCCCCCTCAGCCTTGGCCAGAGCGAGCGAAACACGGCCCTTCGCGCGCGTGAACTGCTCTGCCGCACTCATAATGCCCGGCATGGGAAGCGCGCCGGTCAACAACCCGTTGCGCGTCACCTGCGGCCCCCAGACCGCCGTGCCACCCGCTTCCAGCCGCGCGACATTGCGCCGGAGATAGTGCTGAAAGCTGGTTGAGGCCGTTCTATGCGCCCCGAGATGCAATAAAATATCCATGGTCCTGCGTGCCTTATATCGCGACTCCCCGCCTTGCGGGGTGTGATGAATGGTGTCATCCATGGCTAGCCACCAAAGCTGACCATGCGCTTAATTCAGGTTTTTGTGGCCAGGCTTTGCATTTTGCCTTCGCAATCGCCCCCCGCGCCCCTATATCGTGGGTCAGAGGAGAGACGATGAAATACCTACTAACTCTTGTTTTTGCTGGGTTTCTCAGCGCCCCCGCAATGGCCCAAGAGGCTGTCACACTGCCCGGCACTGATATTTTTGTGGACGGCACTGATATCGATTTGAACGAATTTCTATGGAAAAAGCGCCCACTGATCGTCTTTGCCGACAGTGCAGATGACCCACGCTTTCTCCAGCAGATGGAATTCCTGAACGCGCGGCTGGACGAACTTGAAGCCCGCGACGTGGTGATCCTCACCGACACGGACCCCGATACGCAAAGCGCGCTGCGCACCAAGCTGCGCCCACGCGGCTTCATGCTCGCGCTGATCGTCAAGGACGGCACGATATATCTGCGCAAGCCAAGCCCGTGGGATGTGCGCGAGATCACACGCACCATCGACAAGCTGCCGATGCGCCAGCAAGAGGTCCGTGAACGGCGCGAAGCAAGCTGAGCGCTCATGTATCCGTCCCGATCGCCACGATAAGGAGCCGCGCCTCGCGGTCCACCAAGGCGACGATCCGCTCCCGCGGATCCAGAATGACCACCGCGCCCGGCTTGCTCAGGGCGCGGAAAAACGCATCCTCGACGCCTGCGTCCATACAGGCCCGCGCCTCAAGCCCCGAGATACGCAGCCGCATCCCCAGCCCCAAATCGGCGTCAATCAGCGCCAGAAGCGCTGCATCCGGGGTGAGCCCAGGCGCATCTATCGCCACGACACGCCCCTCTGCCAGCATACGTGCCGCACTGGGCACGTCGCCCACAACCCGCACCGCGGATTTCAGCTGCGTATCCACCAGCCGGTAGGCCGCCGCCGCACAGGCCCGCGTGGACGCAAACGAAACGGTCTCCCCAACCGAAAGCCAGCCTTCGACCTGCGCGCGCAACTCCCCCTCCTCGGCGCGCTGACACGCGCCCAGCACCATGGCCGCAGACGCAGCAAGGAAGATCACGCGCGGGATCATGCCCTCATTCGAACTCCATGATCACATCATCCACCGCAAGGCTGTCGCCTGCGCCAGCATTGATCTTGGTGACGGTGGATTTCCGCTCCGCGCGCAGAATATTCTCCATCTTCATCGCCTCTACAGTGCAAAGCGCCTGCCCCTCCTGTACCTCGTCACCAACCGCGACCGCGACGGACACGATCAGGCCGGGCATTGGGCAAAGCAGCATTTTGGACGTATCGGCAGGCACTTTCTCAGGCATCAAAGCGGCCAGCTCGGCCTGACGTGGCGTGCGCACATGCACTTTGAGGTCCGCGCCACGGCTGCGGATACGGAAGCCCCCCGAAACCTTGCCAACCTTCAGCACCAGCGGCGTGCCATCCACGTCGATCATCGCCAGGCTCTGTCCCGGTGTCCAATCGCTGGTCACCTTCATGACCGTCCCATCGCCAAAACTCACGTTAGCACCTCCGGGATAGGCCGAGACGACCACGTCAAAGCTCATCCCCTGCACGGCCACGTTCCAATCATCGCCCACTTTGCGCTCGTGATTGTCCATCCGGCCCGACACCCGCGTGCGGCGAATTTCGGCAACACGGTGCATGGCAGCACAAGACGCCGCAATCCGGCGCAGTGCGCCCTCTTCCAACGTCGCCCCCTCGAACCCGTCGGGGTATTGCTCTTCGATAAAGGCGGTGGTCATGTCGCCCGCCACGAAGATCGGGTGATCCATCACCGCACTCAGGAAGGGCAGGTTATGCCCGATTCCTTCGACCTCAAAACTATCGAGCGCGACGCGCATTTCCTCAATCGCTTCCAGCCGCGTGGGTGCCCAAGTGCAGAGCTTGGCAATCATCGGATCATAATACATCGAAATCTCGCCCCCCTCATAAACGCCTGTATCATTGCGCACCACAGCCGTGGCACCGGCTACTTCTTCGGGCGGGCGATAGCGCGTGAGACGCCCAATCGACGGCAGGAAGCCGCGATACGGGTCCTCCGCATAAAGACGGTTCTCGATGGCCCAGCCGTTGATCTTCATATCCTCCTGTTTGAGGCTCAAAACCTCGCCATACGCCACGCGGATCATCTGCTCCACGAGATCCACGCCCGTGATCAACTCGGTCACCGGATGCTCCACCTGAAGGCGCGTATTCATCTCAAGGAAGTAGAAATTCCGCTCCCCATCGACGATAAACTCCACGGTACCCGCGCTGGCATAGCCAACGGCATGGGCAAGCGCGAGCGATTGCGCACCCATCGCGGCGCGGGTTTTTTCGTCAAGGAAGGGGCTCGGCGCCTCCTCCACAACCTTCTGGTTACGTCGCTGGATCGAGCATTCCCGCTCATGCAGGTAAACCCCGTTGCCATGGCTGTCGCACAGCACCTGAATCTCAATATGGCGCGGTTGGGTTACGAATTTCTCAATGAAGATGCGATCATCGCCAAAGCTGTTGGCCGCCTCATTCTTTGAGCTTTGGAACCCCTCACGCGCCTCCGTATCGTTCCATGCGATACGCATCCCCTTGCCGCCGCCGCCAGCAGAGGCTTTGATCATCACAGGATAGCCAACCTCGTTGGAGATTTTCACCGCGTCCTCGGCGTCCTCAATCAGACCCATATAGCCCGGCACAGTGCTGACACCCGCCTCCTGCGCGATTTTCTTGGAGGTGATCTTGTCACCCATCTTCTCAATCGCGCCAACGGGCGGCCCGATAAAGGCCACACCTTCGGCGGCCAGCGCCTCGGCAAATTTGGAGTTCTCGCTGAGAAAGCCGTAACCCGGATGCACCGCCTCCGCGCCCGATTGGCGCACGGCATCCATCACCTTGTCGATCACGATATAGCTTTCATTGGCAGGGGGCGGGCCAATGTGAATCGCCTCATCGGCCATGCGCACATGCAGCGCATTGCGGTCCGCGTCCGAGTAGATGGCAACCGTCTTGATGCCCATCTGGCGGGCGGTCTTGATGACCCGGCAGGCAATCTCACCACGATTGGCGATCAGGATTTTCTTGAACATATATCGTCCCCTTTAAGGTGTCAGTGCGGCGCTGCGTCCAAAGATGCAGGCGCTGGAATACAAAAAACCACCCGCGCGAAAAAGCGCGGATGGTTGCTGATAAAAACGAGGCCCCTGAGGGCGTGCTAGGGCCGTGCGACTTTCAGCAGCGATCCGGGAAGGTCTGGCAATACGCAACATTTCCAGCCGCGCCCACTGCGGCACCTGCCAGAACACTGCCGCTGAGAACTGCCGCCGTGCCAGCCCCTGCGCCCGCGCCAATGATCGCCTGTTCGGGCAAAGTGTCGCCGCAAGCCGCAAGAGTGCCTGCCGCCAGAAGGACGAAGAACGATTGGAAGGGTCTGCGCATGTTAAGCCTCGCGTGTTGTGAGTGGTGACGTAACACTCACATGAGGCCATAGACGGACTGACGTCAAAGCCTGCTTGCGCCAGACGGGCGATATGCGCAAAGCTCCGCTTATCGAAGTAGAACACTGATCTAAAAAGAAAAAAGGGCGGCGCGCACTTGGGGATGCCACGCCGCCCATCAGGGGAAGGGTAACGGTTAAGACGATATGTCCCGGGCCCTTGGGGAAGACCCGCCACTACTACACCGACATTGGCATCGCCGGCCGGGCGCGCCAAGCACCCCGCCGCAGGCTCAAAATTTTCGGCTGCATTTTGCGCAGAAATGCACGCTCTGCGCGAATTCCCGCCACCGCCCATTTTTTGGGCCGAATCTCGCGCATCAAGCTGAGCATATGCCAATGATTCCATCAGCCTAGGTCCTTGAACACATCCGGGAAGGCCCGCCGCGCCGCAGCCAGGTCGAGCACAAGCAGCGCCTCATAGCTTTGGGGATCGAACGGATCTTCCGCAGGCAGCACCTCGCGGCCAAAGAGCCAGCTCAGCCGACCGCTATCGAGATTGCCCCGCTCAAAGGGAGTGTCGCCAAAGCAGTCCCAGATCGCGCGCACGAAACCCGCATCAGCGCGCCGGTCCGCAGGCCTGCGATCGGCATAACGCTCGCGCCGGATAAGTTCCGTGGCGCCTTTGGGATTGGCGCGGCGGATGGTGAACTGAAAATCGCTGCTGGGAAGGCGGCCTGGAAAGCCGCGATGCTTGGTCATCGGTGGCAACATCAAACGCGCCCCTCAGGTTGGGGCGCGGACGCGCGTGACAGGAAGATGCGGAGGGCAGGCCTTGCAGCCTGCCCCAGCGTCATAAGGTCAGATGGCTTAGTATTTGCTGCCGTATTTGCCTGTCGATACGGGCTCCATCGAAATGGGCTCCGGCTCAATGACAACGAAATCTTCTTCTGGTGCCTTGGCACAGGCCGCCGCGACGACCATGAGGCCGAGCGCGATAACGCTTTTGATACTGTTCGACATTCAATTCTCCTGTCGTTTATCTGGGGTTTAACAAGGGCAAAGCCCCCAACCTGCCCCATTCTGAAGGTCTGTATTGCTTGGGTGCAAGCAGAGTTCATAATACACGGTAGAAGGGAAGATGGATATATAGGCAAAGTTATCCACAGGCTTTGTGACGCGAAAGCCTCAAAAGAGGACTGGCCTGAGCTTTGGCCCTCAAGATGTTGTATGTGCATTAAAACATCTCCCAGATACAGGCGCTGCCTACGGGGCTGAAAGCTGCAAAAACCTGCCGTGCGCGTGAATCCGCCATACCGAACTCAGTGGGCCGATCTGCCAAAGAGATGATGATCTGCGAGGGCTTGGGCCCAATTTCGGGCAGCCGGTCCAAGGCATAGGCATCGCACAGATATTGCAAATCAAGCTGCACCAATTCAACTGTCTCATCGCTTGGCGTGAAGCCTTCGGCGACAAAGCGGAAGCGGTAAACCAGACCCGAAGCGGACGGCCCGCTCAACACCTCCAAAAGCTCTGCCTCAAGCCCGGAGGGAAGTTTGACGCGCAAAGGCTCTACCTCCTCCTGCGCCGCGGCAGGCAGGGCGATGCTCGAAGCCGCTGTGATCGTGGCAAACCGGCTCATCGCGCGCCCCTCAGCCAGCGGGTGCGATGCGGACGGCTGTCCAACAGGTCTGCGATCCGCTCCGCCGTGCCGGGGGGGACTGCACCCGCCACCTGCCCGCCCGCGCGCAGATGCAAAGCGCCGTCCCGGCGCACCACCTCCACCGCGGGCGCAAAGCCGCGCAAGCGGCGCAAACCGCGCCACATGTCCTGCCGCACCTGCACCGCCAGCCGCCCCCGCGCGCCATCTGGAAAGACCGCCCGCGCCTCCACATCCCAGCGCACGGGCACGCACCGCGCATGCAACAGACATGCGCCGTCCCGATGGGTATGGAAGCGATCGCTCACAGCGCAGAGCCAAGTGTTGGCAACGCTGGCTGAAAGGCAGAGATCAGGGTCATATGCGTCTTTCCAATCGGCCCGCCTGTGGCAGCTGTGCGCCTCCGGCGGGGATATTTGAGGCAAGAAGAAGCGGATTAAAGCGGGATATTATCGTGCTTTTTCCATGGCATATCGGATTGCTTGTCGCGCAGGGAGGCGAAGGCGCGGCTGACACGTTTGCGGGTGGATTGGGGCATGATGACCTCGTCCACGAAGCCGCGTTCGGCGGCCACGAAAGGATTTGCAAAGCGATCCTCGTAATCCTTGGTGTGGGCGGCGAGCTTTTCGGGGTCGTCGCGATCCTTGCGGTGGATGATTTCGGTGGCACCCTTCGCCCCCATCACGGCAATCTCGGAGGTGGGCCAGGCGTAGTTGAAATCGGCCGCCAAGTGTTTGGACGCCATGACCACGTAAGCACCACCATAGGCCTTGCGGGTGATGACCGTGACCTTGGGCACCGTGGCTTCACCATAGGCAAAGAGCAGTTTGGCACCGTGTTTGATCACGCCGTTATATTCCTGCGTCACGCCGGGCAGGAAGCCGGGGACGTCCACCAGAGTCAGCAGCGGGATCTCGAAGCAGTCACAAAAGCGCACGAAGCGCGCGGCCTTGCGCGAGCTGTCGATATCAAGGCATCCCGCCAGCACCATGGGTTGGTTGGCGACCACACCCACGGTCTGCCCTTCTAGGCGGATGAAGCCGGTGATCATGTTTTTGGCAAAATCCTCTTGGATCTCGTAGAAATCACCTTCATCGGCGAGCTTGGTGATCAGCTCTTTCATATCGTAGGGCGTGTTGGGATTGTCAGGCACCAGCGTGTCGAGCGACGGCTCGATCCGGCCCGGCTCATCAAAGAAGGGGCGCACGGGCGGCTTTTCGCGGTTGGACGAGGGCAGGAAATCGACCAGACGGCGGACTTCGGCCAGCGCCTCCACATCGTTTTCAAACGCCGCATCAGCGACGGAGGATTTTTTCGTATGGGTGGAGGCGCCGCCCAGTTCTTCTGCCGTGACCTGCTCGTTGGTAACGGTCTTGACCACATCGGGGCCGGTGACGAACATGTAAGAGCTGTCTTTGACCATGAAGATAAAGTCGGTCATGGCGGGCGAATAGACCGCGCCGCCTGCGCACGGCCCCATGATCACCGAGATCTGCGGGACCACGCCAGAGGCCATGATGTTGCGCTGAAAAACATCACCGTAGCCCGCCAGACTATCCACGCCTTCCTGAATGCGCGCGCCGCCCGAATCGTTTATGCCGATCACGGGCGCGCCGTTTTGCATGGCCATATCCATGATCTTGCAGATTTTCTTGGCGTGTGTTTCCGACACCGAGCCACCCAAAACAGTGAAATCCTGAGAGAAGACATAGACCATTCGACCGTTGATAGTGCCCCAGCCCGTGATCACCCCATCGCCGTAGGGGCGCTCGTCCTGCATCCCGAAATCGACGCAGCGATGGGCCACGAACATATCGAACTCCTCAAAGCTGCCCTCGTCGAGCAAAAGCTCCACCCGCTCGCGCGCGGTGAGCTTGCCTTTCGCATGCTGTGCGGCAACGCGGCGTTCACCGCCGCCTGCGCGCGCCATCTCACGGCGGTCTTCGAGTGTTTGCAGGATATCTTTCATGATCGTCTCCCATCGGATTTTGCAGCAAACTAGGGGGACTGGCGCGCGAGGGGAAGCGAAATACGGCAAATTTGCAAAGCCTTGCAAAGAAAACGTCGCTAAGTCGCAAACTTGCTAACCCCACCTGTCTGCTTGCACCCCTGCGCCAAATCCCCGAGACATAGGCGATGAGTGTCCCACCCCGCTTCCTAGATCGCACCACCCCCCCGCATATCGCCACGTTGATCCTGATGGCGGGTATCTCGACGCTGGCGCTGAATGTGTTCTTGCCGTCCCTGCCCGGCATGGCCGATTTTTTCGAGGCTGATTACCGCCTGCTGCAACTCTCCGTGGCGCTTTATCTTGCGGTGAATGCTGTGCTTCAGATCCTGCTCGGACCCATCTCGGATAAGCTGGGCCGCCGCCCTGTGATTCTTGCGGGCACGGCGGTTTTTGTACTGGCCTCGGTGGGCTGTGCACTGGCCACGTCGGAATGGGTGTTCTTGGCGTTTCGCATGGTGCAGGCAACGATCGTGGTGGCCATGGTGCTCAGCCGCGCCATCGTGCGTGACATGGTCCCGCAGGATCAGGCGGCGTCGATGATCGGTTATGTCACGATGGGGATGGCCGTGGTACCGATGATTGGCCCTGCCTTTGGCGGCCTTCTGGATGAGCAATTCGGCTGGCAGTCCAATTTCTGGCTTCTTGCCATCATGGGCGCGATGCTCTTCGCACTGGTCTGGAAGGACCTGGGAGAGACCGCCGCGAAAAGCACCCTCACCATGGGTGCGCAATTCCGCGAATATCCTCAACTTTTCCGCTCCCCGCGCTTCTGGGGATATTCCATGGCCTCAGCCCTGTCGTCGGGGTCGTTCTTTGCCTATCTAGGCGGCGCGCCTTACGTGGGCGATCACGTCTTCGGGCTCGCGCCGGCCGAGGTCGGGCTTTATTTCGGCGCGCCCGCGATTGGGTATTTCGCGGGCAACTTCCTGTCGGGGCGGTTTTCGGTACGGGTGGGCGTGAACCCGATGGTGCTTTGGGGCACGATCATCAACGCAGTTGGCATTTCCCTCAACCTCGCCCTTTTCTACATGGGGCATGGCAGCGCGCTCAGCTTTTTTGGCCTGATGATCTTTATGGGGCTAGGCAACGGCATGGTCATTCCCAACGCCACGGCAGGGGCTTTGTCGGTGCGCCCACATCTGGCGGGCACGGCAAGCGGGCTTTCCGGCGCGTTGATGATCGGCGGCGGCGCGGCGCTTTCGGCGCTGGCGGGCTTGATGCTGACCGAAGGGTCTGGTGCCTTCCCGCTTTTGTGGATCATGCTGATCACGGCGATTTTGGCGGTGGGCACGATCCTTTTCGTGATGCAGCGCGGGGCGCGGCTGGCGCGGTCCTGAAACCCCTTGCGCCCTTAGGTTTGCAAACCTAATCTTGCCGCACTGCTAAACTGCAAAGCCAATCCGCGAGATCAGAGCCGCCATGCCGTCCAAAAAACTCTATGCCGGGGCAAAGTTGCGCGAGACCCGCCAACGCCTTGCCCTGACCCAGAAGGATTTCGCGGCACGTTTGGGCATTTCCCTGCCCTATCTCAACCAAATGGAGAACAATAACCGCCCGCTCTCCACAACAGTCGTTCTCGCCCTCGCACAGGAATTCGGGTTTGATGTGACCGAGCTGAGCACAGGTGACGCCGAGCGGATGGTGAGCGACATGCGAGAGGCGCTGGCCGATCCGGTCTTCGCCGACCCGCCACCCTTGGCTGATCTGCGTCTCACCGCCTCCAACGCCCCCGCCCTCGCGCGCGCGTTTCTGGAGTTGCACAGCGCCTATCGCCAGACGCATGAGCGTCTTGCCTCGCTGGACGAAGCCCTTGGCCGTGACGATGCCGGTGCGCAACAAAGCCCATGGAACGAGGTGCGTGATTTCTTCCATTACTGCGACAACTACATCGACGCAGTGGATCACGCCGCCGAACGGTTCGGGACGGAAGGCCCGTCACAAATGACGCCTTACGCCCGCGCTCGCCACGGACTGTCGGAGTTAGGCATATCCGTTTCCCATATCGAGAGCGATACGCTCCGCCGTCTCGACCGCGCAGAGGGTGTCCTGTACCTCTCGTCGCGCACCGCGCCCGAGACGCGCAGCTTCCAGATGCTCTTGCAACTGGCCCTCCTGACGCAGGAACAGCTTTTTGAGGCAACGCTTGACCTTGCCCGGTTCCAATCCAGCGAGGCGCGCGCCATCGCCAAGATCGGCCTTGCGAATTACTATGCCGGGGCAGCGATGATGCCCTACGCGCCCTTCTTGGAGGCGGCCCAGACCTATCGCCATGATCTGGAGGTGCTGTCCCACCGCTTTGGCGCGTCCATTGAACAAGTCGCGCACCGCCTCGCCACGCTTCAGCGGCCCGGCGCGAAGGGGGTGCCGTTCTTCTTCGTGCGGGTGGATCAGGCGGGCACGATCACCAAACGTCACTCGGCCACGCGGCTGCAATTTGCGCGCTTTGGCGGTGCCTGCCCTTTGTGGAACGTGCACCGCGCTTTTGAGACGCCCGGGCGCTTCCTGCGCCAACTGGCCGAGACGCCGGACGGTGTGCGCTACATCAACCTCGCGCGCGATGTGAGCAAACCGGGCGGTCATTTCGGAGCGCCCGTGCGGCGCTTTGCCATCGCTCTGGGCTGTGAGGTGCGCCACGCAAGCGCGCTGGTCTATGCCGACAATCTCGACCTCTCCACCCCCGCCGCGTTTGAGCCCATCGGCATCTCCTGCCGCATCTGCGAGCGCACGAATTGCCATCAGCGCGCCATCCCGCCCTTGGAGCGGCGGCTTTCGATCCCCGAAGACACGCGCGGCGTGCTGCCCTATGACGTCGCTTAGGCGCGCAGGCCTCTTCACCGCCCTCATAACGATCTTGGGGGCGGGCGGATGGCTGAGCCTTGAAGGGCTGGAGCGGCGTGCGGTCTACCCGTTTGACGCCACCCGCATAAGCCCAACCGCCGCAGGCATCCCCGCCCAAGAGGTGCTGCAAAGCCACGGCGGCGTGCGCCATATTCTCTGGGTGACCCCACCAGAGTCGGGCAAGCCCGTGATCCTTTATCTTCACGGCAACGCGGGCAATCTGGCCAATCGCGCAGGCCGGTTCGAGCAGTTTCTAGAGCGCGGATACGGCCTCATCGCGCCCGCTTATCGCGGCTCCTCAGGCAGCGGTGGAATCCCGTCCGAGGCGCTCATCGCCGCCGATATGGCGCGCCTTTACGGGTCTTTGGGTGATCTCATCCCTGGCCTCGCCCCGGCGGACGTGATCCTTTTTGGCGAAAGCCTTGGGTCTGGCGTGGCCCTCCGCCTGATCGCTGACACGCGACAGCAGCCCTTGGGCGTTGTGCTGGAAGCGCCCTACACCTCCCTGCCCGATGTGGTGCGGGTCTCCGCGCCGCAATTCACATCGCTCATCCCGCAAATGCAAAATATCTGGAACAGCGCGGAACACGCTCAATCCCTCACCGCCCCGCTGATGATCATCCACGGCACGCAAGACACGCTGATCCCGGTCGCGCAAGGGCGCGCCGTTCACGCCGCCGCAGGCTCAGCCGCCAAGCAGATGATCGAGGTCCAAGCCGGCGGTCATAACGATCTGTGGCGCAGCGATGTGCTGCGCCAGATTTGGGCGTTTATCGACGCGCAGCCGATCAGGCGCTGAGCATCCGGTAAAGCTCATCCTTGAGCGCGCCGCGTTTTTTGCGCATCTCGCCCTCGGCAAAGCTATCCATCGGCTCCACATTCGTCTCGGCGCGGTGCACGGCGCGGTTGATCGTGTGATACTCCTCCGCCAGCCGCGCAAAATGCGCGTCCGATTGCTTCAGCTCACTGATTTTCGCGGAATGCTCGGGGAATTCCTCGTGCAGCTCATGGGGGGTGTTGGATGACATCTGGTGGCTCCCTTTTCATAATAACATCTCACGCTAGAGCTCCGCGGGACGCGTCGCTTTGATCCGGATCAATGTTCGAGAGCCAACCACGCCGCACCCCTATTCCCCTCGCGGAAAGCGCTGCCGCTCCTCCACCTCGTTGAGGTCCATATGATTGCGCATGTACCGCTCCGACGCTTTCTTGAGGGGTTGATACTCCCACGGATAATATCCCCCCTCCCGCAGCGCCTCATAGACCACCCAACGGCGGGCCTGGCTCTCACGTACGGCGGCGTCAAACGCGCCCAGATCCCAACGCGCCTCGGCCTTGGCCTGAAGCTGCGCCAAAGTGCCCGCATGAGCCGGGTCGCCAGCCAAATTCACCAACTCATGCGGATCCGCCTCCAGATCGAAAAGCTGATCGGGGTCCAGCGCGCAACGATTGTATTTCCACCGCTTGTAGCGCAGCGAAACCATCGGCGCATAAGACGCCTCAGCCGCGTATTCCATCGCCACAGGGCTGTCGCGCTCGCCTCCCTGCCCCAAGGGCACAAGGCTCTCGCCCGCCACCCACGGGGCCACCTCAGATATATCCACACCAGCCAGATCGCAAAGTGTCGGGCACACATCAATGTTGCTCACCGGATCATGCACCAGCCCCGGCGCCATACCGGGGGCCGCAATCATCATCGGCACGCGGGCGGAGCCCTCAAGAAAGCTCATCTTGAACCACAACCCCCGCTCGCCCAGCATATCGCCATGATCCGAGACAAAGAGGATAATCGCCTCTTGCCGGGTCGCCTCAAGCGCCTCCAACACCTCACCGATTTTGTCATCCAAGTAGGAGATATTGGCAAAGTAAGCCCGCCGCGCCCGGCGAATATGATCTTCGGTGATGTCAAAACTGCGCCAATCATTGGCATCGAAAATGCGCTGTGAATGGGGATCGTGATCGTCGTAATCCATCGCAGGAACCTCAGGCAGCAGATGCTCGCAATCCTCATACAAGTCCCAGTATTTGCGCCGCGCCACATAAGGATCATGCGGGTGGGTGAAGCTGACTGTCAGGCACCATGGCCGCGTATCGTGACCACGCGCCAGATCATAGACCTTGCGGGTGGCCTCATAGGCGACCTCATCATCATATTCCATCTGGTTGGAAATCTCGGCCACGCCTGCGCCCGTCACGCTGCCCATATTGTGATACCACCACTCGATCCGCTCACCGGGTTTGCGGTAATCCGGCGTCCATCCGAAATCAGCGGGGTAGATATCCGTGGTCAGCCGCTCCTCAAACCCGTGCATCTGATCGGGGCCGACAAAATGCATCTTGCCCGACAGACATGTGTGATACCCCGCACGGCGCAAATGATGCGCGTAAGTCGGGATGTCGGCGGCAAATTCGGCGGCATTGTCATAGACCCGGCTGCGCGACGGCAAAAGCCCCGACATAAAGCTTGCCCGCCCCGGCGCACAAAGCGGGCTGGCCGTATAGGCATTGGCAAACCGGGTGGAGCGGGCCGCGAGGCGCTTGAGATTGGGCGCATGCAGCCACTCAGCCGGGCCATCGGGGAACAGCGTCCCGTTCAGCTGATCCACCATGAAAATCAGAATGTTAGGCTTGCTCATTGTCTTGCTTTCATTCCCGAGCCCCGCAAAATACGGGCCGGATTTCCCAAAGGCACCGCCAACGCCTGTCAGAGCCTCACTACGTCCGTTTACATGTCATTGGACAAGCGCCTTATGTCATAATAACATCGTAGAGCGCGCGTACATTTGCGCCAAGCCCGCCATTGAAAGCGGCATCAGAACCTAAATCGGCGCCAGCCGGATGAGGGACACATAAAAATACCGGCTTGTATCTTTGTATGAAGGTGCTCAGCCGGGTCAGAAAACAACACTGGGAGAAGACCACATCATGTCACTTTTGCACAGCGCCCGGCTCGATCGTCGCGGATTTCTGAAGACCACTGCGGCAGGGGCCGCTCTGGCAACTCTGCCGATCAGCGCGAAGGCCACCCCCAAGCGTGGCGGTCACCTGCGCGTCGGCAAAGGCCACGGCCAAACCACGGATAACCTCAACCCGGGCACGTGGGAAAACGGCTTCACCAACGGCATGGCCCACGCCATTCATGGCCGCCTGACAGAAGTGATGCCCGATGGCTCCGTCGCGGGCGAAGTTGCAGAAAGCTGGGAAGCCAGCGATGACGCGACCCAATGGCGCTTCAAGATCCGCTCCGGCATGACGTTCCACTCGGGCAAGTCGGTGACCCCCGCCGATGTGGCCGCCTCGATCAGCTTTCACCGCGGCGCGGACAGCACCTCGGCGGCGGGTCCCATCGTGGCCCCGGTTCAGAATATCAGCATCGATGGCGACACTGTCGTATTCGATCTTGATGGCGGCAATGCAGACTTCCCGTTCATCCTCAGCGATTATCACCTGACAATTCACCCCGCCAAAGAAGGCGGCGGCATTGACTGGGAATCCGGCGATGGCTGCGGCAGCTACGTTCTGGATGATTTCAACCCCGGTGTGTCGGTCACGATGAGCCGTAACCCCAACCACTGGCGCGATGATGTGGCATGGTTCGACAGCATCGAAATGCTGGCGCTTGTGGACCAAAACGCCCGCACGACGGCGCTTGTGTCCGGCGATGTGCACGCGATTGACCGGGTTGACCTGAAAACCGTCAGCCTTCTGGAGCGTAATCAGAATATCAAAATCGCCTCCGTCGCTGGCACACAGCACTTTACCTTCGCGATGTCCGCCAATCAGGCGCCCTTCGACGACAACAATGTGCGCCTCGCCCTGAAACACGCGATCAACCGCGAGGAAATGGTCGAAAAAATCCTCTTCGGTTACGGGTCCGTCGGCAACGATGTTCCGATTGGTCAGGGCCAGCTCTATTTCAACACCGAGTTGGAGCAAAAGACATTCGACCCGGACAAGGCCAAGTTCCACCTCAAGGAAGCAGGCCTCGACAGCCTCGAAGTCTCGCTCTCGGTGGCCGATGCGGCCTTCCCCGGCGCGGTGGATGCAGGCGTGCTGTTCCAGAACTCCGCCAAGGAAGCGGGCATTGACCTCACCGTCGTGCGCGAACCCAACGATGGCTATTGGTCCGATGTCTGGATGAAAAAGCCCTTCTCGGCGGTCTATTGGGGCGGACGTCCCGTGCAGGACCAGATGTTCTCGACAGCCTATGCGTGCGGCGTCGAATGGAATGACGGGTTCTGGTGCAACGACCGCTTCGACGAGCTGCTGGTGCAAGCGCGCGCCGAGCTGGACCCGGTCAAACGGCAGGCACAGTATTTCGAGATGCAGGAGATCGTCAGCACCCAAGGCTCGATCATCATCCCGATGTTCGCCAACTACGTCTTCGCGACCACCGCAGATATCGGCACGCCAGATGCGATGGCCTCCAACTGGGATATGGACGGCGAACGCTGGGCCGAGCGTTGGTGGTTTGCCTAAGGCCCTATGCGCCTGAGGCTATGAATTTAAAAAACCCCGGGCCAAACGGCTCGGGTTTTTTTTATGCGAAAGGGTTGAACGAGCTTTGCTCAGCGGGCCTCGGGCAAAGCACCCCCCTCTTGCAGATCGTCCATCTCCAACTCTCCCGGAGAAGGGTCCGACCGTGATTTGATAGCCTGTGGCGGCGGCGCTTGCCACGCTTTCAGACGCGATCCGACAAGATCGTAGAAGGTGGTCACAATACGCTCCAGATCCTCAATGAATGTCTTGCGCCCTGAAAAACGCGCGCCCAACCGCTCCACTAACAAAACCTCAAAGCTATGCGGCGCGCTCTCAGGGTTGGTGGACTGGATCGAGGCCGGATCCTTTCGCAGCGCAACCACCTCTTTCATCGTAGGAGAGCCGCTGCCCGGCCAATGAGCCCGCACCAGCAGTCGGTCATCATCATCTGGCAGCATCCCCAAAAGCCAATTCACCCGCGCTTTGGTCGAAACGCGGTCAGCACGCGCTTTTACCGTCATCGAAACGGACACTGTTCGACGCGCCAGATCGGCGCATACATCAATATCAGATGCGCAATTTGGGATCCGGAAGGTCGAATCCAAAAGATGCTTTGAAACAAGCTTGTCGATCTCGGATTTCAGCCTGACTGCGGGGTCATCAATGTGTTTTCGCGGTATCCGGGCCTCCACCTGCTGCCCGACATAGCTGGACATATGCAGGCACAAATCACGCTCCTCCGCCAGCCAGCTTCCCGCCACGGCCTCCACTTCGGGGGCACTCTTCTTCAGCGTCTCGTCATTGGTCACAGCTTGGCAAACGTCTTTCCAAGGTGCCGCCATTTGCGTGAACCGCTCAACCCCCGTCGCCGGATGCGCAAGGAAATCATTGAACTGTTCCAGAAGATAGAGCTGTTCCTGATCATCAACCGCCTCTTGATACGCAAGAATCTCGCACAATGTCGCAAGCCGGGCCCATGACCAATGAAACAGATCAACCTTCCTGAGCAGTGTTTTTGGCACATTCACCGGCGAATGATCGGCCCGCGCGACAAACTGATTTGAAATTGTGATGACGGCATTGAGTCCGTTTGCCTTGGCAAGCTCGACATATTTTTGAACCTGCTCGTCTCCAAGGTCGTTCTTGCCAATCTTTGCTTCCACTAGGGCCGTCCATTGCGTGCGACCAGTATCCACAACGATCAAGCCATCGGGGCGACAGCCGCTCGCGGTTTCCACCTTGAGGACGACCTCCGTAAAGGTGCGCACTTTGGTTCGTTTGCCGCTCCTGACGCCAACAGATCCCAACAAATCCTCAGACAGCGCCGGTATCTGGCTCATCACGGCCAAAAATATCGACGCTACGCGCCGTTCCTTGCTGGTCTCTGCCAGCACGGGAAAGAGGCGGGCATGATCTCCGCTGATTATGAAGTCGGGCTTGTCTTGCATGTCACATCTCCCACAATTGGAGAAATGCTAGCCAAGCTTGCATGATCTGGCAACGCATTGATTCAATCAAGGGTTGAAAAGCCGCATTGGCGCCACGCAAACGCCGTCGTGATACGGACATAATACCGACACGCTAATAGCGTTTCAAATCACCCCTTGGTCTGATGCATCGACGGGGTTACTGCGCGCCGCTTCAGCACCGCCTCGCGCCACGAGATGAAGCTGACCGAGCCCACGATCACCAGACCGCCCAACACGACGAACGGGTCCACCCCTTCGCCGAAGAAAAGCGCGCCAAGTGACACCGCCCAGACCAGCTGAAGAAAGGTCGCAGGTTGCGTCACAGCCAGCGGTGCTGCCCGGAAGGCCAGCGTCATGGTGTAGTGGCCCAGCGTCGCGAAACACGCGACGGCAAAGAGGATGGCAAGTTCCCACAGGGTCGGCGTGACCCAGTTCATCAGCGCCAGAGGGGCCAGCCCGATGGTCACGAAAATCGACAGCATCCCCACGACCACAGCCGGGCTGACCTTGCCACTGGCCATTTTGGCCAGAAGATAGGACGCGCCGAAAAAGATCGCCGTGAAGATCATCGCCAGATGGCCTGAGCCCACTTCGCGAAATCCGGGCCGCAGGATGATAAGCGCCCCGATAAGGGCAAAAACCACCGCCAGCACCCTGCGAAAGGCAAGCTTTTCGCCCAAGAAAAACACCGCACCCAGCGTGACATAGATGGGTGAGAGGTAATTCATCGCCGTCACATCCGCGATTGGGATGCGCGCCATGGCGTAAAACCAAAGTGCGACACCGATGGTGTGAACCGCCCCGCGCGCCGCAAAAAGCCCCCAGAGCCGCCGGGTGAGCGGCGCGCGCAGCATCGGCCCCGCCATCGGGATCAGGAACACGAGGCCGAGCAGATAGCGCAGGAAGGCCGCCTCGGGCGCAGGGATGCGCGTGCCGAGGATTTTCACCAGCGCCGTGACCGCCACAAAGCACAGCCCCGTGACGATCATCCAGAAAATACCCCAGCCGGGGCGCGCGGTTTGCTCTGCATCCATGGATCATGCAAAAGACAATCCGCACCGAATGTCGAGAGGCCTTGCGCGCATAGCAGGTGACAGCGTGGCGCAAGGGCGGCTCAGGCCAGAGCGGCGGCTCAGGGCAGCGGGATGAACTCGGCGGCGTCGCCGGGTGGCAGTTGGAACCGCCCATGTGCCCAATCGCCCTTGGCCCATGCCTCTTTTGCCGCCTCGATCTTTTCCTCGCTGGAGGCGACGAAATTCCACCAAAGATAGCGCGGCCCGTTCAGCGTCTCACCGCCCAGCGCCATCAGCCGCGCACCCTGCGGCCCGGCCTTGAGCGTGATCGCATCGCCGGGGCGAAAAACCATCATACGACCCGCCTCAAAGCTCTGGCCCGCCACCTCAACCGCGCCTTGCGTGACGTAAACACCCCGATCCTCATGATCCTCCGGCAGCGGCAACATTGCCCCCGCCTGCAGCACCACATCGGCATAGAACATATCCGAGAACGTCCCCACAGGCGCCGTCTCGCCCCAGCCGCGCCCCATGATCAGGCGCAGCTCCTTGCCCTCGCCCTCCAGAAACGGCAGCGCGGCCTCGGCGTGATGCTCAAAACTTGCCGGATTGTCCTCTGCATCCTCGGGCAGGGCGACCCAGGTCTGAATGCCAAAGAGCTTGGAGCGCCCTTGGCGGGTCGCCTCGCTGGTGCGCTCGGAATGCGTCACGCCTTGGCCTGCGACCATCCAGTTGACCTCACCGGGATAAATCATCTGATCGGTGCCGAGGCTGTCGCGGTGCTGAAACTCTCCGTCATAGAGATAGGTCACCGTGCCAAGGCCGATATGTGGATGCGGGCGCACATCGATCCCCTTGCCGGTCAAGAACTCCGCAGGCCCCATCTGATCGAAAAACACGAAAGGCCCGACCATCTGCCGCTGGGGCGCGGGCAGCGCACGGCGCACCTCGAACCCGCCCAGATCGCGCGCACGTGGCACGATCAGCGTCTCGATATCATCAAGGCGACCTGCCTCGGGGCAGTGTGGCTCCAGCGTTGGGTTCCAACTCATGCTGCGTCCTTTCATTGCGTTTTAATTACGCCCCTGAATACGGGCGGAGGTTTGGCTGAAAATAGCCGCCAAACCGGGCCTATCAAATCCCCAAACCCGCACAGCAACTGTGCAACCTCTGTGAAGCCTCTGTGCACACCCATAAATCCGTGGTGCAGCGCGTCTGGACAAGACCGCGCGCCACAGGGCATGAACGCGCGCATGGATCTGCACGCAAAATACCCCGCCCTCAGCTATCTGCGTGCCCGCGCAAAGCGGCGCCTGCCGCGCTTTGTGTGGGAATATCTCGACAGCGGCACCGGGGCCGAGCATGCGCGTCACGCAAATGAGGCCGCTTTCGCCGCCATCCCCCTGCCGCCCTCCATCCTGCATGGTGAATTTGAGCCCGACCTCTCTCTCCCTCTTTTGGGCCGCGATATGCCTTTGCCCTTTGGCATTGGCCCCGTGGGCATGTCCGGCCTGATCTGGCCCGATGCGGAGCGGCATCTGGCCCGCACCGCGGCGCGCCATGGCCTGCCCTATACGCTGTCGACCGTGGCTGCGCAGACGCCCGAAACCATTGGGCCGCTGGCAGGCGGCGATGCGTGGTTTCAGCTCTATCCCCCGCGCGACCCGGAGATACGGGCCGACATGCTACGCCGGGCCAAGGCGGCGGGCTTCAAGACCCTCGTGCTGACCGTGGATGTGCCTGTCGCGTCGCGGCGCGAGCGGCAGGTGCGCTCGGGCCTCACACAGCCGCCCCGCCTCACCCCGCGCCTTCTGGCACAGGTGGTGATGCGTCCCGCGTGGGCGGCGGGCATGGCGCAGATGGGGATGCCCCGGATGCGGATGATCGACGATTACGCAGGCGCCGCCCACAAGGGGCAGCCAAGCCACGCCCATGCAGGCTACCTGCTGCGCACCTCGCCTGATTGGGATTATCTCAGATGGCTGCGCGATGCATGGGACGGCCCGTTCGTCGTCAAAGGTGTGATGGAAGCCTCCTTTGTGCCCCGACTGGAGGCCGCAGGCGTAGACGCATTGTGGATTTCCAACCATGGCGGGCGGCAGTTTGACGGCGTGCGCCCCACGATTGAGGTGCTGCCCGAGATCCGCGCCGCCACCGCCCTGCCGCTTGTGATGGATAGCGGCGCACAAGGCGGGCTGGACATCCTGCGCGCGCTGTCTCTGGGCGCGAGCTTCGTGATGATGGCGCGGCCCTGGCATTATGCGCTGGCCGCCCTCGGCCCCAAGGGCCTGGATCATTTCGTTGATATTCTGCGCCTCGATCTGGCCTCAAATATGGGCCAGATGGGCTTAAAGCGTCTCCGCGACATCGCGCCCTCACGCGGGTAGGTATTTTTGCAAACGGGTAGGCCACGCGCCGGATCGCTTGCGCACAGGCCGCACAGTTTCTACAACATCGCTCAGCGCCCATGCGCGGCACAACATGCCCGACCGAATGGCTGGAGCCTCAGGTCACATAAGGGGGACAAGCCCAGTGAGTGAATTCCGCAAAATCCTGATCGCCAATCGCGGCGAGATCGCCATCCGCATCATGCGCGCCGCCAATGAGTTGGGCAAAAAGACGGTCGCCGTCTTTGCCGAAGAGGACAAGCTGAGCCTGCACCGGTTCAAGGCTGATGAGGCTTACCGCATCGGCGAGGGGATGGGCCCCGTGGCCGCATACTTGAGCATTGACGAGATCATCCGCGTCGCCCTTGAATGTGGGGCGGATGCGATCCATCCCGGCTACGGCCTTTTGTCGGAAAATCCCGATTTCGTGGATGCTTGCGCCAATAACGGCATTACCTTCATCGGACCGCAGGCAGACACGATGCGCGCCCTTGGCGACAAGGCCAGCGCCCGGCGCGTGGCCGTGGAGGCGGGCGTGCCGGTGATCCCAGCGACCGAGGTGTTGGGCGATGATATGGACGCCATCCGCAAAGAGGCCGCCAAGGTCGGCTATCCCTTCATGCTCAAGGCAAGCTGGGGTGGCGGCGGGCGCGGCATGCGGCCCATCATGGACGAGAGTGAGCTTGAGGAGAAAATCCTCGAAGGGCGGCGCGAGGCGGAAGCGGCCTTTGGTAATGGCGAGGGCTATCTTGAGAAGATGATCCTGCGCGCGCGCCATGTGGAGGTGCAGATCCTCGGCGACAAGCACGGGCAGATGTATCACCTTTTTGAGCGCGATTGCTCGGTCCAGCGCCGCAACCAAAAGGTCGTGGAGCGCGCGCCCGCACCCTATCTCAGCGAAGCCCAGCGCGAGGAGATTTGCGCGCTTGGTTACAAGATCTGCAAGCACGTAAACTATGAGTGTGCGGGCACGGTCGAATTCTTGATGGATATGGACACCGAGCAGTTCTACTTCATCGAAGTGAACCCCCGCGTGCAGGTTGAGCACACCGTGACCGAAGAGGTCACCGGCATCGACATTGTGCAGGCCCAGATCAAGATCGCCGAGGGCAAAACCATTCAGGAAGCCACCGGCAAGGCGACCCAAGAGGATGTGCGCCTCAATGGCCATGCACTGCAAACCCGGATCACCACCGAGGACCCACAGAACAACTTCATCCCCGATTATGGCCGCATCACCGCCTTCCGCGAAGCCACGGGCATGGGCATCCGCCTCGATGGTGGCACGGCCTATTCTGGCGGCGTGATCACGCGTTTCTACGACAGCCTTCTGGTCAAAGTCACCGCCCACGCGCAAACCCCCGAGGCCGCGATCGCGAGGATGGACCGCGCCCTGCGCGAGTTCCGTATTCGCGGCGTCAGCACCAATATCGCCTTCGTCGAGAACCTGCTGAAACACCCCACGTTTCTCAACAATGAGTACACTACCAAATTCATCGACAACACGCCGGATCTCTTCCAGTTCAACAAGCGCCGGGACCGTGGCACGAAGGTGCTTACGTATATTGCCGACATCACGGTGAACGGTCACCCGGAGGTCAAGGACCGTCCCCTGCCCCGCGCCGACCTCAAGCCCCCGCGTGCGCCCGCGCTACGCGCAGAGCCGATGATGGGCACGCGCAACATGCTGGAGCAAAAAGGACCGCAGGCCGTGGCCGACTGGATGAAAAAGCAATCCAAGCTGCTGATCACCGACACGACCATGCGCGACGGGCACCAATCGCTTCTGGCCACACGGATGCGCAGCCATGATATGGTCAAGGCGGCACCGGCATATGCCGCCAACCTGCCGCAGCTTTTCTCGATGGAATGCTGGGGCGGTGCGATCTTTGACGTGGCCTACCGCTTCTTGCAGGAATGCCCGTGGAAGCGCCTGCGCGATCTGCGCGCGGCCATGCCAAATCTGATGACACAGATGCTGTTGCGCGGCTCCAACGGGGTGGGCTACACCAACTATCCCGACAATGTGGTGCAGGAATTCGTGCGCGTCGCGGCGACCTCCGGCGTTGATGTGTTCCGCGTCTTCGACAGCCTCAACTGGACCGAAAACATGCGCGTGGCGATGGATGCCGTGATCGCCAATGACAAGCTCTGCGAAGGCACGATCTGCTACACTGGCGACATCCTGAACCCGGACCGGGCGAAATATGACCTGAAATACTATGTCGGGATGGCGCGCGAGCTGGAAGCGGCGGGCGCGCATGTGCTGGGCCTCAAGGATATGGCGGGGCTTTTGAAGCCTGCGGCGGCCAAGGTGCTGATCAAGGCGCTGAAATCCGAAGTCGGCCTGCCGATCCATTTCCACACCCATGACACCGCAGGCACGGCCTGTGCCACGATCCTCGCCGCTGCCGATGCGGGCGTGGATGCAGTGGATTGCGCGATGGACGCGCTGTCGGGCAACACGTCGCAAGCGACGCTGGGCAGCATTGTCGAGGCGCTGGCACATACCGACCGCGAGACGGGGCTCGACATTGGCGCGGTGCGCGAAATCTCCGATTACTGGGGGGCGGTGCGCGAGCATTACGCGGCCTTCGAGACAGGGATGCAGGCGCCTTCATCGGAGGTTTACCTGCACGAGATGCCCGGCGGGCAGTTCACCAATCTCAAGGCGCAGGCGCGCAGCCTTGGCCTTGAGGACCGCTGGCCGGAAGTGGCGCAGACCTATGCCGATGTGAACCAGATGTTTGGCGATATCGTGAAGGTCACGCCCTCGTCCAAGGTTGTGGGCGATATGGCGCTGATGATGGTGAGCCAAGGCCTCAGCCGCGCGGATGTCGAGGATCCGGCCCGCG